>CAZANC010000001.1:0-43314 GCA_964486495.1 uncultured Occallatibacter sp.
ACGTCGAAGCTGTGGACCAACGCGACGAATGTCGTAGGCGCCTCGAGTTCTTCCGTTCTTTCAGGCACCGTCTATCACCAACCGAGGTTTGGCGCCGTGTCCCAAACGGATCCGCTGGTTTACACGGCGGCGTGCGCAACGCTTTCCGCCAGTTGCGTGAATGGGACGGCGTACGGCATCTCGCCGCCCAGTTTCTCCTCCTGCACCTACACCAGCCACACATGGACGAGTGGAAGCACATTTACTCTCTCCCCCGGTACCTACTGCAGCAGCTTCAATTTCACGAGCTCGACCGTGACTTTGAGTCCGGGTCTCTACATCATCACCGGCGGGGGAACCTGGACGAATTCCAAGGTCTCGGGCAGCGGAGTCACTTTGTACTTCACGCAGAAGGGCGACGGGAACTACGGGCAGTTTAAGGTAACGAATACGCAGATGACGCTTTCGGCTCCCACGGTTTCGTCGGGCGGAAGCATTCCGACGATCCTGTTGATGAACAACCCGAGCTGGGTTAAGACGGCGGCGCAGGATTTCCAGTTCCTGAGCAGCAGTACCAACTCCGGGGACGGAATCCTCTACACAGTTGGAACCGGAATAGAGTTTTCGTCGAGCCCGTTCACCGCGACACATTATCTCTGCTTCGACGTGGACAACCTGCTGCTGGTTTCTACGGCGATCAAGCCCCTGAGTAACTTCACCACGGTGGCCACCGGGGATCCATTTACGCCCATGGGGGGAATCGTGCAATGAAGCGATTCCGGAGTTGTGAGAACGGCCAGGCACTGGTCGAATTTGCGTTGTTCATGCCCCTGTTCCTGATAATTTTAGTTGGAGCCGTCGATGTGTCCTTCTTCTTGGTCGAGGTGATGGCGACACAGGAAGCCGCGACCGAAGGGGCGGATTACGGCGCAGCCCCCGGCAACCAAAACGATGTTTCGGGGATGGAGCAATGGGCAGCCTATGCGGCGTCCTACGGGGTGACTCTCAGCGGGACACCGGCGGCGACGACGTTCTATACGTGCACGCCGGGCGGGGCTCACGTAAGCGCATCCACTTCCTGCTCGAGCGGCTTTGGGCCGATGGAATACGTGCAGGTGACGGCATCCACGACCCTGAATCCGATCCTGGCCTCCCGGGCCCTGAGAAGCCAATCTTATACCGCGACAGTAACCTACAGAGTGGCATGGCAACAATGACAATGACCGGCGGTTGGGACGAAATGCGTGCGGTTTGGAGGATGGGGCGGCGACGTGCCCTCCTCCGGGCAAGGCAGGGGGCGAAGAACCAAAACGGCTCCATGCTGGTAGAGACGGCCTTTGTTCTCCCGGTGTTTCTCTTGCTGGCGTTCGGCTTTTTTTCTTTCTCGTTTGCCCTGATGGGCTACTTGAGCGCAACCAATGCGGCTCGAATTGGGGCTCGCTATGGAGCGTTGCATAGCGTGAGCAGTGGAAGCCCAGTTACCGTCGCCCAGATTCAGGCAGTTGTGCAGGCCAACCTGTTTACCCCGGGAGCTATCGGCAATCCCGCGATTCTGGTTTACTACGGCGACCGTAACCAGGGAGTCGGAGGAAACTACACGGGCGACCTGCTTGGCGTGGGCGTAGTTTGGGGGCAGAATATCCAGATCCCGTTCCGTGGGCCGCAGACCATCTATATTACGGCGGAAGCTTACCGGATCATCACGCGATAGCACTGCAGGTCAGGCGACTTGGCGCGGACACTGCCGAGCGGCCGTCCAACATCTTTCCTCTTGAGCGGCGACACGCCGTTGCGCCTTCTACGGGTAAGACGACCGTTGCGGATATGGAAATGATCCTTGACTGAGGTCCATTCCGTGCAGTCGTCACATTCCTGTCACACAACAAGTTGTTGGATTACGTTCGGGATTGCATTTCAGCCGCTACGCTCGCGTGCTCAAGGAAAAAGGCACGCCAATGTGTGGCTCGGCTCCTCCTTAACCACGTAACCCATCGCTGACCTTGGCTGGTATGGAGCGGCTGCTTGACAGTACCTAGCAGTCTTAGCGGTGACAGCCGATTGAAAACCCTCAACTCATAGAAATCGGAGGAAAGTCGCCGCTCTTCGTCGTGCATCGGCGACCGAGTAATTGACAACATTGCAGATGACAATCAACTTACAATGATCAGACCTTCCTGAGACATACTGAAAACCGCGCGCAGAGTACGTTGCTGTTATGGGAAATGGAGATTTGCGTTCTCGGGGAAATTGTTTGGCGCGGCTGGCGGTATTCTTCGTAACGGCTGGAGCCGCTGTTGGTGCGGTGCACATCGCGGCTGCCCAGGACACGCCGTTGCTCTCGGGCGGTGTCGGATTCTTCACCAGCACCAACGCTGGAAGCACGTCGTATCAACCGCACATCGAACCGCTGATTGCTGCGCCGATTGGCAACTCGCTGCTGGTGGAAGGACGCGGCATTCTGCTCGAAGAGTTTTCACCCAATGGAGCGGGCGAGACCGGTTACAGCCACAGCCACTTCGCGAGCCTCCTGTACCTGCAAGGCGATTATCTGGCCACAAGCCATCTGACCGTCGTTGCCGGCAGCTATTTGATTCCCTTTAACACCTACAACGACCGGTTGTCGGAGATCTGGATCGAGAACCTGCAGGACGGGCCGCTCACAGCGGGCATTGGAACGATGGGTACCGGAACCGGTGTTGGCGGCATGCTGAGTGGATCGGCTGCTTCTTCCGACAAGTATTCGCTTGGCTATAACGCGTGGTTCTCCGCGAGCAGCGGGAACATGTATTTCAATTCCGAACGATCGTCAGGCGGGCGCGGAAGCCTCTACCTGCCGGAAGCACGGTTGGAACTAGGCTTCTCCTACGATCGGCTGCTGCAGGGCACACATGAGAATTTCTTCGGAACGCATGTGTGGTGGGAGCCAAAGGATACAGGCCTTCGCCTGCGGTCTGAGTATAGCCATGGCCAGCACGCGCAGGGTTATTGGATTGAGGCCGACTACCGCACGCACGCATTCGGTGGACCAGAGAATTGGGTCGGGCGATTCGAGCCGGTATTCCGCGTGCAGCAATCGTTTCGAATCGACGCCCTGGCAAGCGATGGCGCACCCTCACGGAATACGCAACGCGCTGACCTCGGCATTGACTATAACTTGCCCCACGAAATTCGCATTCTCACCAGTTACGGGAGGCAATTCTCGTTCACTCACGACGCGAACATCGTTGAAACCGGCATTGTCTATCGCTTTCTGTTTCCTACATGGAAGGGAAAGGTCAACTGAGCTGCTTCGTCCGCGGGTGGACAGTGTTGGCATCGGTGGCTTCGCCGTTGCGGCTCACGGAATGACTCTTCGCCGCGCGATTGCAATGAACCACAGGCTCCGCCCGCAGTCGGTACTGTAGAGCAAAGTCTTCGAATCGCTCATCCACGAGGGTTGAACCTCGTTGCACTGAACGTCGACGATGCGACGCGTAGCGCCAGTCTTCTCATCTCGAATCCAGAGATTCCAGACTCCCTTTTCCATGCGGCTGTACGCGAGCCACGCGCCATTAGGGGAAAGAGCCGGGAAGCGGGCTTCGCCAAGGGCGAGCGGGGCGTTGCTCTGCTTCGCATCAGTCAAGTAGATCTGCGGTTGCTCGCCGGGATTTGCGGCCGCGAATGCGTAGCTTGACACCGAGAGAAAAGATGCTTCGTAGACGTTGAGCGACGGCGGCGTGAGGGCGCGATCGGCCGTACCACCGGCATTGAGCTGCTCGCGCAGCAAAAGCTGGCCGCGGCCACGATCATCGCGAATGAAGGCAACGCTCTTGCCGTCTGCGGAGAACATGGGGTCTCGCGCGTCGTAGATGATGGAACCCCTTGGGTCTACTGCATCGACGATCACCGATTGCGCGGTCCGCCCTCGTTCTACGAGCAGCCGCCCGGAACCATACGTATACGACAAGTCGTCGTCATCGGAATCTTCTGCTGGATCGGAACGGGCCGCGGCGGGATCATTTGTGATCAGGTGATAGCCACTGAGCGTGAAGGCAATGTACCGCACTCCGTCGCCTGCCTGTTGCGCTTGTGCATTCAGGTATCCCTGCGGTTCGACCGCGAGCCGGTATGCAAATTCTTTGCGCATGGCCGCTTCGCGCACCCACGTCGAATGGATATTCGCTGCAACAGCAATGATCATGATTGCGGCCCAGGCATAGTTGGCCCAATCGCGTTCGCGTTTTTCGGTTCGCCGCTCCTTCCACAGCAGCAAATAGATTCCGGCGAGCACCGCAATCATCAGCGGCAGGCGAGGCGTGTAGAGGAAAATGCCAAGCCCGCTTGTATGAGCCGGAGCGGGCGTGGGAAACGAGATGCCAATATATGCAACCACCAGCGCGGCCAGCCAGGCGTACCGTCGCGTCTGCAGCAAAATTGCGGTTAACACACACATGGGCAGCGCCATGAGCACGAAATTGTATGAAGCGGGAATGGTGGAAACAGCGAGCGATGCGGTAAGAAGCGCTGACCACTCAAGCAAAATGCGAGCCGGCGAGTTATCGCCTCTCCTGATGAGCAGAATGGCCGGCGCGAGCACAAGCATCGATACCAACGGAAATAGAATGGCGAACGATGCAATCGAATTGTGCCAGGGGAGAGGATTCCACTGCGGTTCTGCGAGAAACAGAATGTGAAGAATGCCAGAGATAGACGCGTTTGTAACATACGGCGGCATGGCTTCGCCGTGGAGCGTAGCGGGGAAAATCTCGCGCAGGTATGTACGGTGCACATTCCAGCCGAAAACGGCGATTGACAGGGCGAGTGATGATGCTGCGGTGAGCGTTCCGGCAATGAGCGCGTGCCAATTACGCCGGCGGAAGAAGAAGACGAAGAAAATTAGCGGAAAGATCTTGGAAGCGGCGGCGACGGCCACCACTGCCCCGGCCAGAGAGTGACGCCCGCGCAGAGTTGCCGAACATGCGGCGACGATCATCAATAAAAGGAGAACGTAGAACTGCCCAAACTCGATGTTGCGATAAAGTGGAAAGTTCAGCGCGAAGATCAGAGCAATATGCCGGTAACTCAGCCCGGTCATCGAGCGAAGAATGAAGCTGATCGGGAATAGGAGCGCCAGGCTCAGAACAATCCACACTCGCTTCGCGGTGAGGGCTTTGAGCCCAGCGAGCGGCCATACAAAGAGAGTAGAGAATGGCGTGATCGGCACAAGGCCGATCACGCGGATGGGAATTGTGCGATGGTCCTTTTCGCGTTCAAGCCACTCCCACTCGTACATGCGCGACGCGTCAACGCCCTCATGAGCGAGCTGCGCGGCGATGTAGTAGTTGGGAAAATCAGTAACAAGACTCTCGAACGCGCGCGGCAAGGAGTGAACGCAAAAGTAAAGGATCAGCACGCACAGCGCGGCGCGTTCAAACCTGCGTGCTGCCTGGCTTCGCACCAGATCAAAGACGACCTCTGGCTTTCGCAATTGGGGAGCGGTTGTCAACGGCTTTTCACCTGGCAGTCATTCAATGGTCGTGCCGGCGACCGCGATTTTACGGCTGGCAGCCGTTGGTGCGAGCTCTCGCGAAGCCTCTCGCCGCTCTGCGACTTTCTGGTAATCCATCTCAGTGTTGATAGCCCAGATGTTGTCCTTGGCCGTAAGACCATTCACGATGTTTTCGACAGCGATCATTGCAGTCAGCATGGAGTGATCCTGATTGTTGTATTTGTGCATGCCGTTGCGGCCAATCATGAAGAAATTGGCGAAGCTGTCGGCGTAATTGCGGACGACGTCGAAGCGGTCATAGTTTCCGGAGTAAGCGGGGTGGGACTTGGGAACGCGGACAACGGCTCTTTTAATTCGCTCGAGGTCAAGCATGCTCAAGCGTCCTAGCAACGAATTCATCGATCGCCGGTGCGGCTGACCGGCGCTCTTCAAGCAACCGTCCACGCTCCAGCCGGTAAACGTGATGTGCCCAACGGTGCATATGCCGGCGATGCGTAACCAGAAGAATGGCCGCGCCGGTTGCCGCAAGATTGTTAAGGATCTGGCGTTCATTCTCCTCGTCGAGCGCCGAGGTGGCCTCATCAAGAAGCAAAAGCTTGCTGCCGCGCAGGGCAGCCCGGGCCACGCCAAAACGCTGCCGCTCGCCTCCAGAGAACAATGCTCCGTTGTCCCCGACCCCGGAGTCGAGACCGCGCGGCAACGCTCGAACGAATTCGTCGAGACGGGCAACTGCAAGAGCTTTCATCAACTTTCCATCGTCAGCTCGCGCCAAGCCGAAAAGCAGATTGTTACGAATGGTGTCGTCGAGCAGGGCGATTTCCTGGGGGACGTAGGCTAGATCGGCGCGATCGACGCGCACGGAGCCTGAAGCAGGCGGAAGTACGCCGGAGATTGTATTCAGGAGCGAGGTCTTACCAACGCCGGAGGTTCCACATATAATTGCGCTCTCGCCCTCGCGGAGGAGCAAGTTGAAGTTGTCCAGAATTAAAGGGCCTCCGCTAAACACAAGGGTGACCCGCTCGAGTTGCAACGCCAGACCTGGCGCCGGTTTCCCTGCTGGATGAGGAAGAGCCCGATGAAGGCGGCAGCGCTCCAGCTCTACATCGACGATACGGACGTTTTCAAAGCTGCTTTCCATTTGACCTGCGATGAGCGAGAGCTGACTCACAAGCGGAAGCAGGCGGCGCGACAACACGAAGTAGAACGCTAGAAGCGAGAGAAGTTGGTGCGTGTCGCCCCGTTGCAACTGAACGGCAACGATGAGGCCGAGGAACAGCAGAACTGTGCCCTGGTCGGCGATGATGCGCGCGGCTTGCGGAAGAAATACGGCAACGCGGCTACCGACTGCGAATTTCCCTGCGTCGCGGCAAATCCTGTCATAAAAGAAATCCTGATTGCCATATGTGCGGGTCTCTTTGCCCGATGAGAACAGACCCGAGAGATCCCGCTGAAGCTGGCCGAGCGACTTTTCACGCATCGAGGCTGCTTGGTAGACGCGTTTGCGAACGATGAGGCGATGAATGCAGTAGACAGTGCCGAGCGCGGCAGCGAAGCAGGCGGCCGCGGCTGGACTCTGATAGACAAAAGCGACAGCCATCGCAATCACGATTACCGCGCCGGAGATCATTTCAACGCAGCGATGGTAGAAGTCGGCTGCTTCGCGCGTTGTGTGAACTGTGATGTTTGTGAGTTCGCTGCGGTTCAGCTCAGTGAAACAGGTCCACTGCATCTCACAGTAGCCGCGGGTCAAGCGAATCATAAAATCGGTGGCAAGATTCTGGATCTGACGAAAAACTGCATGCGCTGAATAGATGTCGACCAAAACGCGGACAACGACGAGGAGCCCGGCGGCCGCGGCAACGGCAAGAATGCTGTTTGGCAGCCACGGGTTCCGATGCGCCGACACCTGGCTTTGAAGCAACAGGAAGAGAAGATACATTGCGGCGGCCAGCGCGAGATCGAAGAGGCCGACCAAAATGCGTGCGGTCGTGAGAAGGGCAAGCCGAAGACGTTGTGCTGGCGTGAGAAGCGCGATAGCAACGCGCGCCCTCGTACCCGCGGTCGAGTGAGCGCGGGGCTTTTCGCTTTCGTGTCTACGCATTGGCGCCTCGCCCCTCTCGCTTTCAGACTACGTATGCGCGAGTTGCGGAGTTGTCAGATATGGGTCGTTCCATTGTCAGGGAATTGTCATCACGGATTGCGCGCGCTCTGCGGGGCCGGACCCGAACCGGATTAGCACGACAATCGGATGACAACCTTAAGACGCTCTCGTGACACGTTGCGGCAGAAGGGCCGCTAGCCTCTCCAATGAGGAACAACGATGAAGCACGTGAAAGCCTTGATGATCGGGTGCCTGGCAATCGCTGCAGCAACAGCCATTGGACAGATAAGCAGCGCCCCGCAAAAGCCCAAGCCGCAAAAAGCCTCCCAGAAGATGACGACCGGGGATCAAGAGCGCGGTCAGCAAGTATTCAAGCAGAATTGCTCTCGCTGCCATCAAGAGCCGCGGGGATTCTCTCCGTCGATCTCGGGCACGATTGCAAAACATATGCGTGTGCGAGCCGGACTGAGCGATGAGGACTACAAGGCGCTGTTGAAGTTTCTCAACCCATGAGCCGAAGATGTGAAGCGGTCGAGCATCCGCGACAAACAAATCCACACGCGAGGAGAGTTGATGACGCGCAGATTTTCGTTTTTGATGATTGCGGCCGGAATAATGGCGGCTTCGCTTCCCTCCCCCACGATTCGCGCACAAGCTGCGCCTCAGCGAATTGAGATCACAGCGAAGCGTTTCGCTTTTACGCCGGGCGAAATCACCGTGAAGAAGGGCCAACCTATCGTCCTCGTGCTCAAGAGCCTGGATGTGGGACACGGCCTCCGCATTCGCGATCTCGGCGTAGATCTGAAGGTGAAGGCCGGCGAGAGTGCGCAGGTGACGATTACGCCTCACAAGACGGGTGATTTTGTCGGTCATTGTTCCGTGTTTTGCGGATCGGGACACGGTTCGATGGTGTTCACTCTGCACGTGGTGGCCTAGCGATGCGGCGGCATCGTCTTGAGGTGAGTTTGCTCCTGTTCGCCGGGCTCGCCGGATGCAAGGCAAAACCTCCTGGAAAATTCGAGACGGCGACCGTGAATTTCGCCAAGCACCATGTCTTCATCGGCGACAGGAAACAAAGGAATCCGCTGCCGATGTCGCCCGAAACTCTTGCCGACGGCAAAGAGGCCTTCGGGCACTACTGTGTCGCCTGTCACGGAACGGACGGACAGAATACAGGGGTTCCGTTTGTCGACCATATCTCGCCGCCGATCCCGTCGCTCGCCTCGCCTGAGGTGCAGAGCTATTCCGACGGGCAATTGAAGTGGATTCTAGACAACGGCATCTGGCCTTCAGGAATGCCCGGCTCCAAAGGAACGCTGAGCGACGATGAGCTGTGGTCTATCGTGACGTACCTGCGGCATTTGCCACCGGCCGGCAGCCAGGGCGCTCCGGATATGTATACGCACTGAGGGCGCCGGCACTTCCCATCATCTATTCGTGAGGGCTTGTGAACGGAGAGATCGCGATATCCGGAGTTTCGGGCTATGAGCGGCAGCAGATTCGCGGCGTTGCCTTCGCGCTCGGCTTCTTCTTCTCATTTCGCCTAGCGATTGTGCTGATCTCGGTAAATGTGTTCGGACTCGATCCGAGCACAGGTAGCTCCTTGAGCCTTGGGCTCGATTTGCTGCTGTTATGTCTTGTTTGTTTCGACTCCATAGGCTCCGCTGGGAAGAAAGGGACGCCGATACTGCGGCCAGCCACCGTGCGGTGGGTCCTGGCTTATCTGGCGGTTTCCGCGCTCAGCTTGATTTGGAGTGAGACCGCTTCGCTGACGAACTCCATCGCCTATTGGTTTGGACTGGCGATCGACACGGCGAGTGTGGCCCTGCTTCTGCGCACAGGCGATGAAACGAATGAAGCCTACTCAATAATGACAGGCTTTATCTGGAGCACTTGCATTCTCGCGCTGGCCGCCTGGATCATGCCGGCACAACCCGATCTACGGCTTGGAGATGAGCAGTTTTTCAATACGAATGAAATTGGCAATCTCTGCGCTATCGCAATTTTTTTCGCGCAGTTTCTCGCGCGGCGAGATCAAGGGTCTTGGAGACTCGCCAAGCTTCTCCTCATTTTCACCCTCGTCCGTAGTTTGAGCAAGTCGACGTTGCTGGCATTCGTGATGGCCGAGTGCTTCCTGCTGGTTTTGGATCGATCAATGAGCCGAAAAACCAAACTCTTGCTTCTGAGTTGCGCCTTCGTTCTCATCCTGGCGTTCTGGGGACTGTTTGAGGCCTACTACGACGTCTATACAACCGCGGGAAACCAAGCGGAGACGATTACCGGAAGAACAGCCATCTGGCTCTATGTTCTGAATGCTGCATTTGACCACCCGTGGACCGTGTGGATCGGCCACGGATTCGATTCCTGGTGGAGAGTGGTGCCGCCTTTCGGAAATGAAATGTTCGAAGCGCGCCATGCGGAAAATGAGATGCTGCAGCAGTTCTATGCCTACGGCGTGACCGGCGTGGTTTTGTTGGCCGGGATTTATGGCAGCCTCGCCTGGCAGTCGCGCAGACTCGCCCGAAGCCCCGTCAAGATTCAGCTCGCTTGCATGCTGGTCTTTATTGTCGTCCGCGGAATAGCGGTTGCCGACTCGTTCGACCTTTTGCTGCCCATGTGGGCGATCGTCATGCTGAGCCTCGTCATCGAACAAGTACGCAGCGAACAGGCTGTCGCCTCACCGATTCCGACAAACGCGACATTTCAATCGCGATTGCTGCGAGGCATCTCTCCACCCTTGCACATTGACCAATAAAATGGTCCGAGCTTCGGCGAAACATCGCGCCGAAGCCCGAGGCCACCTCGCGATTGTCTCCATTTCTTCCGTAAATTGTCATCCTTTTGTAACTTCTAGAGGCATGCTGCCAGAATTGTCATTGCATCGTCGACAATACAGCCAGAAAGGTCATGAGATATGGTTAATGCCATGGAACTGGCGCCGGACACGCAAAGCGGTGCTGCCCCAACTGTCAACTTGGGCACGATCCTGATCGTCGAGGACGATCCGCGTATGCAGCGAACGCTGGAACGCACCTTCGCGCAGGAACATTACCATACGGTGATTGCTGGTGACGGGCAGAGCGGCCTCGACTTGTTCCGCAGCGAACGCCCGATCGCGGTGGTACTCGATCTGATTATGCCGAATATCTCCGGGCGCGAATTGTGCCGCCTATTCAAGCAGATTTCGAGCGAGATACCGATCATCGTGTTGAGCGCTATTAGCGAGGTGGCAGACAAGGTCCTGCTGCTTGAGCTCGGCGCAGACGATTATGTTACCAAGCCATTCAGCCCGCGTGAGCTGACGGCGCGCGTGCAGGCCGCTATTCGCCGCCAGCGCAAGCCCTCCCCGCAAAATACCTATCGCTTTGGCGAATGCGAAGTTGACTTCAAAAAGATGACGGTGCTGCGAGCGGGGCATCCGGTTGTGCTCACGGCCCATGAATTCAAACTTTTGAAGTTTTTCACGGAAAATGCCGAGCGCGTACTCACCCGCGATGTCCTGCTCAATGAAGTGTGGGGATACAACTTTTATCCGACGACGCGAACAGTAGATAATCAGATTCTGAAGTTGCGCCAGAAGCTGGAGCCCGATCCTACAAGCCCGAAGCATCTGCTGACGATCTACGGCGCAGGATACAAATTTGTCCCGTGATGAACCACCCGATCGTCCCCCAGTAAGCGACTCTTCCGTGGGAGTAGGATTCGTGCGCGAAAAACAGGGTGTTCGTACGCACATTTTGCTGGTGGTGGCAATGGCCCTAATCATTGCGGTCGTCACCGGCCTCAGCCTCCTGCTCATCCGTCATCACCTGCGCGATCAGGTGACTGGCGATCTTTCGAAGGATCTCGGTCACTCAGTTGTCGCGTTCAAGAATCTGCAGGCTGAGCGCCTGGGTACACTGGAGCGCGAAAACGAACTGCTCTCGCAGCTGCCGACCCTCAAGGCGCTGATGACGAGCGGCGACGATTTGACCATTCAAAATGAGGCTGCGGAGTTTTGGCGTTTAAGCGGGGCGGATCTCTTTGTGCTCGCCGACCCCAGCGGCCGTGTTGTCGCCGGGTACACAAAAGGTAAAGTGGTGGACACGACGCTGCGCGTGGGTGTGAAGGCACTGCTTGCATCGCCAGACAAGCACTACCTCATCGACGGCGGATCGCTCTACGCATGCTCGCTGCGGCCTTTGTATTTCGGAAGCGATCAGGATGGAACGCTGCTCGGGTATGTTGTCAGCGGCGTGTCTGTTGAGCGCACGGTACGCGAAATCAGCCAGCCCACCGGTGCTGAAGCCGCCTTCCTCAGTGGCGGGCAGGTTGTCGCCAGTACTCTGGCGGCGGCCGATCAGGCGAGTCTAGCGCAGCGATCTTTCTCTCTCTCGGGAACCAGCCAGGCGCCCGCCGCTGTGATTCTGGGCGGCGCGCGCTTTCTTTATGCGAGAGAGGATCTTTCTGCTGCTGCAACATCTCCGTTGCAGCTGGTGGTGATGAAGTCGTTCGAGCCCGCGGAACGCACCATCGACGACATTGACCGCACGGTGATCATCGTCGGCCTGCTCGCGCTTCTTTCGGGTACAGCGTTGATGATCGTCGTTTCGCGGCTGGTCACGCGCCCGCTGGAAGAGCTCTCGCAAAGTGTTCATGCATTTGCTCTCGGCGATATGGGGCACACTGTTCCGCGCCACGGCACGCAGGAGGTGCGCGAACTAAGTACAGCCTTCTCGCGGATGCGCAGCGAAATCCAGAAAGCCAACCGGGCAGTTCTTGAGTCGGAGCGGCTGGCAACCATTGGGCGCATGGCAAGCTCGGTATCGCACGATTTGCGGCACTATCTCGCGGCGATTTATGCCAACGCTGAGTTTCTCGCATCCGACCGCTTCTCGCCGAAAGAGCGCGCCGAGATTTTCGGCGAGATTCGCGCGGCAGTCGGCGGAACGACAGAGATGCTGGAGTCGCTGCTTATCTTCAGCCGCACGGGCGCAAGCGTCAGGCGTCAGCCCGAACTGGTGGCAGCGCTTGTTGAAAGAGCGACAGCGTTGGTTCGAACGCACCCCGACGCTGAAGGCGTAAAGCTGGTGACGAGCCTGGGTGAGCCTTCAGAATCGGGTGCGGAAGTGGACGGCAAGCAAATTGAACGCGCCATTTCCAATTTGCTTTTGAATGCGTGTCAATCGGCGCGCTTCGTGGGGGCCACAGCCAGCGTTGCAGTAACTCTCGAGTCCCAGGATCGTCAGATCCTCGTCAACGTAACCGACAACGGCCCCGGCGTTCCTGACACTATCCGCAAGAGTCTCTTTGAACCGTTTGTGAGCGAGGGAAAGCAAAAAGGCACAGGCCTCGGGCTGACCTTGGCACACTGCATCGCTTTGGAGCACGGAGGAGAGGTGGTTTTGCTCAGCAGCCGGCCTGGCGAAACGATCTTCCAAATGAAGGTGGCCCGCGCGCTTTCGATACGAAGTGAATCGTACAGACTGGAGCATAGCGGCCAGAAACAGGTGATCCCAGATGAAAATGTTCGAACATGAGCGTAATTCACATTCTGGCGTAAGCCTTCTCGCTAAAGGAGGAGCGCTCGTGCTAGTGATCTTAATTGCGGCCAGGGTGCTTAACGCGCAGACTGCAAACCAGGCGAGCCTCACACAGAGAGTGGTGCAGCTGACGGACGCCATGGCTCACGCGCAGGCGCAACTTGAGCGTGCTCAGCATGATCTCGAAGAGATGCACCAGCAACTGATTCAATTGCAGCGCGAGATGGCGGCCAACCAATCCGCGGCTTTGTCAACGTCGGCCGCTGCACCCGATCGGACTGAATTGCCCGTTGTAGCTCCTGCAGACACATCCGAATCAACGGCGGGCGCCATCGACAATCTGCGCGAACGCCAAGCGATGCAGGAATCGGAGATTGCGACACAGGAACAAACCAAAGTCGAGAGCGAGTCGAAGTATCCGGTGAAGGTGACGGGGATGTTGCTCATGAACGGTTTCAAAAACACGAGCGCGGTAGACGCGGCTGCGAACCCGTCAGTCGCGATTGGCGGTCAGGGCAGCGCGGGCGCAACCGTCCGGCAGACGATTCTCGGATTCGACGCGCGCGGTCCGCATCTTTTCGGCGCGAGCAGCTTTGCGGATCTTCGCGTGGATTTTTACGGAAGTCAAGCAGCGAGCGCGTCCACAACAAGCTACTCGGGCTACTACAACACAAGCTCTCCGCTGCTGCGGCTGCGCACTGCCCATGCTGGACTCGACTGGGATCGAACTCAGGTTTACTTCGCGCTCGACCACGCCATTATCAGTCCCGACACGCCCACATCGCTAACGGCGACAGCTCTGCCTGCGCTTGCGTGGTCGGGAAACCTTTGGACTTGGAATCCGCAGGCGGGAATCACAGAGAGCTTAGCCGCCACCGGTTCCACGGGTCTAGTGTTGGAGGCCGCACTCATCGACACGAACGACGCGCCTCTCACTCCGGCCGTCGCGCCGTCCTCAACTGTCACCTACTTACCTCCAACAAGCGCGGAGCAAAGCTCAAAACCTGGAGTTGAAGCGCGCGTCGCATTGTTCGGTCCGGGACAGGATGACACTCGCTTGCACGTCGGCATTGGGGGCTACTTCGCCAAGCACAACAGTGCATTCGGGCGAGACTACGATTCCTGGGCATCGACGCTCGATGCGCGGCTGCCGCTGTTGGCACGCCTTGAGCTCACCGGAAACTTCTATCGCGGTGCGGCGCTTGGCGGCCTGGGAGCGGGCGGCTTCAAGGACTTCGCGTACAGTCCGAATCCGAACACCGGGGGCTTTTATTTCCGGCCGCTGGACGACGTAGGCGGATGGGCGCAACTGAAGGAGAGAGCCACCGAGCGGCTTGAATTGAATGCTGCCTATGGAATGGACAACGTTTTCACGGGACAGCTCCGTCGGTATTACGTTGAAGGAGGTTCGGTGATTCATAATCTTGCGCGCAATCGCACCTTCACCGGCAACGTTATCTACAGCCCAAGCGCCTATTTGATTTTCTCGGTGGAGTACAGACGATTGGAGAGCACGCCGGTCGAGGACCTAGGCGCATCAAGCAACATTATTGGCGTGGGCGCGGGGTATAGATTTTGATGCCTCCGAACACATGGTCGCGCTGGCTTCTGTGCGCCGCACTGGCTGCACCGGTTCTTACACGCGCGCAGGAACATTCGCCCGAGAATTCCCGATTCGACCTGCGTTTACGCGTGGTCTCGTCGCTCCCCGGCAATCATCGCGCGGTGCCGGGTGTAGTCTGGCTCACGCCGCTTGCCGGAACGACTGTTCCGCCATTTACCGCACAAGGGCACTACACACTCCTGCAAAAGAACCGCATGTTCATCCCGCATTTGCAGGTGATTCCTGTTGGCGCCGTTGTCGAGTTTCCCAACGCCGATCCGTTCTATCACAATGTGTTCTCGCTATTTGAAGGCAAGCGCTTCGATCTGGGCCTTTATGAAGCCGGATCGAGCAAGTCTGTAACGTTTCCACGCGAAGGCGTCTCGTATATTTTTTGTAATATTCATCCGGAGATGAGCGCGGTCGTCGTCACCTTGTCCACCCCGCTCTACGCCATGGCCAACTCTGCCGATGCGTTCGTGCTGCACGGAATTCCTGCCGGAGAGTACGAGTTGCACATCTGGATTGAAGGCGTTCCGCAATCCCTTCTCGAAGGCCTGGGCAGAACCGTACGCGTCTCCGGCCACGATCTGGATCTTGGGACCGTGAGTGCGCCGATTGCGCAGCCTCATGACATGACGCATATGAATAAGTTTGGCGAAGCCTACGACACGAAGTCACAAACCACGTATTAGGCTCTTGTTTTATCGACCCCCGCAGGCGCCATCCATGGTCGAGCCGTGCACTCCGCTTATGACAATCCAATGACAGAACCCTGACAACTCCCGATGAGCGAGGGCCTATCCTTCCTTTAGCTCGCAGCAAGAGTCCGCGGCGAACACCGAAAGTGGACACGTCGGCAAGTCCGGTGCGAAGGATTCAGTTGCGGATCGGTGCAACAGCCATTTATTGAGATTGCTTCGACGTTTGATTGGGTCCGGGTGAAATCAGAGGATACCGCATGCAGGCACGCTGCCCCTTCACTGATATTCCGAGCGCCGTTGAAGACATTCTTGTGGGGCGCATGGTCGTAGTGGTTGACGACGAGGACCGCGAGAATGAGGGCGACCTGACAATTGCCGCCGAAAGGATCACTCCGGAAGCAGTGAACTTCATGGCGAGGTTTGGCCGCGGCCTCATCTGCCTTGCCATGACTGTAGAGCGGCTGGATGAGCTCGATCTCTATCCCATGGCGAGGCGCAACACAGCGCGCTTTGGCACCGCATTTACTGAGTCGATCGACGCGCTGGGCCGGGGAGTGACGACGGGGATCTCCGCTTACGATCGGGCCGAAACGATTCGCTGCGCGATCGATCCGGCAACCAGGCCGTCCGATCTCGGCCGCCCGGGGCACATCTTTCCACTGCGCGCCCGTGAGGGTGGAGTCCTGGCACGTCCCGGACAAACGGAAGCTGCCGTCGATCTAGCTCGCCTGGCGGGCCTAACTCCGGCTGGAGTCATCTGCGAAATCATGAACGACGACGGCACGATGGCGCGCGTGCCCGATCTCGCTGAGTTCTGCATGCGGCACTCGCTGAAGATGATTACGGTAGCAGACTTGATCGAATATCGTCTGACGCAGGAGCGCTCCATCGATCGAGCGGCGCAGATGGAGAGCATGATCGCTGCGGATTAACGGAGCTCGCGCAAGATGTCGATCTGCTCCTGTGCCTGCGCTGCGATCCGCCGATCAATTCAGCTGACTCAGGATTCTGGCGTAGCGTGCGCGTTGCAGCTGGGACTCATCGTTCATCGCCAGGGTCTCCAGCTCCGATTTCGACGGTTTCAGATTCAGCGGCAGTGACTTCCAGTAATACTTGAGCTCATCGGAAGGCCAGTTGGCGTATGTCTTCTCCCATGACTTGCCCGACTCGCCAGCGAAGGCGAGGTTTGCCGGATTGAACACTCTGCGATAGTCCTGAAAGCGGCAGTCGAGTGAGATGCGAAGCTGCCTGGAAAGATTTGGCGCCGCTGCGTGCACCGTGAGGCTGTGAAAGATCAGCACGTCGCCCGCTTGGATTGGGCCGCCAACCCACTCGCCACCAGCTGTTCGATCAACGGGAATTTCAGGAACGTGAAGATTCTCGCCTTCGTGATCCTGAAACCCAGAATGGTGGGAGCCTTCCATGACTTGTAAAGGCCCCATCTCGACCGGGCAATCGTGCAACGGCATCCAGACGGTGTAACACTCGGGGTCGCCGCCCATGAAACGGTAATCCTGATGTGCGTGCACCGTGAGGCGCTCGCAGTGCGGAAAGATCAATCGACCGATTGGCTTGGGGTGTACGAGCAGATGCTTGCCAACCAGCATTTTCATCACGCGTTGCAGCGATGGGTGATGCGGCAAGGCGTGAAATGAGGCGAGGTTGAAGATTTGCTGGTATGTCCGCTTGAATCCCGGATCGGGATCTCCGCACGCGGCGCGAATATCGGCTATGCGATCGATCGGGTCGTTGCCAGACTGAAGCCATCCGGCCTCAGAGACGATTTGGGTGACCTCGTTGAGCGCGTGTTTCACCTCTGTACGCGGCAATACGCCGCGAACCAACAGATAGCCCTTCACAGCAATCTCGGAGCGCAGCGCACGTGCGGTAAGATCATTGGCGTGGATCTCGCAAAACGGCTTCATCCGTTCACCCTCCTTTGAGTCGCAGCGGTGCAGGCCGCACTACAGTGACCGTAGCGATTGGCGCCGGTGAGCGTGTCCCGGGCGGGTCTCGTTTTTGTCATTCGATTGTCAGTCGTGAGATGGCGAGTGAATACGAGCACTCGGGCGCATTAGCTTCAAGAATGCGGTGCGTGTCGCTTGCAGGACAACAAAGCCGTGACATTTGCCTTACAGCGCCCTGACACGATTAATCCGGATCGCGGATAGGATGCTCTTACGCCGCGTTTTCGATGCGAGCAAACGTCATCCAGGAAGATCCAACCTTCGTGCAGGCCACATCCAGTAAATCTGGGTTCATGGGCGTGAGCGCCTGCGAAACGCGAAGAAATGCGCTCGATTCACGGGTGATCGGGAGGGCGAATAGATCCGACCTGGCACCAGGGCTAGAGGCCATAGCGACACGGTTGAGCAGCGACGAACAAACGAGACTTGCCGCGTTGCTCACCTTCTGCGAACCCCTCCCTCAGGATTGTTCCCGGCTCCAGACACTCTCGCTCCGCGAATGGCTCAAACTGCTGCGCTGGCTCGACGTCAGCGGGCTGGCACTCTGTTTCTACGATCGCATTTCTGAAGCGGGACGGATGGAATTGCTGCCGACTCCGATCGCGGCAGGTCTCGAACTGCGCCTTGAAGAGAACACGCTGCGGACCCAAAGCATGCTGGCCGAATCGATCGCAATCCAGCGTGATTTTCAAAACGCCGGCCTCAGTTACGCCATCCTGAAAGGGCTTTCGTTCTGGCCCAATTCGGTTTCGCGACCGGAGCTGCGATCACAATTCGATCTGGATTACCTCGTTGCAGAAAACGACGTACCTGAGGCTCGAAGGATTCTCGCCAGCAGAGGATATCGGTTGTACGCGAGCAACGGTAGAAGCTGGGAGTTCAAACGAAATGAAAAACCGGGCGTGACGCTGAAGGATTTGTACAAAGACACTGGATCGTTTCGAGTGGAACTGCACACTCAGCCCACTGGCGCCGGGCTTGTTTCACCGCTGGAAACATTGGAGTGGCGCGATTTCAGCGGATTCGCGATGCCTGTGCTATCGCCTGTCGATCTGCTCCTTGGCCAGGGAATGCATGCGTTCAAACACATTTGCAGTGAATATGTGCGCGCGTCACACCTGCTGGAATTTCGCCGCCATGTCCTTTTCCTCCGCAACGAGCAGGCATTCTGGGCTGAACTGCGGGAGCGTGCGCACAGATATCCGCGCGCCGCCATGGGGCTCGGAAACGTGACATTTCTTATTACTCAGGTGATGGGCGAGTTTGCTCCCGAATCGCTGACAAGCTGGACTGCAGACCAGTTGCCTGCACCGGTCAAGCTGTGGGTCACAACATACGGAGATCGCGCTGTTCTGGGCAACGTTTCCGGGAGCAAATTGTATCTACTGCTTAACCGAGAACTCGATCAACCCGTTCGGAGTACTCGCCGCCCAATATGGCGGTCCCTGTTCCCCCCTTGCCTACCTCCATCGGTCATTCGTGCTTTTCCGAATGATTCGCTCTCAGTGCGCCTTGGCCGATACAGAATGCAAATCGGCCTGATCTGCAGTCGGGCGCGTTTCCATTTCATTGAAGGGTTGCGCTTAGCACACGAAGCGTATCGCTGGCGCCGGCTTTTGCATCACGGAGCGCGATGATGCCTGCCTTCAGCCCTGCAGCAGATGCATTTGACGCTATTGCGCCGGAGTTCGACTCCCGATTTGGCGGCTGGCAAAGTGTCGCCGCTCAACGGCGCGCCGTGCGGGCCGCACTGGTCCACACTTTTCCCGCAGGCGGCAGAATTCTTGAACTCGGTGGGGGCACGGGGGAAGACGCGGCATTTCTCGCGGCTCAGGGATTTCGCGTGACGCTTACCGATCCTTCGCCGACCATGGCTTCGCTCGCGCGCGCCAAACTCGCTCCGCTGCGGGGAACGACGGAAATCGCTGCCGCGGAGGAGATGGAAAAGTTCGCCGAAGACCACAAATCCGTCGGCGGAGAGCTCTTCGACGGCGCATTCTCCAATTTCGCGCCCCTGAATTGCGTTGCCGACCTCAGTCCAGTCGCTTGCGGCCTGTCGCGCCTGCTCAAACCAGGCGCAGCCGCATTGCTTGTTTTGTTCGGCACATTCAGCCCAGGCGAAATGATCACTGAGTTGATTCGCGGCCGCACGCATCTCGCGTTGCGGCGCCTGCGGCGCGGCGAAGTGCCAGCGCGACTCTCAGGCCGCGAGTTTTGCGTAACCTATCATCGCCGTGCCGCGCTTGAGCATACGTTCGCGCCTTGGTTTGTGCTGGAGCGGCGAATCGGCATCGGCATCACCGTGCCCCCAAGCGCCGCCGAGCCATGGATCAGCAAACATCCGCGCTTGCTCTCAACCATGGAGATCATCGACAAACCTCTCGGTCGCCCACTCGCATTTCTCGGCGATCATGTGCTCTACAGATTCCGTCGGACAGGCGCGTAATAGATCACGAAGTCGTGCGAAACAATCGAATTACGACAACAAGACATTCTGGAGACACCGCGTCTGCGATCACGGACTACGCTTCATCTACGCGCTGGCAAGGACGATTCGCGCTGAAACTTGATTTCAGAAACCCCGTCTCATGATGCTAAAGCAAATTGCCGATGTGAGCTTTCCGACGTGCTGGGCGCACTTCCGCCTTCTTGGATTTGAAGCGCGTGTGACCAACATGAAAACTGGGAAAACAAATCTGGAAAGCGCACTGGCTTTAATTCTCGGAGACATCCATCGTTTTCCGCCGATGGTCCGGATTCATTCGCAGTGCGCCACCGGCGAAGTTTTCCACTCGCTGCGCTGCGACTGTCGCGATCAACTGCATCTGGGTTTAAGCCGCATTGCAGAAGAAGGCGCTGGAGTGCTGATTTACGAGCAGCAGGAGGGTCGCGGCATTGGATTGATGGAAAAGCTGCGCGCCTACGAGTTACAGGATCATGGCTTCGACACGGTTGAAGCCAATCTCCAGCTCGGGCACGCAGTCGATTCGCGCGATTACGCGCTCGCCGTAGAAATCTTGCGTTTTTTCCAGATTCATTCGTTGCGACTCATGTCTAACAATCCGGAGAAGATCCGTGCGGTGAAGGCATCTGGGATTCAGATTGTTGAAAGAATCCCGGTAGATGTGCAGGACAATCCACATTGCACGCGCTATCTGGCCACCAAGCGCGAAAAGCTCGGCCATCTAACTTTTCCACCTGCGCGCTGTTTTCAGCCGGCAGAGTCTTCAAGTAGTGCTTCCCTGCTGACTCAGGCTTGCGCGGAAACGGCCACACCACGCACAGAACTACGCTCGGAGCTGCGAGGTGGCCCGTGGTAGATGTCCTGGTGACGCACTCCTATCATCTTCCTTACGACCCCAAGCAGTTGCGCAAGATGCAGCCTTATCTGCCGCTTGCCACTCTCTACGCGGCCACGGCGCTCAGGGAAAATGGAATCTCCGTCGCGGCGTTTGACCCGATGCTCGCCGAACCATCGGTGGGATTTCCCGCTGCCCTCGCCAAGCATCGGCCGCGCATCGTCGCAATCTATGAGGATGACTTCAACTTCCTCTCAAAGATGTGCCTTACGCGAATGCGGGAGGTGGCATGGAAAATGGCGAGTGCCGCAAGAGCCATTGGAGCCATCGTGATCGCGCATGGTTCCGACTCAACGGATAATGCGGACCTGTTTCTCGCAAATGGTTTCGATTTCGTGCTTTGCGGAGAAGCGGAGCAGACTCTGGTCCAGCTCTGTCAGTCGATTCTGCTTGGCGAAGAGCTGCCGCCGATCGACGGGCTTGTGCGACTCGATCAAAGCGGCCGGCTCGTTCATAGCGCGGAGCGCCTGGCGAAGAATCCGCAGTGGGCGGAGCTTCCAATTGCCGCTCGGGACCTCGTCGATCTTGAGACCTATCGCCGCGCATGGACTGGCGCGCACGGGCACTTCTCAATGAATATGGTGTCGAGCCGTGGATGCCCCTACCACTGCAACTGGTGCGCGAAGCCGATTTCTGGAAACAAGTTTCATCTTCGTCCTGCAGCGGCTGTCGCGGAAGAAATGAGGTTCCTGAAAGAAGCCGGGGCGCACCACATCTGGTTTAGCGACGACATTTTCGCGTTGAATCAGGAATGGATGCGAGAATTCGCCGGAGAGGTTGACAAGACAGATGCGGCGTTACCATTCAAGATTCAGTCTCGCGCCAATCTGATGACTGAGGGCACTGTTCGGAATCTCAAAACTGCCGGATGCGCAGAGGTGTGGATGGGGGTTGAATCCGGATCCCAGACTGTGCTGGACGCAATGGACAAAGGGCTGAACCTCGGGTCTGTCCGTGTTGCCCGCCGGCGCCTGAAGGCCGCAGGTATCCGCGCCTGCTACTTTCTGCAATTCGGGTATCCGGGCGAAACGTGGACGGAGTTGCAGGAAACGATCGCATTCGTCAGGGATACGCGACCCGACGATGTTGGCATCTCTTTCTCGTACCCGCTGCCCGGCACGGTGTTTTACGAACGAGTGCGGCAGCAGCTCGGCTACAAGCGCAATTGGGCTGACAGCGATGATCTCTGCGTCATGTTCAGAGCCGCATACAAGACAGATTTTTATCGCGCCGTCCGCAACGCCCTCCATGCCGAGGTGGATTCGTGGCGCCTCGAGACAACCGCACCAAGCGATGAGTTGGAAGTGCTTTGGCATCACGTCCATGAGCTGGAGCCGGTCAGCCGCGACGAAGAGCCCTTTGAGTTCGCACAGGGACTCGTCGCAGTCACGTCCACAACAGTTGTCCCTGTGGAACAGGTCGCGCCAGCCAGGAGCGCGTAGATGGGGATGGCGATCAGAGATCGCGACGCGCGCTTCTCTGCAGCACGCGAGATCGTTCGAACTGAATTGACGCGGGAAATCCGCCTGCAGTGCCCTCGTTGCAGCGCCACACTCTTTTCCCTCGATTGCACAAAGTGCGGTCTCAGCTTGTGGGAAGAGCACGGCATCATTCACGCGTTGCCGCCGGCAAGAGCCGAACACTATGCACAATTCATCAGCGATTACGAGCGCATTCGCGCAGAGGAAGGGCGCGGCAGCGCGAGCGAAGAGTTCTATGCCGGGCTGCCGTTCCGCGATTCATCCGGTAAGAACAGCGGCCAGTGGCGCATCAGAGCGCGCACCTTTCGCCACCTGGCCGACCACGTATTGAGGCCGGAAATTCGCTCGGGGGAGAGAATTCTCGATCTGGGCGCAGGAAATTGCTGGTTGAGTTTTCGTCTGGCGCTTGCGGGATACAAACCAATCGCAGTCGACCTACTGACCAACAACTATGACGGTCTTGGAGCTGCGGAGAATTATCGAAGTTATCTGCCGGTTCTTTTTCCGCGTTTTCAGGCTGAGCTGGCGCACCTGCCATTTCAAGACGAACAGGCCGGCGCGGCGATCTTCAACGCATCTTTCCACTACGCCGAGAGCGATGTGGCATTCGTGCGCGAAGCATTGCGATGTGTCAGGCCGGGAGGCCTGGTCATCATCAGCGACACACCGTGGTACTCCTGCGATGAGAGCGGCAGAAAGATGGTCACCGAACGAAGAAGAGGTTTTCTCGCACGGCACGGGACTGCATCGTCGTCAATCGAGAGCGTCGAGTTCCTGACCGATGAGCACCTGCAATCGCTTGGGGATCAACTTTCGATTCGGTGGGAGGTTATTTCGCCGCGGTACGGTTTTCGTTGGTCGATGCGTCCTTTCCTTGCGAAGATTCGCGGCCGACGCGAGCCAGCGTGCTTCCGCATTTATGTAGCAGGGAAGGCTCAGTGATGGGCAGCGACAACGCCGCAGGCGATCGTTTGCGCAGGCGGACGACTGTTTTGGCCGGCGCCCGCCTTGCTGCCGGAGCCGGGAGAACCTTCTATGGATCAGTTGAAATCGCCGGAGAAAGAGTGGTCCAGATTGTGACTGCAGCTCAGCCAATGCATTTGACTGATTGGCCCGCTGACGGAATTGATCTGAGTGGCTATCTCGTGCTGCCCGGCCTGATCAACGCGCACGATCATCTTGAGTTTTCGCTTTATCCGCGATTGGCCGATCCGCCCTATCGCAACTACCTGGAGTGGGGCGAGGACATTCACACGAAGTTCGCCAATGTGATCGCGCGGCAGCACTCGGTGCCGAAGGAAGTGCGTCTCTGGTGGGGCGGAATTCGCAATTTGCTATGCGGCGTGACGACCGTGTGCCATCACAATCCGTTTTGGCCCGAATTGCAGAATCCCGCATTTCCGATTCGCGTGGTGTCAAAGTATGAGTGGGCGCACTCGGTTGCTCTTGGTGGCGATCTGCGTGCGGCTCGCGCCGACCCGTTTGAGAGCCGGCCGTTTATCGTGCATGCATGCGAAGGAACCGATGATTTTGCGCGCTACGAGCTGCATCGGCTCGATGAGCTTGGCCTGCTGGATGAAAACACGGTTCTTGTGCATGGGCTTTCAATCGGCCGCGACGGTGCTGCCCTCATCGAGGAGCGCCGCGCTTCACTCATCGTTTGCCCATCTTCGAATCACTTTCTTTACGGCAGATTCCCGCATCTTGAAGTGCTGAGCTCCATTCAAAGGACTGCGCTCGGGAACGACTCGCCTCTGACCGCCAAAGGAGATCTGCTCGATGAAGTCCGGTTTGCGATCGATACCTGTGGAATTTCGCCCTCGCATGCCTATCGCATGGTAACGACGTTGCCAGCTTCCATTCTTCAACTCGAGAATGGCGAAGGCTCGCTGGCCAAATTCGGCGTCGCCGACTTGATCGTCGTTCGCGACACCAGCCAGACGCCCGCCGCGCAGTTGCGCAATCTTTTTGCTATGGATGTGGAACTGGTCATGATTGGCGGCCGGGTGCAGCTTGCGTCAAACGCGCTGCGGGAACGCCTGCCGCTCCACGCGACGCATGGGCTGGAGCCGTTGACAATCGGTGAGACCGTTCGGTGGCTCCGTGCACCGGTCCGCGAACTTCTTGATGCCGCTGAGGCGGCGCTGGGCAAGGATGGTGTGCGGTTGGGCGGAAAGAAAACAGCTGTCCCTGCAAATGAGGCGCGCTATGCAGGCTGACAACAAAAGCCGGCACTTCGGCGTGCTGTCGTTTACTGGAACCGGTCACCTGAATCCGCTGATTGCTCTTTCGCTGGAACTGAAGAAACGCGGCCACAGAGTGACTTTTTTTGAGCGTGCCAAAATTGAGGGCCGTATTCGCAGTGCGGGCCTGGAATTTATCCCGATTCGCTCTCTGCTACGCGGAAAGCAAGCGCCGTCGGGCGGGAGCAGGTCCAGCATCGGGCATGAAATCGCAGCCCTGCGCTTCAATCTTGACCGTGTCGCGCGCGAAGTTGAGCATTACCTGGCGGAAACACCGGCCGCACTCGCTGAGGCCGGCGTAGATGCGCTCTTAGTCAACGAAATCGCGCTGACCGGCCCCACTGTCGCTCAGTTGCTGGGCCTGCCTTACTTTCTCATCTCCACTTCTGTCCCCCATTGCTTCGGTTGGAAGAGCTCATCATGGCTGACTGGCTATCGTTCCTCCGCAGCCGCGGTTTCCTGGCTGCAGGGATGGTTGCTCGAAGTTTCCGCCTTGCGTGTGCGGGGCCCCATCCGCCGCGTGCTCGATCGGTTCCGGCGAAGTGCGGGTTTTGGGTCCACGCGCAAGATTGCAGACGAATACCCGTGCCTTGCGCACATCGCTCAACTGCCCGAGTGCCTCGATCTGCCACACAAGCCGCGCGCAGGCAACTTCTACTACACCGGTCCCTGGCTAAGCAGCGACACAAGAGAGAAGACCGATTTTCCATGGGATCGTCTCGATGGGCGGCCCATTGCCTACGTCACCATGGGAACCACCCGCAACGCGCAGCCAACGATTCTGAGGATGATTGCCGAGGCGTGCCGCGATCTTGACTTGCAACTCGTCATCTCGCTCGGCAATCGATTTGATCCAGAAGAGTTCAACGATTTGCCAGGGCGTCCACTGGTGACGGCGATTGCACCGCAGCTTGAATTGCTGAAGCGCGCGACGATTGCCGTCACACATGGCGGCCCAAACACCGCATTCGAGGCATTGATGGCCGGCAAACCGATGGTCGCTATTCCATTGGCTTACGATCAACCGGCCATTGCCGCGCGTCTCAAACGGCTGAAGGTCGCGGAAGTGCTCCCTGTTATGCGCTTGTCGACTGGGCAAATCCGGAATGCGGTGGCCAAGGTTTTAAGAGACCCGCAATACCGCGAAGCGGCCGAACGGGTGGGGGTGGCGATGCGATCGACTCAGGGATCAAAGTACGCGGCAGACATCATCGCGGTGGAACTCGCGGGGTACGAAGCAGAGCGGCAATTGACGGCGCGGCCAGAACGGCCATTCGACGAGCGCGTGCGGCCGACATCCGGCGCTGTAACTGCTTCATAGTTGCAGCGTCAGGCTTTCGAGCGCTTCGATGCCGTCTTGTAGATGGCAGTACCGCAATTCATAGGCGGGAATGTCCCAGAGCACTCCCAGGATTTCTTCGTGCCGGGCGCGGATCTGGCCCGTCGAATAAAGCTCGCGACGCATGCGATTGGTCACCGTTCCCGGCGGCTGCCGAATCAGGCGGCACCCTGAGCCTGAATGGCGTTCGAGAAAGACGGCTGCGTGAATATCCGCTTCGGCGGAAGTGTGTTTCACAGGAAGCTCGACGATCGGAACCTCAATCGATAGCTTCCCTTCCATCCGCGGGACGATCGCCCGCCCCTCAAGTTCCGGGAAAAGAACACGGGCCGCAGGGCGGAAGCGAGCCCGATGCGAGTGCCCGATGACCCGCGGACTCGCTGCATCGTTGATCAGGTAAGTTGTATCGTCCGACGTATAGGTCCATCCGGCGCGGGCGCACGCGTAGGCTAGCGTTGACTTGCCTGCACCCGATTGCCCGCAGAGCAGAATCCCTTTGCCGTTTCTGCTGACGCATGCCGCGTGAAGGTCGGTAACCACGGAAGCGCCGAGGAGCAGATAGACGACCTTTTCCAGAAAGTTGGTCCGGAAATAGAGCTCGTCTTTCAGGACAGCTTGGGTCACGCAAGTGAAGCTCACGCCGGCTTCCAGATCGAGAAGCGCCTGATTATCGCCGTCCGCCACGAGCGAAAACAGGCGACCGAATGCTCGGCGCATCGGTTCAGGCGGGCAGACAACGCCCTCTTGATAAGTGACGCCAACCCGCACCTGCAAATGCATCGGCCGCCCCGATGGTTTCGCATGGCCGAAGCTTTCTTCGGCGGCAGCAATAACTCTGTGGTCATTCGTAGCAATCTCTACTGAGTATCCAAGTGGATAAAAGCTTTTGCAATAGGGCAAGGACATTTCGCAGAGGAGGGCATCCTGCGGCCTTGACAAGACGCACGTGTCGACCGGTGCTGATCCTGTTTCCTGCATCGAGCTCGTTTCCATCGTGTGCCGAATTGCCTATGGCGGCGCCGAAATCCCACCGCTGCCACCACTGTGATAGCAGCCTGACGCCGCCAAAGTGTCAGCGAATTGTTTTTGCTCTGTCACTGCACTGGAGCGATGCCAAGCTGCGAAATATTAAACCCATACTTGGAACCAGGCGTGAAGGCTGATTTGCGGGCGGAGATCAATCCTCGATCCCTGCCCGTTTTGAAGCCAACAAAGGAATGACAATTAGCTGACTGCCGCATGACACGCGGGAGATCGTGGATCTTTAAGTTCGAATGCGACGAGCTATTCACTTATGCCTCACCCTCTCCCACACTTCGCTGACGAGATCCAGGCAGGCCGAACCTTGCGGCGATGTCTGCGAGCCTTTGCTTTGCTCATCTCGATAAGCTTTCTCTTCATCGGCCAGCGCGCAGCACTCGGCCAGATTCCCGAAGCGAACGATTCGCCACAAGGATTGAGCCAGCAAAACTCAGGCCGGGGCGCAGGTTCCACGTTCGGAGCGCAGGGCAATGCCGAAGCCGAAGATGAAAATCGCGATTCCCTCTTCGGCGATGCAAGCGCCGCACCCTTTCAGGAACTTCCGGCAAGTCAGATTGACGACATCCTCGCGCAGAATCCCGATCTTCTGACGGAACTCAAGTCGCAACTTGCGGAACGCCTGGGGCAGCAAGGGGTCGAGGTGGACCCGGACAATATCTCCGATCGGATGATCTACAGCCAGGTTGCCACGAGCCCGAGTTTCAGGGCGAATATCACAGCGGTTCTGCAGGCGCGCGGCTTCGAAACAGGTGGCGAGCTACTACCAGCGCAATCGAGCGCAGGCGACCTCGCACTCGGCACCGTGCCCTCAGCTCAGGACGCTTTTTCTTCGCAAGATGCGGGATCGCCCATCGCGCCGGAGTCCGGTTCACTTACGGGCGCCGATTTGGCGAGCATGAACTGGAGCAGCGCTAGGACGGTCCCACTCGCGACGCGCCCCGATGCGAGCGGGCCTGGCCTCCGGTCAAGCCCACGTGCATCAGAAAAAGCGAATGCGTCCACCGATGCGCCCACGGTTCTTCATCAGCCAACGCCGCTCGACTTGCAATCGATGCGCGATCTCTACGCGCAGATTCCAAACGACACCGTCAAGCTGCAGCGATTCGGCTCCGATGTTTTCGTCAATCGATCCGCCACTGCGGTTGCGCGGGGAGCGACGGGTCTTGCCACGCCGCTCGATGTGCCTTTGGGCCCCGACTACGTAGTTGGTGCGGGCGATAGACTAACCATCGATCTTTGGGGCGGCACGACACAGAGCATCACGCGTACGATCGACAGCGATGGCCACATTTTTCTTCCCGAGGCCGGCGTTGTAGAGATTGCGGGGCTGGAACTCGATAAAGCGCAGGGCCTCATCGCCGATGCGCTCAAGCAGCAGTTCCGTAATGCGCAGGTTGACGTCACTGTTTCCGGTTTGCGTTCCGTCCGCGTGTACGTGGTGGGCGATGTGCAGCGTCCTGGCGGATACGACATCAGTTCGCTGGCAACGCCATTGAGCGCACTCTATGCAGCCGGCGGCCCCACAGCTGTGGGCTCATTGCGCACGCTGCATCACTATCGCGGCAAGCAACTGGTTGAGGACATTGACCTCTACGACTTCCTGCTTCACGGCCTCCGCGGTGCGACTGCACACTTCGAAAGCGGCGATACGCTTCTTGTTCCACCCGCTGGTCCGCAGATTGCGATCTCCGGCGCGGTCAAGCGCCAGGCAATTTACGAACTCAAGTCTGATGAGACGATGCTCTCCACGGTGATCGATGACGCCGGTGGATTTACCGCTGCCGCATCGATCAGCCACGTGCGAATTGAAAGAATCGATGACAACCATCAGCGTGTGACGGTCACTCTTCCTGACGGCGGTGAGCGCGGCACGAAAGAGGAGAACGACGCAATCGCCAAATTCGGAGTGAAGGACGGCGACCGGATTCGTGTTGAACCGATCCTCCCTTATAGTCAGCGGGCCGTTTATCTCGCAGGCCACGTGGTACGGCCCGGGCGCCTGGCTTACACCGATGGAATGCGGCTGAGCGATGTGATTGGCAGCTACCAGGATCTTCTGCCAGAGGCCGCCGCTCACGGCGAGATTGTTCGCCTCGTTCCGCCCGATCTGCATGCGGAGACGATTGCATTCGACGTCCCCGATCTACTCATCGGCAACGCAAATGTCGATCTGCAACCCTTTGATACGATTCGCGTCTTCGGCCGCTACCAGGTGGACGCGCCCACTGTGACCATTCGCGGCGAAGTGTTGCGGCCGGGAAATTATCCAATGTCGAAGGGAATGACCGCGGCGCAACTCGTGCGCATGGCGGGGGGATTCAAGCGCGACGCTCTGGTAGAAACCGCCGATCTGACCAGCCACCAGGTGAGCGGCGGAAACCAGGTGGCTGAGAGCCTGGCGACCGTGCGCATTGGCGCGGCGATTACCGGAAGCGATCCCGGCGCTGACGTCCCCCTTAAGCCCGGTGACATACTCGCCATCCACCAGATCACGAACTGGAGCGACATCGGCGAGTCAGTCATGATTGAAGGCGAAGTCAAGTACCCTGGCAGCTACGGTTTTCACGATGGCGAGCGGCTGAGCTCGGTTTTGCGCAGGGCAGGCGGCTTGCTCCCGACAGCCTATCCGTTGGGCGCGGTGCTGGTTCGAGAGCAAGTGAAGCAGCTCGAACAGAGCAGCCGTGACGAGTTGATTCGCCAGATTGAAACCAGTTCTGCTGCGGCGCGGCTTTCGCCGAATCTCTCTTCGAGCAATTCCGGGGGCGCACTTCAGCTCATTAAGGAACAGCAGGACCAAGTGATTGAAGATCTGAAGAGCCATCCCCCCACGGGCCGCATGGTCATTCACATCTCAGCCGACAGTGAAAGCTGGACAGATACGCCGGCGGATATCGAGCTACGGCGCGACGACGTATTGACGATCCCGAAGCAGCCGGGCTTCGTGCTCGTCACGGGCCAGGTCTATAACGCAACCGCGCTTACGTTTACACCCGGCAAATCGGCTGGTTGGTATCTGGGGCGCGCCGGCGGCACGAATGCGACCGCAAACCGGAAGGACATTTTCATTATTCGTGCCAATGGATCGGTTGTCGGGCGCCACTCCGATGGGCCATTTGCCGCGGACGTACTCTCGACGAAGCTCAATCCTGGCGACGTGATCGTGGTTCCGCAAAAGATCATCGGCGGATCGCTGTTCTGGAGAAATCTGCTTTCCACTGGGCAGCTTGCTGGCTCGGTTGCCATCACCGCAGCCGTGGCGGCCGCGGCGCTATAGGAGCGAGAACCAGATGACGCCGAGCACCGCCTTTGCGACCCATGACCGAGACGACCCAATTGTCCTTGCCCCGGAGCCTCGCTGGGTGCTTCACGCGCGGGTGCTCTGGACGCACCGTCGAATGCTCGCAAAGGTCACTGGGATCTCGTTCCTCATCAGCTTTGCAATCGCATTTGCAATTCCAAAGCAGTACAAATCCACGACGAGTATCATGCCACCCGATCAGCAGAGCTCCAGCGCAATGATGCTCGCCGCGCTTGCAGGACATCTCGGCAGCCTTGGAGCGCTCGGAAGCCTGGCGGGAGGCCTGACGGGTGCGCATTCTTCCGCCGATCTCTTCATCAACCTCCTGCGCAGCGGAACCGTGAGCAGTCACTTGATCGATCGATTCAATCTGCAGCACGTCTATCGCAAACGCTATCGCATCGACACGGCGAAGCACCTGGCGCACCTGACGAAGATCACCGAAGACAAGAAAAGCGGCGTCATCACCATCGAGGTTGAAGACACCGATCGCGAGCGCGCCCGAAATCTCGCGCAGGGCTATCTTGACGAACTCAATCAGCTCGTAATGCAAACCAATACGTCGGCTGCGCATCGCGAGCGGATCTTCATCGAACAACGCCTGCACACTGTGCAGGAGGATCTTGAAGACGCGGAGCTCAAGCTCAGCCAGTTTTCGAGTGACTCGAATGCCATAGACATCAAGGAACAAACGCGCGCCATGGTCGACGCCGGAGCGCGCGTGCAGGCGGAGTTGATTGTCGAGCAGTCGGGGCTAGAGGCGCTGAAACAAATCTACGGCGACGGCAATATACGCGTCCGTGAGTCGGAAGCGCGCATCTCCAGCTTGCAGGCGCGCCTTGCGCACATGACTGGCTCTCCTGCTGGACCCATCAGTGAAAACCAACCCGGCTCGGGATCGAACGCGGAGCAAAACAGTGACTCAACAGAGCTGTATCCTCCATTGCGCGCTCTTCCGCGGCTGGCTGTGCCTTATGCCGACCTCTATCGACGCGTGCAGGTGCAGGAGGCAGTCTTTCAGCTTCTGACCCAGCAGTACGAGTCGGCGCGCATTGAAGAAGCCAAGGACGTTCCGCCCGTGATTGTCATCGATCCGCCTGGAATCCCGGAGAAAAAGTCGTTTCCGCCAAGGCTTTGGGTTACGCTCCTGCTCACGTTCCTCACTGTCGCATGTACGTCGGCCACTCTATTGGCGCGCCATTATTGGCTTGCAATCTCCGACGGCGATCCGCGCAAGGAATTTGCCACCGAAGTGATTCCAGTCCTGCGGCGTCGCGCACGCATGTTCTTCGTTTTTGGTCGAGGTGCTGCGTGAGACGGCATCTGACCAACGCGGGTTACGGCGTGCTCGACTATATCTCGTATCCCGCCGGCATGTTGCTGGTGGCGCCGCTGGTGCTGCACAAGATGGGGGCGGCCGAGTACGGGTTGTGGATGATCGCGACCTCGGTGATCAGCGCGGGCGGAATCATCGCGTCGGGATTCGGTGACGCCTGCATCCAGCGCGTTGCGCACCTGCGCGGATCCGGGGAGCTCACATTGATGCCCGATGCGATCCGCAGCCTGCTGGGCATGAATCTGCTCCTCAGCCTGTTGCTGTGCGCTGGCGTGTGGTCCGCAGCACCATTCGCTGCATCACGAGTTGCAGTCTCGGGGCTTGCGTCACCAGTGGAATGCCTCATCTGCCTCCGCATCGCCGCCATCGCGATCGTATTCCGCGCGGTTGAAAGTGTCGCGGTGGGCGCACAGCGCGCCTTCGAGAGGTATCGCGGCACTGTGCAGATCAGCACGGTCATGCGGCTTCTCACACTCGCGAGCGCAGCGGTGCTTGCACTGCTCGGCCTTCGGAGCGTCAGCATCCTGGTGGCAACCGTCGCGCTTCTCGCTCTCGGCGTCTGGATGCAGTTCCGCGAGCTTGCGCGGCTCACGTCGGCGAGTTCTTTCCTGCCCGCTTTTCACCCGCGCGAAACACGTCTTATGTTGCGTCAGGGTTTCTTCGTCTGGCTGCAGGCTCTCGGTGGAGTTGTCTTCGGACAGTTTGACCGCATCTTTCTTGGCGTCGCGCTCGGCGCTTTCGCAGTCACTCCCTACGCGCTGTGCGTTCAATTCGCGCATCCCATTTATGGACTTGCGGCCTCCGGCCTCAACTTTTTCTTTCCCTATCTTTCTTCGCGCGCGGGAAATACTTCACGGGAAGCGCTGAAACAAGCAATCACGAATGCGTTCGTCTGTAACCTGATTCTCGTGACCGGCGCCGCTGCGCTCTTGCTGATTTTTGGCGATCGCTTGATTCGCATCTGGGCCGGGCCAGCGGTTGCTCTGAGTTCGGCGAGCATTCTGCCGCCTATTGTTATCGGATCGGCTCTCGCGGGTCTGAGCGTGACCGGCACCTATGCCATGCAGGCGCTCGGCGAATTCCGGATCGTCTCGCTCATCAGCCTTGCCGGAAGGACAGCGATTCTCCTGCTGATGATCGAGATGTTGCGCCACCAGGGTCTGCAAGGCCTCGCGCTCTCGCGTTTCTTCTATGGTTCGATCGCATTGCTGGTCTATCTGCCTCTCGCAAAGCAGCTGCGCGCGAGCGGCGGCCGTTCGCGCGCAGCTGCCCTAACCATTCCACTCGAGGCGACGGAGGCGTCAAAGTCATGAAGGTTCTCATCGCCGCCGTGTCCCACGCCACAAGCATCTCCGGCGTACAGCGCCATGCGCTGAATATGGTGCGGTGCCTTTTGCCGCGGCAGGAGACCGACGAAATCCATTTCGTTGTGGCGCCGTGGCAGTGCAGGATGGTCGAGGCTGCGAGACTTCCTGTCGATCATCGTTTGCAAATTCATATCGCAGACATCGATCGCGGTTCGCTGAGCCGCAACCTCTGGCACTACCGCAAGCTACCCGAGCTAGCGAAGCAATTGAATGCCGACGTTGTTCATCTCTCGTATCCCGTGCCGTTGAACGCGCGTGCGTTCCCTTGTCCAACGGTTGTCACGCTGCACGATATGTATCCTTACGAGATTCCCATGAACTTCGGATTTCCGAAGTTCCTCTTCAATCGCGCGATATTGCGCCAGTGCCTGCGCGCGGCGGATGCGATCGCCTGCGTCTCAGATGCGACGCGGATGCGGCTCAAGCAGTATGCGCCGGCTGGTGTCTGGAAGAAAGCGGTTCGCATCTACAACTGCGTTGAGTCCGAGCTAATTGCTGAGGCCAATTCGCCGATTCCCCGCTGGAAGGGCGAGACTTTTCTCCTTTGCATTGCGCAGCATCGCCGTAACAAGAACATTCCACTGTTGATTCGCGCGTTCGATCGGCTTCTCCGCTCGGAGTGGATCGACGCCCAATCGAAATTGATTGTGATCGGTATGCGCGGACCCGAGACGGCGTCAATTCATCGTCTCGTACGCGAAACCCGCCGGGAGCGAAGCGTGCATCTTCTTGAGGGCCTCTCTGAAACCGAACTGCAATGGTGCTACCGCAACTGCGCCGCTCTGGTGGCACCCTCGCTCACGGAGGGCTTCGGCCTTCCTATTGCCGAGGGACTTCTCGCAGGCTGCAGGGTCGTCTGTTCCAATATCCCGGCGCATCGCGAGATCGGCGAGCGGAGTTGCCAATTTGTAACGCTCCGGGAGCACCCAGCCCAGGCGCTCGCGGCAGCGATTGCAGACACGCTGCATGAGCCAAAGCCAGAACCTATCGAGCTCCCACAGTTTTCCGCTGCTGCGCTCGCTGAGGATTATTGGGCGCTTTATCGCAGGCTCATCGCGTCCGCAGCGTCCGCGTGGTCAACTGGCCCAGCGATCGCGCCTGGAGCTGATATTTCGATCACCGTTCCAGAGAGCCAATCGGCACTGGTTTACCGGGGGAAATGACCGTGGCCGCGCCAGATCTCTTCGCTTCAAATCTCTACGTCGAGACCGTCGCACCTCCTCGCGCTGCGCGCCGCACAGTTTCGCGCCAATTTTTCAGAGCTGCGATGGCCTTCGCTGAGATTGCGGCCGACTTCACGGCCTGCGTGGCCGGCACGATTGCGGCCTACGCCTGCACTGCATTGGCGATCATTTCTTCATCCGTTCCTGGCGCACTCCGAAGTGCTGCGCCGCTTGGCGCGGCATTCGGCCTCATTGTGGTTGTCCTTTTCTATCGCGATGGCGCCTATCGCAAGAGCCGCGGTCTGCTGCAGATTCGCGAAACGGAGCGCGCCGTCAGAGTCCCGGCTCAGGCGCTATTCTTACTACTTTCGATCAGATCGCTCCTGGGTCTTGGTGTTTCCTGGCTGCAATCACTTGTTGCCTTGTTTGCCGTTTCCATGCTCATGATTCTGGAAAAGCAGTTCTTTTCCTGGATCGCCAGGAGACTCCACAAGTGGCAGAATTGCAGTGTCCGAACTGTGATCTATGGCGCGAGCGAATTGGGAAGACGCGCCATTTCCAATCTCCTCCAAACCCCCAGGATCGGCCTTGATCCAGTCGCGGTGATCGACGAGCCCGCCAGTACTGGAAGTCACATTCTCGAAATGGGATACCGGGGACGCCGATCCATTCCCGTAGTGCATCGGCGCCTCACCGCGTCGCTTCTCAAGGCGCATCAATGCGAGATGCTATTACTCGCAGCTTCCGGCCTTTCCGCGAACGAACTTGCCGCAGCCGCATATGTTGCGCACCAAGCCGGTGCTGACGTTGCTTGGCTTCGCGATTTACGACCCTCTGACGAACCATCCGGCGAAACGATCGACCTGGACGGGACCGTGTTCGTCACATCACGAGAGTGCCCTGGCCGGTGGCTTTACCTGATCTTCAAGCGAATCGCGGACATTCTCATCTCTTCGCTTCTCATCGTTTTGCTGGCTCCGCTTCTCGCTTTGATCGCAATTCTCGTTCGCCTCGATTCGCCCGGGCCGGCGTTTTTCGTGCAAGAACGGGTTGGGCGTAACGGCGAGTTATTTGGCATGTTCAAGCTTCGATCGATGTTCATCGGCGCACCCAGGTACGCGAGGTCTCCAAGCACATCCAGCGATCCTCGCATCACTCGCATCGGAAGAGTGCTGCGCCGTTTGAGCCTCGACGAGCTGCCGCAGCTTTTCAATGTTCTGATGGGCACGATGTCCCTCGTTGGGCCACGCCCCGAGATGCCCTTTATCGTTGAGCACTACGGTGCGAGGCAGCGGACCCGCCTCCAAGTGAAACCCGGCATCACCGGCCTTTGGCAGCTCAGCGCTGATCGCGGGTTTCCCATCCATCAAAACATCGAATACGACCTTTACTACATCCGTAATCGAACCTTTGCGATGGATGCCGCGATCCTGGTTCACACTTTGATCTTTGCATTGTGCGGAGGCATATGAATCATGCAATCGTCAATCCAATCGTCGATTCTGGCGAAATCAGAATGGACGGTCAGGGCCGGCTGCTGACTCGGCCACCTGCGTCCTCAACCCCTTCCATTGCACACAGGCATGCCGACGTACTTGGCGTGAAGGTTTCCGCGATTGACATGGAGCGCGCTCTCGAACTCGCCGTGCGATGGATCCAGCGCGGCGATCCCGGCTACGTTTGCTTTGCCGGCGTGCACGGCGTGATGGAGGCGCAACGCGATCGCGAATTGCTGGGGATATTTAACCACGCAGCAATGGCTGCGCCTGACGGCATGCCGATGACATGGGTCGGCCGCTTTCGCGGACATCGCCACATGGACCGCGTATTCGGCCCGGAATTCATGCTGGAGATGTGCCGAATTTCAGTCGAGCGTGGCTACCGGAATTTCCTCTACGGGGGCAAGCTGGGTGTGGCCGAGAGGCTGAGCGAAAATCTGCAGCGCAGATTGCCTGGACTCCAGATCGTCGGAACCTTCGCGCCTCCTTTCCGTACTCTCCACGCGGAGGAAGCGGCCGAGTTGGTCGCCCTGGTGCGGCAAGCCAGGCCCCACATTCTTTGGGTCGGCCTCAGCACGCCCAAACAGGAGCGGTTCATGGCGCAGTTTGTCGACCGGCTCGAGGTTCCATTGCTGGCTGGCGTAGGCGCTGCATTCGACTTTCACACGGGCGCAATTCGCGACTGCTCCAGCTGGGTCAAACGCGCCGGCTTGCAATGGCTGCATCGTTTGGCGCAGGAACCAGACCGCCTGTGGAAGCGCTACCTCACCAACAATCCGGCATTCCTCTGGAAGATTGCGCTGCTGTTGGCAGCTTCGCGTCCGAAGTGGTGCTGGCCCCAGCCTTTCCGAGGAGAAGTCAAACAATAGCTTCAGCCACGCTCATCGCTTCTGCCAACGGGATAGTGGTCGGTGACGCGACGTAACTGAAAACGCCGTACTTGAACTCCGATGGACTGGTTCTTTCGATGCAAATGTTCCCGGAGATAAACGTTCTCCTTCTCCAATCTTGCCTTCAGGGTGGCAATCTCCTGGTAGGACTGCATGTTCTGAGCCGCCAGTGCAACCTGGTTCGCCACTTCCTGCAGGAAAACGGCATCCTCTTCCGAATACCGATCCTTTTGCTGGCTCACTACGCTGAGCAGTCCGATACACCTCCCTTGAAGGGCAAGGGGCACGACGCACAACGACTGGATGCCCTCTGCAGAGAGGCGGTGCTCATTGAGATACTGCTGCTCTTTTTCAAGATCGCCGCGCACCAGAGGTCGCAAATGTTCGAATACCCAACTTCCGCAGGTCTCGTTGCGGCTAAACTCCAGCCCCGTTTGAAAATAGTCCGAGTGGAGTTCTCCCGCCACGGCGATGAAACGGAAAGAATCTGTCTCCGGCTGATAAAGGGTAATCGCGCATCGGTCAAATGGGAAGACAGGCTGCAAGGCCTCGGAAATGGAATGCAGAAGTGCCTGCTGCCGTTCATTCAGCTTTAAATGACAAAGGGATGACAAGAAAGCGAGCAGGTGCCACATCTAATCAGTAACGATCCGAGAATGATTGTTGAAACGGATGCTGAGCACCACTCTTGGAAAGCCAATGCTGGAGCGCAGCACGGATCAGCAACGAGAACTCAAACGTTAAAAGGAGAAGTAATGCAGAAGTGTGCAAGGATTCTGTTCGCGGTGGCTTTCGTTCTTGGGCTCAGCGGGGCTGCCGAGGCGGAGAGCCAAGACGAAATAATTGTTTCGCTGCCTTTCAATTTTGTGGTCGGTGGAACGACACTACCCGCGGGCACATACGCTGTGGATCGTATATCGATTAGTGTAACCAGCCCGTTGTAGTTCACCAGCCGTGACAACGGTACAACCGTGTTTGTGACCCCTACTACACGCGAAAACGCTTCCGGCTCCATGCCTAAGGTGAGTTTCAAGCGAGCTGGGGGAGAGAACTTCCTCAGTGCAATTCAGACCGGAGAGTACATTTATCAATTTCATGTATCTCAATCGGAGTTACTGGAGGCCGCTGCGAGATCAGGCAGCAACGCTCCTGTTTCAGGCGGAAGCGAGTAGATTGCCGGCCGCTGTGAACCATGGCCTCAACACGAACCCGCACGTTCTCCCGCACATGCAGGACGCGGCCGCTATGAAGGTTGAAGCACTCTTGATGGCTGCGTGAAATATGTCGGAGCAATTGTCCGCCCGGTTCCAGACAATTGCTCCGACATCTCCATTGATCGACAATCTTTCGCAGGATGCAGAGTCGCGCAGGCAGGCTATGCATGAATATTCAGCGCTCTCAGCGGAACGCGAACATGGCGGGAAGGCGGAGCGATTTTCCGGAAATTGCCTTCGCGATCTGCTTCATCACGTGATTGTGCTAAACGGGCATCATCTCGCACGCCTGATGACGGATTACGTCCGCTATTCCCATGATGACCGGACTCATCTCGGATTGAACAAGCAGACCCCGGTTCGAAGCAAAGCGGCGGTTCAAAGGCCGGCGAATACGAAGGTCACTTCGATGCCGAGGCATGGCGGTGTGCACCACTGGTACGACTTCGCCGCTTAGGGCCTGACCGATCCTCTTGCGCTGTAATGACCACAGCGCAAGCTGGAACCGAGGCCAAATGTGCTTGGCTGGCCACTCCTCGTGCAGATTTCGATTTTCGCAGCAATCAGGCCACGCCCTTTCGAGCTTTATCGCACCACAACTGCTCGTGGTATCAGTTAAGAGTCGGACAATTTTGGCGCCGGATTCATTTTGGCGAGACACGCCTTACCGAAATTCCAGGTTTGCTCCTTTGCCGTCATCCGCCATCCGGAAAACCACCTCCCGCTTGCTTTGGCTCTTGCTCGCGGCAACCTTTTGCCCGTTGACCAGAACTTCGCCTGTCGACGGTGTCCACCCGTAGATCTCGACCCGTATCTCCTTCCACCAGGCGCGGAAAGATCCTTGGTGCGCTCCGATTTCGATTTCCATGCCGTTCGGCGTGATCCGGCAACCGAAGTTCATCCTCAAATAGGCTCCCTGCTGAAAGGCATAACTCTTGCCATCATCGATGTAAACGCTTCCTGTGCACGGGACGCCAGCATAGATGCGTAGCGTGAGCGGTCCCTGCGGAGTTTCGTCGGTACTTTGAACGAGCGGCGCCATGGGCAGGATGGCGCCGGAGCGCACGAAAACCGGAAGCTCGTCGAGGCGCGGCGTCACGCGAACCGCCAAAGGTTGCATTGCATTCTTTTCAGATGCCGGATCGAATAGGGCCGTAACAGGTAGCGGAAGAGCAAGCGCATGGACGCGCTCGCCGGTCCAGAAATCGTACCAGCCGGAGCCGGGGAGTTCAGCCTGGTACTCGTCCAGCTCGTCGGGAAACGGCGGCGGGGCGACGAGCAGATCGGGCCCAAGAAGAAACTCACCCGAGGCGGCCGCATCCAAATCAATCGGATGCCGATCGGGCGTGGCATCGGGGAACTCCAAAAACAACGGTCTCTCCAGCGGCAGTCCAGTGCGCGAGGCTTCTTCGGCAAGAGTATAGAGGTACGGCATCAGTTCGTAGCGGGTCTCGATGAAATGCCGTCGAATAGCCTCCTGCGCTGTGCCACCGACCCACGGCTCCTTGTCGCCCGCACCTTTCTCGCTGTGATCGCGATCGATGGGCTGGAAGCTGGCGATTTCAATCCACTTCGTCATCAGATCAGGAGTGGGAGTTCCGGCGAACCCACTGACGTCGGCGCCGCTCAGTGCGAAGCCGCTGAGCCCGAGATTCTCCAGCATGGGCGTGGTCATGCGCAGATGGTTCCAGCTGCTGCTGTTGTCTCCGGTCCACGTGGCCGCATACCGCTGCCCTCCCGCATATGTGGCCCGCGTCAGCACAAAGGGGCGGCTATCGGGATCGAGCGCGCGCAGACCGTCGTACGTGGCACGTGAGTTCTCCATGCCGTAGACATTGTGAATCTCGCCATGTGTAGCAATGCGCGGCGCAAACCCTGGCTCGTCGATGCGGTGCACCACATTCAAAGGCATGGTAAAAGTGGGCGAATTGAAGATCGACGGCTCATTCATATCGTTCCAAAAACCTTCTGCGCCGTCCTCGCGAAACTCGCGATAGAGCGATCCCCACCACGCGCGCGTCTGCTGTCGTGTGAAATCGGGAAAAACACTGGGCCCCGGCCAAACCGTGCCGGTATAAACCGAGCCGTCGGAATTCTTCACGAAGTGATCCCCGGCCAGTCCGGAATCATAGGGCGCATAATCCGGCCCCGGACAGTCGGCGATGTGCGGATCGGTGATCATCACCAGATGAAAGTTCTTCGCTTTCATTTGCGCAATCATGCCGCGTAGATCGGGAAAGTCTTCCCGATCCACGGTGAATGGCCGGTTCTTATGTTGGTAGTCGATGTCCAGATACATGGCGTCTGCCGGAATACGGTCAGCGCGCAGGCGATCGGCAACTTCAAGCACGCGCGACTGGGGCGTGTACGTGTAACGCGACTGCTGGTAACCAAGCGACCATAAAGGCGGGAGCGGCGGCGTTCCCGTGAGCCATGCATATGTTTCCACCACCTGCTTGGGGCTGGGCCCATAGAAAATGTAGTAATCCACCGGGCCGGCGACTGCACCGAAGGAATAAACCTCGGGTGATTCCTTTCCGAAGTCGAAACTGGTGCGCCAGGTATTGTCGAGAAGCACGCCCATCGCCTGACCCGCGCGATACGCCATAAAATACGGAATGCTCTTGTAGAGCGGGTCGGTGGACTCCTGGAAGCGATAGGCGTCCGTGTTCCAGAGCGTGAAGGCCTCGTTGCGCCGGTCGAGCGGTCCTGTCTTGTCGCCCAGGCCGAAGAAATGTTCATCCCGCGGCATCGCCTTATAGATGCGAAACGAGTCGCCATCAAATCGCAACGGCTGCGCATCCTGCTGCAGAATTTCTCCGGTTAGGTCCCGGACGGTGATCTTGAGAGAGTGTGCATCGACGGCAACAATGAGTGCCTTGGTCCGGAATCCGAAATGATCTGCGTTGTTGTCGGGGGTTACGGGCACGGCCGCATGACGCGCCGTGGCCAGTACAGCCCACGACGCATCCTCAGGCGGCGTCTCTCCACGCCAGGCGCGAATGCGCAAAACGTCATCGCGCAGCGCCGTAATCCGTTCGTTCAATCCTTCACAGCGTATTTCGACTCCGTTAGGAAGCGCGTTGGCTGCGGCCTGTGGAGCAGTCGGCGCCGAATTTGACTGCGCCCCGACCATCGCAGAAGCCGTCAAGGCGATCATCGTTGCCATAAGAGTGCGGTTGAAACGCATGAATGACTCCTGGATGCAAAACTGTTCGAAAGTCTGAGAGGATGAGTAAGAGAAGATGGGGCGAGACGGTGTCAGGGCGCACCGGGCCGGCTGGCAGACGACTCCAGCGGCGCCAGGTCGGGATCCTGAACCTGCTTGAAGCCTCGGACGTCGCGCTGTTGTTTGATCGTCTTCATGCGATTGAGCGCATCGGTCGCATCCCTGGTGTCGCCAATTTGGCGGTAAAGGCGAGCGAGCAAGTATTGGACCGAACCGTCTTCATCGCTTGGCGCTCCGAGCTTGAGTTGTTCGATCGCCTCCTGGGTTCTGCCGGTTTCCGCGTACACTTTGCCCAGGAGCGCGTGAATGCGTGGAAGCACCTGCAGCTTGCCGCTGAGACTCCTGTTGAGATACGGCTCAGCCTCTGCGTACCGGCGCTGACCGACCAGCGCCTCAGCCACAATCAGGTTCAATTCCGGATCATTCGGGCTGCGCAGCAGTGCCGCCTGAGCAATCTCCATTGCGCCTGCGGAATTATTATTGCTGAGATAGACGGTCGCCAGGCCGAGCATAGCGGCGGGATCGCCGGGGGCGAGGGCCAGCGCTTTCGAGTACTCGGTCTGCGCATCGTCCGGCCGATCCAACTGGTGATAAATATCGCCGAGGAGGACGTGGCTTCGCGCGGAGTCGGGCTCGAGGTCCTGGAAGCGCGCCAGAGAGTCAAACGCCAGCCGCTCATTGGCCTGGATCGACCAATACAGCGCCTCGAGCGAATGCGGCGGCTGCGCCCGCAAAATGCTCGCCGCGTTGGCCGCACCCTGATTGTCGCCGGTGAAAAACGCGCAGGCCGCAAGAAGGCGCAGCTGCGGCGCGCTCAAAGCAGCAGGTTTTGCCTCGAGGCGGCGGGCGCACTCTTCAAAGTGTCCCGCCTCGTAGTCCTGTTGCGCCGTGCGCTCCGCGCCATTAGATGCCGCGGCGACTGACTTGGCCATTACGGACGGAGCCACACCGGGATCTGTTGTCGCCTGGCCGGAGAGATTGAAGGCAACCATCAGTGCGCTGCTCAAATCGGGTGGCAATTCTCCGTTCGCCCCGCCCAGCAATGCGCCGGCAGAGTCCGACGCCTTCTCCGCCGGCAAACCTTCCAGCAGGACCGCGGCGTTCGACTCGACGAAGCCATGGTCGCGGTCCCATAATTCGTTCAGCAGCTTCACAGCCTGCGCGGCCTCGCCGCCATCGAGGGCCAGCCTCGCTTGGCCCAGAATCGCCAGACCGCATTCCGGATGCGCTGCAAGTTCTGAGGAAAATGCTGCGCTCGCACCCTCATGATCGCGCGCTCTCAAAAGCGCAAATCCCCATTCCGATCTGAGGCACGGAGGCTGATCCTTGACATCGAGCAGGGTCTTGTAAAGGCTCGCGGCTTCGCTGAATCGCGCCTGCTTTGCCAGCGACTCGGCATAGAGGGCGCCCGAGAACGGCGACTCCTTGCCTTCTTTCGACATCGTGCGCGCGTCATCTTCCACCTCGTCGAGGCGGGCGATGCCCAGAGTGAACCATGCGGCGCCGAGCTTGGGATCGAGAGAAGTGGCGCGCTCAAGCTCGTAAGCAGCCGCGTGAAACTTTCGCAGGGCGATATACGTGCGGCCCAGCGCCAGGGGCGCTTGCGGATCGTTTTTGTTCAGTTTCTCCGACGCCAGCAAATAGGGAACCGCCTCCTGCGCCTTGCCAAGGTGCGCACTGTCGATCCCAAGGAAAAGATTGGGTACGTATAACGAAGGATCGAGACGACGGGCGTGCTGAAAACTCACAATTGCTCCTGCAATATCTCCGCACTCGTGTTGCATCAGTCCGAGATTGGCCCAGAGCTGCGGCATATTCGGCTCGATTCTCACAGCCTGCTTGTAGTCGTTGGCCGCGGCCGCATAATCTCCCATCGCCTGAGCCTGTTGAGCCGCGGCAAGCACGGAGTCAATTTTGGGGGCCGGCGTCTGCTGGCCGAATCCGATCATGGATCCGGCCAGCAGAACAAGCGGGAGTCGGGCGGAATTGTTCACGAATGGACTACCAGTAGAATTTTCCCGCCCACTGGACAACTCTGCCGGGGAACGCAGTTGTGATGAGACCGAAACTTCCGGGACTGTAGAGGCTCATATTCCCAGGTCCCGGGGCATAGAAGTTCGGATGGTTGAAGGAGTTGAAAGTCTCAAAGCGGAATTGAGCCCTCATGTTCTCTCCAATGTTCCAGTTCTTCTCAAGAGCGCTGTCCCAATTCGTAAAATGCGGTCCGCGAAGATCTGAGAGATAGCGGGGCGCGCTGCCAAAACTGCCATATGGCGCATAGGCGAAAGATGCGATGTTGGCCCAGGAATTGGGCACTGTGCTGCTTATCTTTTGATGTGCCGGTTTTGGATTCGAAACGACATCCGGCCTGGGATCGCCGCCGTAGGAGTTCCACTGGTTTCCGAAGACGCTCAGTGGAATTCCGTCCTTGAAGGTTGCGATTCCAGAAAGTTCCCATCCGCCGACCACAGCATCGGCCATGCGGGTCATT
>CAZANC010000002.1:0-43004 GCA_964486495.1 uncultured Occallatibacter sp.
CATGCTCGCCAGCCGATCCTTGAGCGCGGCCACAACCTCTTCGATCAGCGTGCCCACGCTTACTCGAGCAACGTGAATGGCAACCTCGCCTGCGTCCAGTCGCGCCGTTGTCAGCAGGCGGTTGGTCAACTCGCCCAGCAGGCCGGCCTGCTCGTCGATCAGCCCCACCAGTTCCGCCTGGCCCGCGGAAAGGCGCCCCATCTCGCCTAATCCCGTTGAAGCCGCGCGAATGGCCGTGAGCGGAGTTTTGTAGGCGTGAGCCAGGCTATCGAGCACTGTGGCGCGAAGCTGTTCAGTGCGGCGCTCGGTCTCGATGCGGCTCTCATTGGCGAAGGCACGATAGCGATCGAAAGTGATGGCGATGAGCGAAGCAATGGCGTTGTTGGTGAGAGGGCCGGTGTCCCCTCGCACCACCAGGCTCCCCACAGGCACCGATCCCAGCCGTACCACGCGACGGCCGATCCCAGTCTCCGGATCGTCATCCGATGTTTCGAAGTAATAGACGTTCTGCGCCATCTCCTGCGGGTCCACGCTCCAGAATCCCGCGGTGTAGACATCGTGCAGATCGGCATCGAACACCGCGACGGCTTCAAGATTGAAGATTTCGTGCACCAGCTCGGCCAGTTGTGGGCCCGGTTCCACGTGCAGGTCCATCTGCAAGGTTCGCCGCGTGAATTCGTAAAGGTCTTCCATCTGCCCGCCGCGAGACTCGGCCTCCCGCGCGTGATTGGTGACTCGCGCCGATAGCCTGCTCACCGTGAGCGCAACCAGCACAAAGACTAACAGCGTGACGGACGTGGCCGGGTTGGCGGCCATGGACAATTCCGGATGGTGCGCCGAAAACCAGCTTTGCGCCACCACGGCCGAGAGCGACACGATCACCGCCTGCCAAAACCCACACCACAGCGCGGTGGGAACAACGATGAGCAGATAAAGCAGCGCGGCCACGGGAAGCAGCCGGGGGGACCAATGCGTCAGCGCCGCCGCCACCAGAATCACCGCCACCACTCCCAGCGCACACTCCAGCGTGAAAAGGAGCAGGCGCAAGCCGGAGCCGCGCGAATGCCCGGACCGCGAGACGGGATGGCCATGAATATTCTGAGCCAACGCGGCACTCACTTTCCACTCCTGATAAACCCGCGGAGAGCCACTTCACGCAGGGGGAGAAAGTTCGCGAAGTGCAGCCGCCTGCACCCCGCCCGGCTGGATCTCAGGACAGGGCTTCGAATCCATGTCGAACTGCCCGTCAGGTTTCAGGCACTGGGCTGGGAAAAGAGAAGTTTATCAGGTTCTTCGCCTGTTCTTCACGGGAAAGACTGCCGCGCAGCCGAATGGCAGAAGACGAACTGCACGAAAATGCAATCGCACGAGAGGGTAAAAGGGAAGTCGGGTAAGTACAGACTTCTATCCGCTAATGCCTGATCCAATAATGCCTAATCCATTGAAGCACTGCATCACCGTACCTCGACAAACACCACAAAGATAATAAGCAAACCAATATGGCCAGCGCGGGTTGCAATCGGACTCGCAGGGATTTCTTTCTCTCTTGCCACCACAAGAGCGCCAGCACTGTAGCCGTAAGAAGCGCCAAAAGAACCAAGCTCAGAATTGCGGCCATAGCCCAGCCGACCCTTCACAGCGTGCATTCACAGTTTGCGGATTTCCTTGCTGCAGCCCGCCGCTTGCCGCGACCGGCTGCTTTTTACTGCCGTTTTGTAACTATTTCACGTTCTAAAGCCGACATGAAGAATCTTTTTGGTTTCATCATTTAATCTTTATGCCTTCTTTGCATTACTAGGTGTAGGTCGATTTACCCAAACAACGGCGTCAATTAGGGCAGCGTGATTGCCAAGTTCTTAGCTGGCAATCGAGACCATACGTGTGTTCATCGCTGCACAACCTCAACAGGACAATCCCCAGTGCTACGAAGGACGAGTCTTACTGCTCCCCTGGGCCGGATCTCATCTCGCGTCATTCAAATTTTTTCTTGGAGGTAATCAGCCGATGTATCTGAACACAAAGGTCATTTCAAGATCCATTGCTGGAGCCGCGATGGCGATCGCGCTCACGGCCGGTGCGCAAACACCGGCGCCAGCGGATTCTTCTGCCGCAGCTCCTGCACCTGCTCCCGCCGCAGCACCGGCTCCTGCCGCGACGCCCGCACAGGCGCCTGCACCGCCGGCTGCTCCCGCCGCTCCGGCAGCTCCCGCGGCCGCGCCCACATGGAGCGTTGGCCCGTTGGATCTGAGCGGATTCATTGACGGCTACTACAGCTTCAATTTCAATCGCCCCAACACCACAGATGGCTACGACCAGATCAACCAGCTTTACAACTTCAACGACAAGACGGATCAGTTCGAGTTGAGCGCGGCCAAGCTCACGCTGAACCATGCTCCCGATCCGGTGGGCGCCGACGTCGACTTCATCTACGGCCGCACCAACGACCTGATCAATTCTGCCCCAAGCAATACAACAGCCACGCTTGCCGGCCCCTCTCAGCTTCCTTACCTTGAGCAGGCATACGTCAGCCTGAAACCGCCCAAGGCCAAGGGCTTTGAGTTGGATTTCGGCAAGTGGGTCACTTCGGCTGGAGCGGAAGTCATCGAGGCGATGAGCAACTGGAACTATTCACGCTCTCTGCTGTTCGTGAATGCGATTCCCTACTGGCACTTTGGCGCTCGTACCTCGTTGCCCACAGGGAAATTCGAGACCATCGGCTTCCAGGTGTTCAACGGTTGGAATAACGTCTCCAAGTCGAATGGCGGCGTCTCCGGCGCGTTTACCAGCGCTTGGGTGAAGCCGAAGTACACCATCGACGCGAACTATTTGGTCGGTCCCGAGAACTCCAACACCACCAGCGGACTTCGCAACCTGATCGACGCCACGCTGCTGCTGACGCCTCCGGGAAAGACCAACGTCTACATCAACTACGACTACGGCTTGAACAGGGACGCAATCGCGGCGCAGGGCGACACACTGCTGCATGACTGGTGGGGCACGGCCGGCGCCGTTCACGTTCAGGCGAGCGCCAAGAACGCCATTGCCCTGCGCGGCGAGTACTTCACCGATCCGGATGGCTTTCAGACCGGCACCTCGCAGAATCTCGTTGAAGGCACCTTTACCTACGAGTACAAGTGGGTGGAAGGCCTGCTGATGCGCGTCGAATACCGCTGCGACGCTTCTAACAAGAGCTACTTCAACAAGCTGGCCAATCAGCATTCCGACCAGCAGCAGACGGTCACAGTGGCGTTCATCGCCTTCTTCGGACCGAAGCGCTAGAAATGTTCCATTTCCTGATTTTGTCCTCATGGGACGACCGCTAGACTCGCACTACCACCATTGAACCGGGACCGGCCGAAGCCTAACCAGGCTCACCGGCAGGTCCCGCAGCAAGCAGCGCCGTAGCTCGAGAGGTTCCCCGCCTGGGATGGGCGCGTCGCACATTTTGAAGTTTGATTTAGTTCCCGGGGGTCAGCCGCCGGGAGCCGCGAACAGCGATTTCAGAGTTGCAGTACCTCGGTAGCACTGACTCCAAGCGGCATTTTCCTTAAGAAAATGCCGCCTTCCGCAGAGCTGACGAGAGCACTTGAACTCTCAAATCGCTCGAAAACGAAATTCAAAATCTCAGGAGAATGCTCATGGCAGATCAGAAAGCACCTCAGATGCAGGCCACCCTGGGCCTAACCGGGCTGACCAGCAACGCAATGGCGCTCATCGCCCCCGGCGCCTTCCTCTGGCTCACGTTTTACATCCAGGCGACCACGGGCGTTGCCGGCCAGCCATCTACCGCTCCCGCGATGTGGATCGGCATCTTCGCCGCATTGCTCCTGTGCCTGGCTACCGCTGTAGCCTACGCCGAGATCTCCAAGCTCTATCCCGGCACCGGTTCCAGCTACTACTACGCCGAGCAGGCGATGCTTTCCAAGGACAAGGCTTTCAAATACGCCCGCCTTGCCAAGTTTATTGTCGGCTGGGGCTCGCATCTTTACTACTGGGTCTATCCCGGCGTGATGGTGGCTGTCACCGGCATCTTCGTGGGCTACGTTGTGGGCTTTCTCTATCCGAACCTCATGAGCGGCTCGAATCCCGGCCCGGTTTTCATGGCACTCGTCGCAGTCGTCTTTTCATTCTTTGTGGCCTGGATCGCCGCAAAGGGCGCGGGCGCCTCCACGGCTGTCAACATCGCCATCAACATTATTCAGATATCCGCTCTGATCGTCTTCAGCGTTCTGGCTCTCGGCTATCGCGCCAATCATCCCGACGGCGCAACAGGCTTCCAGTACGATTCGCAAACGCTCGCCACATACACCTACCAGTTCGCCACCGCTAAGGACGGCTCGACGATGCGTGACGCGAGCGGTAATCCGCTGCCGCTGCTCGACGCTGCCGGAAAGCCCGTCCCGTTCGTCATCAACTACCCCACGACGGATTCGACCGGCAACTTCCTCACCCATCCCAACGCCGCTTCCGTGATTGGCGTCCACAAACTCAGCTTCATGTTCATTCAGGCAACCGTTGCCATTCTCATCCTGGTCGGTTTCGAATCGGTCACCTCGATGGGAGGCGAGGCCAAGAATCCAACGAAACACATACCGATTGCCGTGATCGCATCGCTCTTGATCCAGGGGTTATTCTGTTACCTCTTTGAGTACTTCTGCGCCAACTACTTCCTCAACTCCGGCTATACCATGCAGAGCGCAGCCAGTTCGGCCGCGCCCATCGGCGACATGATGATCATTGTCGGCGATCAACTGCTGGGCCAGGGCCATGGCAAGTACTTCATGCTCATTGAGGCCTTCACGGTATTCCTTGCGCTCATCGGCACCACGCTGAGCTGCATGAACACCGGCGCTCGCGTCACCTATGCCATGGGCAAAGACGACGAAGCTCCCGAGCACTTCGGTATGCTGCACGCCGAGTCGCTGTCGCCGCGCAAAGCGATCTGGACGCTGGCCTGGATCTCCGCGGTCATCGGCGTGATCGCTGTCTCACTGGCCTTCGGCGATGCCGGCGCGCCAACCGACGCTACGATCGCCGCACTGCCTCACGGCATCTTCTCCAGCGTTGGCTACTTCAGCCACGACAAGATGGCCGCGTTGCCTAACTCGCTGCTCGCCATCACGCTCACCTCCAACTTTGGCACCTTCATCCTCTACGCGCTCAGCTGCTTCCTGTGCATGGTGGCGTACAACAAACGCCCCGACCACAGCTTCCTCAAGCACACGCTCATTCCGGGGTTCGGGTTGCTCGCCAACCTGACCTGCATGGCGTTCTACCTGGCTGGGCCGTTCTTCAACCTTGGCACAAAGATGGAACCCCTTACGGCGCTCGGGATCTCCGCTTTGTGGGGCATCTACGGGGCGATCTACTTCCTGCGATCTTCCAAGGCCAAGGGAAAGTCGGTCCTGTTGACCTCAAAGGAAGCCTAGTAGGCGACCATCAACCTAGCTGGCAGTCAGGGTGGATCCTCTCTTCAGCCTCGTTATGAGAGGCTGAGGAGAGGCAACACCCCATCGTTGTTTTTGGGGCCCGGCTCCTGATACTTCTTAGAGAACGGCATCTCCCCCGCGCATTTGCGCGAAGATGCTTCACGCGGCGGCGCATATGTTGGACGTACAGTTCGGCCAGGCAAGCAACTTCGGCAAAATCCGCACCAACAACGAAGACGCCATGGGTTCCTTTATCCCTTCCTCGCGCCAGCAGGCGCGCACCCACGGGTTTCTCTTCGTCGTTGCCGACGGAGTGGGCGGGATGGATTTGGGCGAGATCGCCTCGGCTACGGCCGTCTCGGTCATTGCCGAGCAGTTTGCCAAGGCGCAATCGGGCTCCATGCTCATCAGCCTTTTGCCGCGGCTCATCGAGCATGCCAATTCCGCCGTGCACGATCGCAGGCTCCAGCCGGAATATCGCGGCAAAAACATGGCCACCACGATTGTTGCCTGTGCCGTGCGTTACGACCAGGCTGTGGTCTCGCACGTCGGCGACTCGCGCTGCTACCTCGTCCGCAACGGCCAGGCCCGTCAAATCACCCAGGACCACACACTCGTCAACGAGCAGCGCAAGATGGGCCTGATCTCCGCCGGTGACATTTCCTCTTCCGACGCCCGCCACGTCCTCATCCGCTCCGTCGGACCGGAGATGTTTGTCTCTCCGGATACCAATGCTCTCAGCCTGCAACCGGGCGATGTTCTGGTCCTGTCGACCGACGGCCTGCACGACGAGATGAGCGAAGCCGAAATCGCCCGCATTGCTTCGCAAAAAAAAGATGCTTCCCAGATCGCCCATGAACTCGTCGCCCGTGCGGTCGAAATCGACGGCGGCGACAACACCACGGCGCAGGTGATTCGCGTCCGCTCGGTGGAGCAGGTGGGCATGTATCGCGGCCGCACCTACAGACTGCCGGTATGAGAGAACTTGTGTTGCCGATCTCTGTTCCCTTCCTTTCAGCCGTTGGGGCGTCGATTCAGTTTCTGGCGCTCACACCCGATACAGTAGAAAAGGCCCCGATGGATCGGATTGCACGATGAGCTTTTACGATGTCTTAGAGCCGGGAACGCTGGTGGATTCCTACCGCATCGACGCGCCCATCGCCAAGAGCGGCATGGCCACGATCTTTCGCGCAACCGATACGCGCGACGGCCGCACCGTTGCTCTCAAGATTCCCCATCCCGACATGGAAGCCGATCCCATCCTCTCCGACCGCTTCAAGCGCGAAGCGGAGATCGGCGAACGCCTTCACCATCCCAACGTAATGGAAGTTTATGGCGGGGACCATCGCTCGCGCGTTTACATGGTCATGGAATGGTGTCCCGGTCGTCTTCTGCGCCAAATTCTCAATGAGGGCCGGATGCCCAAGGACCGCGCCATCCGCATCGCCATCGAGGTTCTCAAGGCTCTCGATTACATCCATTCGAACGGCGTCGTCCACCGCGACCTCAAACCCGAGAACATCATGGTCGATGACGACGACCACATCAAGCTCATCGATTTCGGCATTGCCGGCGACACGGCCTCGCGCCGCCTCACCTATGCCAACTTCACCGCCATGCTGGGCACGCCCGATTACATCGCTCCGGAACAGGTGAAGGGCAAGCGCGGCGACGGCCGCACCGATCTCTACTCCATGGGCGTCATCCTCTACGAGATGCTCACCGGTAAACTGCCCTTTTCCGGTCCTTCCCCGCTGGCCGCCATGAACGACCGCCTGTTGAATCATCCCCTTCCGCCGAGCGTGGCCGATCCCTCGATTTCCCCCCAATTGCAGGAGATCATTTACCGCGCCCTGGAGCGCGATCCAAAGAATCGCTACGTCACTGCAAAGGAGTTCATCCGCGACCTTGAGCACCCCGATCAGGTCGGTGTGGAGGAGCGCCCCGAACTCCTCAACTGGCAAAAACGCAAATCCCAGCTTTCCCGCAAAATCCTCTATTACGCCGGTTTAGCCCTCATTCCGGTCGTCATTCTGCTCATCATGGTTCTCATCTCTCGCCATCGCTGAGCTGCGTTTTCCACATCCGGCATACCCAAAGCATCACAGACTCATTATGCTGGTGACGCCAGGATTTGCGTCAATCCACAACGCTCCTGCGCGTACGAAAGGAGATCCATGCCTCAGGAGTATCGGAATTTTCTTGCCCTCTCTTATGAAGAGTTGGAGACGCTGAACCTGCAAGCCAAGAGTGACCGCCTCAAGCGCGCACCGGCCGGTGACGTCCGAGAAAAACGATTGAAATACCTGACGGACGAGAAGCGGATCAAAGCCGTCACTGTGCTGTTCTCCGACCTCGAAGGTCGTCTGCATCTGCTCGACTACGACAAGAAATTTCTGCTCGGCTCCTATGAGAACCTGACGTTCGATGGATCGTCGATTCGCGGCTTCACGGCACAAAAGGAAAGCGACCTGCGCCTGGGCATCGACTGGAGCGCCTTCTACTGGGTGCCCGCCGACGTCTTCGGCAACGGCAAGGTCCTGGTTTTTGGCAACGTCATCGACAAGGACGGCACTCCCTACTCGGGTGATCTGCGCGGCGTGCTCAAGAACTACTCCGACAAGCTCTTCAAGGACAAGAACTACACCCTGAATGCCTCCGCCGAAATCGAGGGCTTTCTCTTCGCGGGTAAGGATGCGGAGCAAAAATACCACGAAACGGGCAAGTTTGAATTCATCAACACCGGCGGCTACTACCACGTTATGCCGCTTGATCCCCTGCGTCAGTTCATCGATACCGCGGCCGAAGTGCAGCGCGCCATGGGCTTCCAAAACGAGAAGGACCATCCGGAAGTGGCGCCGAGCCAGTTCGAAATCAACTTCAGCTATGCCGAGGTGGTGGCCGCGGCTGACCAGATCCAGCTTTACAAGCTGCTCTGCCGGCAGATCGCAAACAATATGGGATTCACGGCCTGCTTCCTGCCCAAGCCGATCGTCGGCGTAAACGGCAGCGGCATGCACACCAACGTCTCGGTCTCCAAGGGCAAAACCAATCTGTTCTGGGACGAAAAGGGCGAAGAGCAGCTGTCGAATTTCGGTTGGGACTTTCTCGATCGCATCCTGACCCACGCGCTCGATCTCTGCCTGGTCTTCAACTCCAGCGTGAACGCGTACCGCCGCCTCGATCCGCACTTTGAAGCGCCCAATCAGATTCGCGCTTCGGCAGTGGACCGCGGCGCAATGGTCCGCGTGCCTATCGGCAACCATCGTTCCATGCGCACCGAGGTGCGCGCGGTGGCGCCAGACGCCAATCCGTACCTGTCGCTCTACGGAATCTTCAAAACCGGCCTCGACGGCGACATCTCCAAGGCAAAGGACTTGCGTGCCGGTGGCCGCTACCTGCCCGACAACATTCAGCAGGCGATCCGGGACTTCAAGTCCTCAAAATGGATTGCGCAGGTTCTTGGCTCCGACGTGCAAGGGCGCTATGCCGATCTGAAGGAGGCCGCCGCCAACCGCTCGCCGCGCGAGCTGGGCACCGTCGTCAAAGCCTCCGAAGTTCAGTTCCACCACTCGGTCTACAACCAGTCTCTGTGGAATTTGTTCTAAGCCACTCGAAGCGATGCGCAAAAGCTCAATCTCTCGCGAGGGAGATTGGGCTTTTCGCTTTTACGCGACCGGATTCCTGACGGCTGCCTGTATCTCCTCGGTCAGCGCCTCGGCTGCGTCAATGCAATCTTTGCGGCTCACGTCGCGGTGCGTGACCACCCGGATCGTGTGCGGCCCAACCGTGCTCAACAGAACTCCGCGCGCCTTCATCCGCGCTACAAATCTCCCCGCGCCCTTCGCTGACTTCAGCCGGAAGACCACGATGTTCGTCTCCACCGATGCCAGATCGATTACGACGCCCTCGGTATGCGCCAGAGCTTCTGCCAGGAGCCGCGCGTTGGCGTGATCTTCGCCGAGGCGCTTCGGTCCCTCTTCGAGCGCAATCAATCCCGCCGCCGCCAGCACGCCCACCTGCCTCATGCCGCCGCCTAATGCCTTCCGGTAAACCCGAGCACGGGCGATCAATTCCGGCGAGCCCACCAGCATCGATCCCACCGGCGCGCCCAATCCTTTCGACAAACAAAACATCACCGTGTCGAAACCGCGCGTCAACGCCTTCACGTCGACCCCCAGCGCAACCGCCGCATTGAAAATGCGCGCGCCATCGAGGTGAAGCGGGAGCTTGTGGGCCTTTGCGCCAGCAACAATTTCGTCCAAAACTTCGACGCGCGTACAAACTCCACCCGCGAGGTTGGCGGTGTTTTCAATCTCGATCAGTCCCGTTGCCGCGCGGAACGCGCCATACGGCGTAATCGCCGGCTCGATGTGCTTCCATGTCAGAATCCCGCCCTCGGCCGACACGGCGCGGATCAGGCAGCCGGAAAAAACCGCCGTCGTCGCCATCTCATAATCGAGAATGTGCGCGCGCGATTCGGCAATCACTTCCTGGCCGGGCTGGGTCAGCGTGCGAATCGCAATCTGGTTGCCCATTGTGCCCGTGGGCACAAACAGCGCCGCCTCGCGGCCAAACCTCTCCGCCGCGCGCCGCTCCAGCAGATTGACCGTGGGGTCTTCGCCATAAACGTCGTCGCCGACTTCGGCCGCAGCCATCGCCGCGCGCATCTCAAGCGTCGGCTTGGTTACGGTATCCGAACGCAGATCGATGATTGCTGCCAAGATTTCGTGCCTTTCTAATCCCTGTTCCCTGTTTTTACGGAATTTCCTTCATCGGCAGTTCCATCACCGGCGTTCGCTTCCCATCCTTCTCCGCGTAAGCCCACAGCCCATGAAAGTTCGCGCGAATTCCCGGCTCCGCCTTCAGGAACGCGCTCATCACCGAGGTCGCCTCGGTGCGCAGCGCCGCCGGATCGGTGACTCCCGTCGAGTCGTATGCCACGCCGAGATCGGGCTCGTGCAGAGAGGCATCGAGCCCCACAGCCTCAATCTTCCATGTGCGGTCGCCGTCCGGCAGCGACATGGGAAACTGGTTTTGCGGAGGCGTGATCAGCGACTGCTCCTTCCTCAGCTTGTCCAGATTCGGCGACGACAGAAAATCCACCGGCAGCAGCAGGTAGCGCGCCGCGTCGTAGCTGAACCACGCGCTCCAAGATTCGTTCGCGGCCAACTCACGCGCGCGCATCCAGTACCACACGCCGTCATGTCCGTCGAACTTCCCCGGCCGAACGGTCAGCCCGGCAAGCTTCCACGCGGTTGCGGCGCCATCCCATGCCAGTACCAGCCCCATCTGGCCGGCCAGCGGCGAGCCCACCGCATCGGCCAGCACCACGGCGTATCGCCCCGGCGGCAGTGCTGTCATAGTGATGCTTACGGTGAGCGAGCCCGTCGAGTTGGAGCAGAAAAATTGCGTGTCGGCCGTCGCCGCCTGATCAGATGCGTCCAGAAGATACACATCCCGCAACTGGAAGTTCCCGCCTTTCACCAACGGCGCAGCCTGTTCCACGGCGGCGTGAATGCCATCCCACTGCGAAGCCTCCTGCGGCAGCAGGTTGGCCTGCAGCGTGTTGAAATCCTGCGCCAGAACCGCCGTTGCCACCCGGCCCGCGGCCGCTGCCAGCGCATCTCGGTCCAGCGAGCCCAGTTCGGCCTGCGCGGTGCAACTCGTAGCCCGGCTTGCCATTGGTGACAGCACCATGACCGAACCCAAGAAAAACAATCCGATGCGCATTCCCGCCAACATCCTCTCTGCCTGAAAATCTTCCTCGCGCCTACTTTCGAGCGTCCATCGGCCACTGCTAGTCTAGTACAGTGAAGCAGCAGTGGATTGCCGCCGGCCAATGCCGAGTCCAGCGCACAATGATCCGGCCGCAACTTGCTGTTGAATAGACTCGATGGAGGCGATTCCGATGCGTTTACAGCCGTCACCGCAAGCGGAATCCCCGCGACCACCCGCCTCGCTTTTGCGATCCGGGCCCGTTGCGCGCCGGTCAGCCGCGCGCTTTGCCGCGTCGTTGACCGCATGCGGGGCTCTTTGCGCGGCGCTATTGTCGCTTTCAGGTGCGTCCCTCGCCGCGCAAGCGAATTCGACTTCCGCCCCGCCCGCCGCACCCGCGCACAAATCCGTTCATACCCACAAAAAGCCCGCCGCCGTGCTTGCGCCCCAGCCGGCTCCGCCGCCAGCGCCGGTGCTGCCACCGCCGCCCAACTGGCCCGCCAACGATCTTCCGGCCGCAGCATCGGTGGTCTTTGACAGCCACGGCCTGCTGATTGTCGCGTCGAATTCCAGCCTGGCGCAGATTCTGAAGGATGTTTCCACCGACACGGGCGCCAAGGTGGAAGGAATAGGAGCGGATGAGCGGATCTTCGGCACTTATGGACCGGGACCCGCGCGCGACGTGCTCTCAGAGCTCTTGGATGGCTCCGGGTACAACGTCCTGTTGGTTGGCGATCGCGGCGCGGGCACGCCGCGCCGGATTGTGCTGAGCCCCCAGGCCGGAGGCGCCATGCAAAGCACCGCGAAGAACACTGCCCCCACGACCAGCAACGACGACACAGACGCAGACCAGCAGGCCCCGGATCCAGAACCTGAGCAGGAGCAGCCGCCGCCGTCTCCGAGCAGCACCGCCCCACCCGTTCCCGTGCGCACTCCGCAGCAGATGATCGAGGAGAGGAATCGCCAGCTACAACAGACGCAAAACGGGCAGCAAAACCCGCAAAACTGACGCAGAACCAGCCGAGCCGTCATTGGGCTGCGTGCGAATGACTGAAAGCTGAGAGCTGAAAGCCGGTTATTATGAGATGCGCGCGGCTTCGGTTTGCGCCTTCACCGGCGCCGGCTTCTTCCGCGGCCGCATGAGCACAAAGCCCACGCGCAAGACAGCATAGGCGGAGAGAATTCCAAAGGCCATTGCGCCCAGTGAGGCGCAGATCAACATAGCCAGGTTCAAAGTATCCGCCATTCCAAACCGCCTTGAGGCGCCTTGGGCCGCCTCGGGGATGATCGCAATTGCCTGCCGCAACTTGCGCGGCGTGGCCAGAAAGGATTTCGCGTCAGTCTCGCAATCGCCTATGCGATTGTCGCAGAAGTTTTGCCGCGTTGACCCTCGTTTCTATTGACAAATAGAATACCCCTAGAGTGTTGTTTTCAGTTGAGCTGTAGGGGTCACTCGATACTCGAAAGTACCCACCGTCTTCGAAGAACCCATCCATGCCCATCACTCACATCTCGGTGCGGGGAGCGCGCCAGCACAACCTGCGCGACATCAATGTGCGCATTCCCCGCAATGCCCTCACCGTGGTCACCGGTCTCTCCGGCTCGGGCAAGAGCTCGCTCGCCTTCGACACCATCTACGCCGAGGGCCAGCGCCGTTACGTCGAGACGCTCTCAGCCTACGCACGGCAGTTTCTTGACCAGATCGAGCGCCCCGATGTGGACTCGATCGAGGGCCTCAGCCCCGCCATCTCGATCGAGCAGAAGACCACCAGTCGCAGCCCCCGCTCCACTGTCGGGACCATCACCGAGATCTACGACTATCTCCGCCTTCTGTACGCTTCGGTGGGCACGCCACACTGCCCCAACTGCGGCCGGCCCATCGCCCGCCAGACCGCCGACCAGATCGTGCAGCGCATTCTCGAACTGGGCCGCGGAGAGCGCGCCACCGTGATGGCGCCCATCGTTCGAGGCCGAAAGGGCGAGTTTAAGGAATTGCTGGATCATCTTGATCAGCAAGGGTTTCGCGCACGTGTGGATGGCGAGGTCACCGACCTTTCCGAACCGCTTTCGCTCGACCGCCGCAAGAATCACACGATCGAAGCGATCGTGGACCGCGTGCTGCTCAGGCCCGATGGCAGAACAACCGGACACGCTCCCGGAGCCCCGCTTTCCCCGGTAAAGGCGGGCGGCAACGAAGCGAAATCCAAAGCTGTGGCGAGGAAGCCCGGGGCCACCATGGACAGGTCCGTGTCCGTGGGGTCGAAGCCATCCGTCGAAAAACGTCTCGAGCAGGCCGTAGCCAAAGCGCTCCAACTCGCCAACGGTCTCGTCCTGGTCGGCTTCAACGCCGGCGACGAGCAATTGTTCTCCTCCTCCATGGCCTGCCCCGACTGCGGCCTCGACGTGCCCAAGCTCGAGCCGCGCAGCTTCTCGTTCAACTCGACCTTTGGGGCCTGCCCGAACTGCCACGGCCTTGGCTCGCTCTACGACTTCGACCCTGCCAAGGTCATCACCGACTGGTCCAAACCGCTGCTCGATGGCGGCCTCGGTCCCGGTTCCTCCTCGCAATACCTCATCAAGCTCATCCAGCTCGCCGCCGATCGCTACAAGATCGACCTGAAAACGCCATTCGAAGACCTGCCGCCAAAACAGCAGCACATCCTCGTCTACGGGCCGCCCAAAGGCGAAGCGCCGCGCACAGGCTTCCACGGCATCCTCGCCTACCTGCGCGACAACGCGGAAGAGGCGCGCAGCGACAGCTATCGCGAGTACATGATGAGCTACATGTCAGCCGCGCCCTGCCCTGTCTGCCGCGGCAGGCGCCTTCGCCCCGAGTCGCTCGCCGTCAAAGTCGGCGGCCTTTCCATCGCGGACTTCACCGCCCTGCCGCTCAATCGCGCGCTCTCGGCAGCCATCAACCTCAAATTCACTGAGCGCGAGGCGATGGTCGCCGAGCGCATTCGCCGCGAGATCGCGGAGCGCCTCGAGTTCCTATGCGCCGTCGGCCTCAACTATCTCTCGCTCGACCGCAGCGCCGCTACGCTCTCCGGCGGCGAAGGGCAACGCATCCGCCTCGCCACGCAGATCGGCTCCCGCCTGCGCGGCGTCCTCTACGTCCTCGACGAGCCTTCTATCGGCCTGCATCAGCGCGACAACAACCGCCTCATTCAGGCCCTCGAAAAACTTCGCGACCTGGGCAATACGGTCCTCGTCGTCGAGCACGATGAAGAGACCATCCGCCACGCCGATTTTGTTCTTGATCTTGGACCGGGAGCAGGGCGATTGGGAGGAAACGTCGTCGCAGAAGGCACGCCAGAGCAGATCATGGCTTCGCCTGGATCGCTGACGGGGCGCTACCTGAGCGGCGTCGAAACGATGCTGCAGCGCGCCAAGCCGCGGCCGCTCACCAACAAATGGCTCTCCATCTCCGGCGCGCGCGAGCACAACCTGCACGACCTGAATCTTCGCATTCCTCTCGGCCTCATGACCGTCGTCACCGGCGTCAGCGGCAGCGGCAAAAGCACGCTGGTCAACGACATTCTCTACCGCTCGCTGGCGAAGACGATTTACGGCTCGCGCGAGGAGCCCGGGGCGCACGACGACCTTACCGGCGTGGAGCAGATCGACAAAGTCATTCGCATCGACCAGTCGCCCATCGGCCGCACGCCGCGATCCAACCCGGCGACCTACACGCAGGTCTTCTCGCCCATCCGCGATCTGTTTGCCATGTTGCCCGAGGCGCGCGAACGGGGCTACAAGCCGGGCCGCTTCAGCTTTAACGTCCCCGGCGGCCGCTGCGAGGCCTGCCAGGGCGACGGTCAGCGCCGCATCGAAATGAACTTCATGCCCGACGTCTACGTGCAGTGCGAGGTGTGCAACGGCCGCCGCTACAACCAGGAAACGCTGGCCGTCAAATTCCACGGCCACTCCATCGCCGACGTTCTCGACCTCACCATCGAAGACGCGCTGCCTTTGCTCACCGACGTGCCTCAGGTGCGCCAGAAGCTGCAAACGCTGGTCGACGTTGGCCTCGGTTATGTGCACCTTGGCCAAAGTGCGACCACACTCTCCGGCGGCGAGGCGCAGCGCATGAAGCTCGCGCGTGAGCTCTCCAAGCGCCAAACCGGCAAGACCCTCTACCTCCTCGACGAGCCCACCACCGGCCTGCACTTCGACGACGTGCGCAAGCTGCTTGAAGTTCTGCACCGCCTCGTCGATCTCGGCAACTCCGTCATCATCATCGAGCACAACCTCGACGTCATCCGCAACGCCGACTGGGTCATCGATCTCGGCCCCGAGGGCGGCGAAGACGGCGGCCGCATTGTTGGCGAAGGCCGCCCCGCAAAGATCGCCGCTACGCCTGGCTCCTACACCGGCCAGTTCCTCAAGCGCTATTACACGTCAACGAATGGCCGGCTCATGGCTGCAAACGGCCACCTCGCGCCCGCCGAACTGGAAGAAGAGATCTTCCCTGTTTCCGCCTCCGACGGCACCGCCCTCAGCGCTTCCGCGTCCGGACCAACCAGCACTGATGATCAACCAGGACCAGGAAAAAACGGGAAGCGTGCGCGGCAGAAGAATCCAGCGGCAGCAGCCACGCGCCGCGAGAAGAGGCCGGTGCAACCATGACCAACTTCCCCGAGGATGAATCGCCCGAGCACGCAATTGGCCCGGCAGCAGATTCCGAAGGCCTCGCGCCGGCGCCGGCCAGTCCCGGCGCCGACGAACAGCCTGTCGAATCGACGCGCGCCGGGGCTGGGACCGAGCCCGAGCCTGCCGATTTTACACCCGACGAACCCATTCAGCTTGCGCCCGTGCCGGGTTTCGTTTCGTATGCGCCGCCCGGTCCGTCGCCCAGTTCCGACGATCTGCTCTTTCAGTCGTTTACTCAGCCTCCGGTCCGTCCGCCCACGCGCATCCCGCACCTCGGCCACCTCGGCCTCCTGATCCCGATCGGCGGCGTCGCCTTCGCTTGCACGATCGCGGTCCTGTTTATTCCCATGCGCTTCCACCTCTTTGGTTGGAGCTTCTCCCCCCAGGCGGCCGCCACAAACGTCCAACTGATCCTCGCCACTGAAGCAATCCTCTATCTCTTCACTTTTGCGCTTAGCTTTTTCATCTTTCCTTTCTTCTGGCATGAGAAGTTCTTCGCCGGACTGCAATGGCGCGGCGCGGTTGCGCTGCACAGATTTTGGCCGCTGGCCGCAACAGCCCTGGGCTGCGCTGGGCTGGCCGCACTCGACGAAGTGCTCATGCCCGGCCCCTCCAACGCTCCCATCGAAAAAATGATGCGCGCCCCGGGAGCCGCGTGGCTGATGTTCGCCTTCGGCACGACCGTCGCACCCTTCTTTGAGGAGATGTTTTTCCGCGGCTTTCTTCTGCCCGCGCTGTGTACTGCATGGGACTGGGCAGCCGAGCAATTCTCTCAACACCCCGCGCCTCCGCTCGACGCCAACGGCCACCCGCAGTGGTCCATCTCCGCCGTGATCGCCGGCTCCATCGTCACCAGTATCCCCTTCGCCCTGCTTCACGTCGATCAGCAGGGCCATTCGCTGGGACCGTTTCTGCTCCTGATTCTTGTCAGCCTGGTTCTCTGCACGGTGCGCCTCAAAACCCGGTCCCTCGCCGCGAGCACGCTGGTCCACGCCTGCTACAACTTCATCATTTTCGCTCTGGCTTTAGTTGGCACTGGCGGCTTCCGCCACTTCGACAAAATGTGAACGGCAAGCTTTGCATTGGTTTCGCCGGCAGCCAGCAGTTCTTTGAGGCCGGAGCAACCTGCTAAACAGTACCGGGCCGCCGCCTGCGGCTACTTGTGCTCATCGGGAATTGGAATTCCAAATTTCTCGCATAGCAGGCGTACGTCATGGTGGTCGTCTTCATCGAGTTCATACCCCGAATGGAATTTGATGAGCCACTCAGGCTCAATGCATCGGACCGCTCGGCCGTTGATGAATCCCGTTCCCGTGAGATGCTCTGCCCTGTACTCCACGCCATACATGTTGTTTCCGTTCTCATCGAGGGTGTACGAGTGAACATCGACTTCACGGCCTCTGGCATCGACAAGAACAAAGTTACATTCGCGGGTATCCGGCCGGGGCATGTGACCAAAACCCCTGGCGGCCAGAATTTCGCGCAGCAAAGGCACTTGTTTGTGCGGCAACGCAATATCCAAATCGCGGTGATCGCGCGTTTGGCGACCCATCAGGGCGTCAACCGCCCATCCGCCGTCGACATAGACCTCAATGCCGTGTTCTTCAAACAGATTGATCAGCTCGACGGCGTCCTCGGCTCGCATGCGACCAGCGTAACAAATGTGCCGGCAACGGGAAGCCCGTACGGCCGCGGAGGCCTACCGCTCTTTTACAATCAACTCGATGCCCACACATGCCCAGCAGCTTCTCTCGCTCCTCGCCCGCACCAGTTTCAAGCTCGGCCAGTTCAAGCTTTCCTCCGGCGGCACCAGCGACTACTACATTGACTGCCGCACCACCACGCTGCACGCCGAGGGCGGCCGCCTCACCGGGCAAGCCATCCTTGAACTGCTCGAAACCAACAAGATCGATGCCGAAGCTGTCGGCGGGCTGACCATGGGCGCAGACCCCATCGTCTCGAACGTCGCGACTGCGAGCGCGTGGCGCGCTCTCAACGCCATTGGCCCCGCACGCGCTGGGAGTGTTTCGGAACATGAGGGTCAATTGCTCCACGGCTTCCTCGTGCGCAAAGCGGAAAAGGCTCATGGCACCGGGCGCCGCATCGAGGGTTTCTGCCGCGAAGGCGCCCGCGTCGTCATTGTCGATGACGTCTGCACCACCGGCGCTTCCACCATCGCCGCCATTCAGGCCGCGCAGGAAGCCGGTATGATCGTCGCCGCTGTCGTCTGCATTGTCGAGCGCGAAGAGGCCGCTGGCCGCCCCGCAGTAGAGGCCGCCACAAAAAACGCGCCCTTCCTGCGCCTCTTTACTGCCAACGAAGTCCGCGCCGAGCATGTGAAGCAGCTGGCCGCCAGTTCCTAGCGCGGTCCCAACAAGTGCGGAGCCCCAACCAACACAAAGGGCAGACCCGCTTGGGCCTGCCCTTTGTGCTTTCAAAAAGAAATAGCGGTCTGGGGAATCTTCCTGTCTTATTCAGGAACCGGTGACGATGTAACCTGACCAGCCGGGGCACTGGACTGCCCAGTCGAGGTGGTGGTTTGGCTCTGCGATTCGCCGTTCATGTTCGAGAGCAGTTGCACCTGCACGCGCCGGTTCTCCTTGCGCCCTGCGGACGTGTCATTCGACGCCACGTACTGATCCTTGCCGATGCCGATCAGATAGAAGCGATGCGGCGCAACGCCATACTTCGCCGCCAGGTATTGCACCACCGCATCCGCGCGGCGCTGGCTCAGGTCGTAGTTGTACTGCGCGGAACCAACTGAATCCGTTCCGCCGGTCACTTCCAGGATGTAGCTCTTCGCCGTACCGAGTTGGCCGGCAAAGCTGTCCAATTGCGATTTGTCATCGGTGGTCAGCAAAGCCTTGTCAAAGCCGAAGGTCACTGAAACCGCGGCCACTTGCTTGTAGTTGTCCAGCCCCTTCACAACGCTGTCCAGCGAGTCGGCGCGGTGCGCCACGTCGTTGGCCGCCGTGTCGGCGGTGTTCGCGGCGTCGCTGGCGGACTGCGCGTTTGTCTGCGCGGTATCTGCCGAGCCTTGCGCATGCGCGATGCCCGCCATTGCACGGTCGTTCACGTCATGAATCTGACGGTTATTGTCCGCGGTCTTCTGCTCGAGTTGATCGGTGTGATTAATCAGCGGCTGGGTCTGAGTCCGCACATAATTCTTGGTAGCGCACCCCGCCACTCCAAACGCCATCAACGCCGCTGCCGTCAACGCAAATCCAAATCGCTGCATTTTCATGACTCCTCACCTCTCCGTTTCCTGCCGGCGCGTTTCGCGCTCTTCCGCCAGGAAGGGGTTTCCTGTTTTCACCTCTACAAGTGCACGCCGCAAACCAATCGTACGACGCCATGCAACACATTGATAAATAATGACATGCTGGCCTTCTTGAGCAATTCTGCACACCCCGAAACCATGTAATTTTTACGCTTCCCGGTAAGGTTTGCGCGACTTTAACGCGTCCCTGCCGAATCTACAGCCGCGCCAGTTCCCGGCCAGCGCATCCTGTCGATTCTCGATATTCTAAGAATTGAGCCACTGCATTCCGATAACTGGCCCACTGCGGATCCGATCCCGCGCTACGAAATCTCAATGGATCTCTACGAAAAAATCCGCACCTTGCCCACCCAGCCCGGCGTGTATCTCTACAAGAACGCCGAGAGCGAGGTCATTTACGTCGGCAAGGCCAACAACCTGCGCTCGCGTGTGCGTTCGTATCTGCTCGAAGCCTCGCAGGCCAACGCCAAAACCGGCTCGCTCATGCGCGAGGCCGTCGACATCGAATACATCCTCGTCGCCAACGAGCACGAAGCCCTGGCCCTCGAGAACAATCTCATCAAGCAGCGCAAGCCGCGCTTCAACATCCTGCTGCGCGATGACAAGACCTACCCCTATGTCAAGCTCACTCTCGCTGACCGCTTCCCCAAGGTGTTCGTCACGCGCCGCCTGCGCAAGGACGGCTCCGCTTATTACGGCCCTTACTTCCCCGGCAACCTCGCCTACCGCGTGGTGGAGCTCATTCATCGCAGCTTCCTGCTGCCCAGTTGCAAGGTCGATCTCTCGCGCTATCACCCGCGCGCCTGCCTGCAGTACTACATTCATCGCTGCCTTGGCCCTTGCGTCGAGGGCCTGACCACTCCGGAGGCCTACGAGCAGGCCGTCCGCGACGCGCGGCTTTTTCTCGAGGGCCGCCATGCCGAGCTCGAGCGCACCCTCACTGCGCGCATGATGGCCGCCGCCGAAGCCGAGCAGTTCGAGGCCGCCGCGCGCCTGCGCGATCAGCTCTCCACTGTCCACCAGCTCCAGGAAAAGCAGCGAATCGCCACGGCTGAGCTCGACGACGACGCCGACGTCTTCGGCTATCACTTCGAGGACGGCAGTCTGGCCGTGAATCTTTTCCACATGCGCAACGGCAAAATCGTCGACCGCCGCGAGTTTTTCTGGGAAGACCTGCCAAGCCTGATGGAAGCGGTTGAAGACAGGAAACAGGGATCAGGGAACGGGGATCAGGAACAAACGCCGGGTGCCCCCGGTCCCTCGCATTTGGGGACCGGGGATAGCAAGAAAACTGAAGCACCGGCCTTCAACGCCGGCCACGTTTTTTCTGCCCTCCTCAAGCAGCTCTATATCGACCAGCAATACGTCCCGCGCACGATCCTCGTTCCCGTCGACTTCGATGACCGCGAAACCCTCGCCGCGCTGCTCACCGAGCGCACCGGCCACAAGATCGAGATCGCCGTCCCCCAGCGTGGCGACAAAAAGTCCCTCGTCGATCTCTCCGGCCAGAACGCCCACCAGTCCTACACGCAGCGCTTTCGCGTGCTGGAGCCCTCGCGCAAGGCCATTCAAGAGGCGCTTGCAGACTCGCTCATGCTCCCCGAGCTTCCCCGCCGCATCGAGTGCTTCGACATCTCGCATATTCAAGGCGCGGAAACGGTCGCATCGCTTGTCGTCTGGGAAGACGGGAAGATGAACAAGTCAGCGTATCGAAAGTTCAAAGTGAAAACCGTCGCCGGCGTCGACGATTTCGCCTCCATGCGCGAAGTGGTCGAGCGCCGCTACCGCCGCATCCGCGACGGCGCGGGTGATCAGTCTCGTTCACTCGCGGCCGGCTCCGCTCTCTCATCAAAAAGCGCGTCGGAAACGCACGAAGTGTCAGGGCACGACTTCAGTCGTGCCAAAAAGAATGCCAAAGAAGATGGGGCTTTAGCCTCCGAAGGAAAATCGCGTGCAAGCAAAGAACCAACGACAATGCCCTCGTTGATCCTCGTCGACGGCGGCCTCGGTCAGCTTCACGCCGCAGCCGAAGCCCTCGAATCCCTCGGCTTCACCTCGCAGCCGCTCGCTGCGATTGCAAAAAGGGAAGAAGTCATTTACCTCTACGGAAACGAAGACGAGCCCATTGTCCTTGACCGCCGTTCTCCGGTGCTTCATCTCGTCCAGCTCATCCGCGACGAGAGCCATCGCTTCGCCGTCGGCTACCACCGCCAGCGCCGGGCCATGCGCGACCGCAATTCTGAGCTTCTAAATATTCCCGGCGTCGGCGCGCAAACCCGCCAGCGCCTGCTCACCCACTTCGGCAGCCTGCGCGACGTGCAACAAGCCACGCCCGATTCCCTCGCCGCCGTCGTCAGCCGCAAAACCGCCGAAACCATCTGGCAGCACTTCCATGCCGAGCTTCCGGCGCGATAAGGCATTCAACAGGGCGGCGTAGAATTGCGTAAGCCATAACCGAGGATTTCACCGCTTTGCAAGATGCCATTCCTGCCGTCCCCGCGCGTACTCCCCTGCGCGCCGCACTTATCCTCGCCGCGCTCTTTGGCACGCTTACGTTCCTCATCCATTTCGTCAGCTCGCTTTGGGGTAGTCATCTCGGCTACGGCTTTTTTCGCGACGAGCTCTACTACCTCGTCTGCGGGCATCACCTGGCTTGGGGCTATGTGGATCAGCCTCCGCTCGTTGCCCTGCAGGCCCGCATCGCCGAGACGCTTTTTGGCCTCTCGCCCACTGGAATTCGTATCCTCAGCTTCGCCGCCGGTGGGGTTCTGGTTTCGCTCACTGGCTTGCTCACATGGCAATTGGGCGGACTCCGCAGTGCGCAAATACTGGCGATGACCGCCGCCCTGGCCACCCCGGTCTTCTTGGCCGCTTCAAATTTCTTCTCCATGAACTCCTTTGAGCCGTGTTTCTGGATGGGATCGATGTTCGTCGTGCTGCGCATCGCCGACGGCAGCGCCAGCCCGCGCGCGTGGCTCGTCTTCGGATTGCTGGCCGGTCTCGGCATCGAGAACAAGCATTCCACAGTCTTCTTCCTCCTGGCGCTTCTTGTGGGTGTGCTCCTTACGCCGCGGCGGCGCATTTTGTGGTCGCGCTGGTGCGCAGCCGGTGTCGCGGTCCTGCTTCTGCTCGCTCTTCCAAACCTAGTCTGGCAGTGGATTCATCATTTCCCTACCTATGAAATGCTCAACAACATCGCCCACTCCGACAAGAACATCAAGCTGCCGCCGCTCGCTTTTCTGCTGCAGCAGGGCAACACGCTGTTTCCGGGGACTGCTCCGCTCTGGATCAGCGGTCTCGCGTGGCTCGCCTTCGCGCGCAAAGCTAGGGCCTGGCGCTTCGCTGCGATCACTTACCTCATCTTTCTGGTTCTGCTGATGGCGATGCACGCTAAGGACTACTATCTGGCGCCCATCTATCCGGTGCTTTTCGCCGCCGGAGCTGCCTCCATTAGCCTTCGCCCGCGCCGCCACTGGCTCATCGTGGGCTATACAGCCGTCCTCGCGCTCGCGCTTTGCTTCATCACCGGTCCCATCGCTCTCACACTGCTTCCGCCGGCGAAATATCGCGCCTACGTCTCCCACTTCCCTGGCGCCGGCGCCAAGAACGAAAAATTCTCCAGCCCGCTTCCCCAATTCCTCTCTGACCGCTTCGGCTGGCCGCAGATGGTCGAGGGGTTTGCCTCGCGCTACAACGCGCTGCCACCTGCTGAGCGCGCCCAGACCGGCATCTTTTGCCGCAACTACGGCGAAGCCAGCGCGGTGAACATTCTTGGGCCTGCATACGGGCTTCCCACTGCCATCAGTGGCCATCAGAACTATTTCTACTGGGGCTGGAATGGCTACACGGGCGAATCAATGCTCACGCTGGGCGACAGTCGCGACGACTACACCGATAGTTACGCCGAAGTCATCGATCTCGGCCCATTCGATGCGCCGTGGATCATGGACTTCGAGCACCAGCACTACTTCTGGCTGCGCCACCGCAAGCGGCCCTACTCTGCTGACTGGCCGGACTTCAAATTCTGGTACTGAGCTGCCGCGACTCGGCAGGCGCCGGAGCCCTGCAGCAGCCGCTTACCCCGCCCTAACCAGCTCGCTCTTCCGCACCACGATCCGCTTGCTGCATGCCAGACAACTGAAGCGGTCAAACAGCGCCACGCTGCCCGCCGAGGAGCCGCACCACGGGAGCCGCCATGCCTGTCGAATGCGCTACGCCGAATCTGGATTTGCCCTAATTTGCGCTTGAGACTGCCTGGGACGTCACCGGCCGCAGCTTATCCTTCACCATCGCCAGAAGCCGCTCTGGTGGCACAGGTTTGCTGAGCAAGGTAAAGTGATGCCCAGCGCTGCCTGCCGCGGTCAGCAAATCGACCGTCGTCGCTTGCCCGGAGAAAAGCAGGATTTGGCAGTCCGGAAACACGCGCTGAATCGTAATCGCGAGTTCGATCCCATTCATCCCCGGCAACACCACATCGGTGATCAGCAGGTGGGGTGGCGAAACCAGCGCAGTTTCAAGAGCGTCGTCTCCGTCGTACGCGGCCATAGCAGCATAACCGCTCATGGAGAGGATTGTGGTAACGGTGTCTGCGATCGATGTTTCGTCATCGACCACCAAAACCCGCGGGCGAAAATCAAACTCGTGGAAGGAAGGAGCTTCGCCAACCGGCACGATAGGGGTGTTTCGTGTTCCGCTCATAGTCATGTCGAAGCCTCGCTATTCGCTTTGCAACCGTCATGCCATTCGTCACAGAATAATCGAAACTCAAATCGCTGCAAAGCCTTACCTGAGGAAATCCACTGGGCAAACGGGATTCTCTTCCGATAGAAAACTTAGGAGTTTTTACACGCTTAGGATATTTTTACTCGGCCAATAGCGGTCAGATACGATCGCTATACGGCATCGTTCGCCAACGCTTACGTTAGTGATACGGCACTCTTGCGGGCCGGACTAGCCATTCGCGCCCGCCAGGCATACGACGCAAGCGCTCCTGCATCTCACGAATAATGAGGAGCGTTCAGTTGGCACAACGCCACAGAACGGAATCCGTTTCGCTGAAGTTCCAAACGGTTCAGCAGGATGCGGTCCCCAAAGGCCGTGCCGGCAAGCACAAGCGCGTGGTCGCCCTCCTCCTGAAACACCTCGATCCGTTGTCGCCCGGTACTGCGCTTAAGATCCCCCTCGCCGATTTGCCCGATACCAAAGCAAACATTCGCGCCGCTCTCAATCGCGCTACGCATCAAAAGGGACTGGCCGTGGCTACATCGAGCGACTCCAGCCATCTTTATCTCTGGAAGATCACGCAAAAACCCTGATACATTCTTGTATTGCGCTCTTCCGGAGTTCACAGATGGTTTCTGTGCGCATCGACAAATGGCTTTGGGCCGCGCGCTTTTTCAAAACGCGCGCCATGGCCTCGCGCGCCTGCGATATCGGCCGCATTCAATCGAACGGCATTCGCTCGAAGCCCGCTCGCGAGGTTCGCGCCAGAGACAAGCTGCGCATCGAGAACGAGCGTGGCATCTTTGAGGTCGAAGTCCTGCTCGTCAGCGCGATGCGCGGGCCCGCCGCCGTCGCTCAAACGCTTTATCGCGAATCCGACGCCAGTCGCGAAGCACGTCTCCACCTCGCCGAGGAGCGTAAGGCCCTTGAGCAGTACGTCCGCGTTCCCGAGCGGCGGCCCTCCAAACGCGACCGCCGGCGCATCATCCAGTTCCGCGGCCGCGGGGCCTGAAACCATCCAAACGCATGAAAGCCCGGCACCGGGCCGGGCTCTCTCCTCGCTCGCTCAATTCGCTTACGCGATCAGCTTCTTGATCTTCTCTTCAATCACATCCTGCGGAACATAGCCTACAATCTGATCCGCAACTTTGCCGCCCTTGAAGAACAGCAACGCCGGAATCCCGCGAATCCCGTAGCGCGAAGGTGTCGCGCCGTTCTGATCCACGTTCACCTTGGCCACCTTCAACTTGCCCGCGTACGTCGCGGCCACGCCGTCCACAATCGGTGCAATTGCCTTGCACGGCCCACACCAAACGGCCCAAAAATCCACCAGAACCGGCTGCTCGCTTTTCAGCACTTCCTGGTCAAAGTTTGCATCGTTCACTTCCAAAACACCCAATCCAGCCATGATCCTCCTTGCGGACCCGCACCCGTTCATTGTACAGGAAACCGTATATCCATCTGATGCGGGAACGCGCGCAAAGTCGCAGACCTCGGCGCTGTTGCGGAACGTCGCGCGCAACCAAATCTCTCGATTTTTCATCGACTAGTTTGGCCGCAAGCTCGGGCGAACTCTTGGCCGCTTCCACCACTCTTTTGCTCTGCGGAAACGTTTTAGCGCGCAAAGAAAAGCGCCCGGATCCGATAAGGATCACAGGCGCTAGAGCAGCCCTCCCCCAGAACTGCTCACGCTGCGAATGTAAGGTGTTTAATCGATAAATAGCAAGCAAACTTGAGTAATAGTCGCAGTAATCAAATTTTTGGTGACTATTCACCTAGGCAACGACCGTAACTTACTCATAACTCATGCGGTTGGGTGTTGAAGTGGACTACATTTCCACAGACTCGCTTATTTTTCAACAGCTTGGCAGGCTCCGACACGCGAAAACCCGCACATGTGCAGCTCCAATCCGGTCCGGCTTTCCGCTGCTTTTTGCAGTGCCTTCGCAGCACCCGCCAAGCTCTCTTCCCGGTCGACAATCACCAGAACTGCCGGCCCCGCTCCGCTCAGCGCGATGCCAAGAATTCCGTGCGATCCCACCTGCGGCAGCAGAATCGGCAGCAACGGAGTGATCGGCGCGCGATAAGGCTGATGAATCCGATCCCGCATCGCCAGCCGCAGGAGATCCGTTCGGCCCTGCGCGAACGCAAGTGCGAGCACAGCTACCGATTGCAAATTCGCAACCACATCTTCAAGCGGATAACTGGCCGGCAATACTGCGCGCGCTTTACTGGTGGAAAGCGGCTCGTCTGGCAGCGCGACGATCGCCCGCCACTCCTCTGGCGGATCGGTTCGCGCCACGCGCACTTTCGGTCCTTCGCAAACTGCCGTCACAAATCCACCCAGCCAGCACGCCGCCACATTGTCTGGATGCCCTTCGAGCTTGTACGCCTCTTCGAGGACTCGCTCAGTATCCCAGCCGAGTTTCCCAAAGTGCACCGCCAGCGCGATCGCCGCCAGTCGCGCTGCCGCCGACGACCCGCATCCCATCCCCAGCGGAATCCCGTTGACCATTCGGATTGCCAGCGGAACGATTGCCCGCCCGTTGTCGTTCAGGATTTGTTTGTAGGTTGCGACAATCAAATTGTCTTCAAGTCGCCCGCAGCGGTCAGCATTGCGCCCGCTGGCTGTGACTTGGAACTCCTGCGCTGGCACAGCCTCAATCTCGAGAAAAAAATCCAGGGCCACGGCAACTGCGTCAAACCCCGGTCCAAGATTCGCCGAAGTCGCGGGCAAGCGGAGTTGAAAGGTCCCGGGGTCCCCATGAACAGGGTTTCGTACATGAGACGCGACGCCCGGCGTTCCCAGATCGATCTTTTGGCCGCTCATCCCACTTCGCCCTCGATTGCCGCCAGCACCGCCTCCGGCGTGGCGTCCACGGTCACCGCGTCGCGTCGCAGCGCTTCAATCGCCGCCTCCGAACCCATCTTCTCCTCATCGGTCAGCAGCGTTCCGCGATGGAAGTCGATCGTGTAGTCCGCGTCCTTCAGCGTATGGCCGGTCAGCACCAGCACTACAGTTTCGCCCGAGCGGATGACGCCCTGCGCGCGCAGCTTCTTCAATCCGGCCAAAGTCACCGCTGAAGCCGGCTCGCAGCCCAGCCCTTCCGCGCCGATTTCCGCTTTAGCAATCGCGATCTCCGCCTCGGTCACGTCGAGGCACCAACCGCCGCTCTCCTGAATCACCCGCGCCGACTTGCGCCACGACGCCGGATTCCCGATGCGGATGGCCGTCGCCCGCGTGTGCGCTTCCATCGGCTCCAGCACCGCGCCGTGGTTCTTGTTCAAACTTCGCACCAGCGGATTCGCCCCCGCCGCTTGAATCACGCTGATCTTCGGCATCCGCGCCACCAATCCCAGCTCGCGCATCTCGCGGAATCCCTTCCCCAGCGCCGAGCTGTTCCCCAAATTGCCCCCGGGGACGATCAGGTGGTCGGGCACATTCCAGTCCATCGCTTCCGCAATTTCAATCGCCGGCGTCTTCTGCCCCTCAAGCCGGTACGGATTCACCGAGTTCAGCAAATAGATCGGCGCCTTCATCACAATTCGCGTCAACAGGCGCAGGCAGCCGTCGAAGTCGGCGCGCACCTGGCACGTCACCGCACCGTAGTCCATCGCCTGTGACAGCTTGCCCCACGCAATCTTTCCCTCGGGAATCAAAACCAGGCTGCGCATTCCTGCGCGCGCCGCATAGGCCGCCATCGAAGCCGACGTGTTCCCCGTTGACGCGCACGCGACCCACGTAAACCCACGCTCGCGCGCCACGCTCAATGCCGCCGTCATGCCCGTGTCCTTGAACGAACCTGTCGGATTCATCCCCTGGTGTTTCGCGTAGAGCTGATCGACTCCCAGCGCCTTCGCCGCACGCGGCAAGTGATACAGCGGTGCATTCCCTTCGCGCAGCGACACTGCATTTCCAAAGCTGTCCAGAATCGGCAACAGCTCGCGGAATCGCCACACGCCCGACTGATCCAGCGCCTCGCCTGAGCAGCGCCGCTCCCGCCACAGCCACTTCAGCGCGCCCGGATTCGGTCGGTCGTTTCCGCCGCGCTGGTTCCAGCCGGGATACTCCACCTCAAACAGGTCGCCGCAATTCGCGCAGCGGAAATCCGGCTGCGCCTCCTTGCCCGCGATCCGGCTTCCGCATCCGAAACAGCGTAACTGGTGCAGATTGTCGTCCATATCTAGGTGTTAGCCTAGCAGGTGTACGGCGATTCCCGCTGTGGATGGCAGGTCAACCGCGTCGATGCCGAAGCAATTTCTTGCCGCTCTTTTCGCGTGCCTGAGCCTCGCGTCCCTGAACGCGCAGACGCCTCTCCGCGTCGCCGCCGCCGCCGATCTGGAGCCGGTTCTTCCTCCGATCCTCGTTCAATTTGAAAGTTCGACGGGCATTCACGCCGAGGCTACTTACCAGTCGTCCGCTACGCTCACTGCACAAATCGAAAACGGCGCCCCCTTTGACGTCTTCCTCTCCGCCGACCTCGGTTTTCCCAAGCGCCTTATCGACGCCGGCCTTGCCGATGGCAAAGCGGTGGCAAATGGAATGGACGTAACGCACGAAAACTTTCCCATCACCTACGCGCGAGGCACGCTCGTCCTCTGGTCGCGAAAAGATGCGCAGCTTCCACCGCCCTCGCTCGATCTGCTCCGCTCGCCCGCCCTCAAGCGCCTGGCCATCGCCAATCCCGACCGCGCACCCTACGGCCGCGCCGCAGTCGCAGCGCTTCATAGACTCGATTTGTACGACGCCCTCAAGCCACGCCTCGTCACTGCCGAAAATATCGCACAGGCTGCGCAGTTTGTCGATTCCGCCAACGCCGACGCCGGCCTCATCTCGCTCACCTCGGCGCTCACGCCTCGCCTCTCCGCGGACGGCTCGTACTTCGTCATCCCCCGCGACCTTTACCCGCCCATCGAGCAGGGCGCCGTCATCGTCAGCAACACCAAACAGCGCGCCGCAGCCCACAAGCTGCTCGACTTTCTCCTCTCACCCGCCGTGCAAGCTGAACTCGCCAAATCCGGCCTCACGCCGGTCAAGTGATCGCGATGGATTGGCAAGCATTCGCCCTCTCGCTTCGTCTCGCCACCGTCACCACCGCGATTCTTCTCGCCATCGCCGTGCCTCTCGCCGCGCTCATCGTGCTCGGCCGCGGCCGCTGGCTTGCCGCCGTTGAAGCTCTCGCCACGTTGCCCATGGTCTTGCCACCGACCGTCCTCGGCTTCTTTCTTCTCGTCCTGCTCGGGCCCCGAACGGCCTTTGGCCGCGGCATCGCCGCAATGCTCGGCCATCCGCTCGCATTTTCCTTCGATGGCCTTGTCGTCGGCTCCGTCATCTACAGCCTCCCCTTCGCTGTGCAGCCTCTCGTCGCCGGCTTCGCTTCGGTCGACACGGCGCTCGTCGACGCAGCGCGCCTTCTCGGCGCAGGACCTGTCCGTCTCGTCTCAAGCATTCTCCTCCCTCTTGCGCGCCGCTCGCTTCTCGCCGCCGTGGTCCTCAGTTTTCTTCACACCATCGGCGAGTTCGGCGTCGTCCTCATGCTCGGCGGTGACATTCCCGGCGCCACACGCACGCTCTCCATCGTTCTTTACGATCAGGTGGAGAACTTCGACTACGCCGCCGCCGGCCACACCGCTCTTTTGCTCCTTGGCTTGAGCGCCCTTGCTCTTGCGGCCGTATACGCCACGAGCCAGAAACGCGGGAGGGCGGGGAGTGCTTAGATTTTCGCTCGACTCACGCCGTGGCAGCTTTCACCTTAAGGTGGAATGTACTTTTGCCTCAGATTGGACCGTGATCTTCGGCCCATCAGGCGCAGGCAAAAGCACACTGCTCCGCTTGCTGGCCGGTCTCGACTTGCCTCACCACGGCCGAATCGCTCTCGACGGCCGCGCGCTCACCGAAACCGCCATAGGACTTCGCATCCCGCCCGGCCATCGCCAAACTTCGCTCGTCTCGCAGCAGCCCGCGCTCTTCCCTCACCTCAACGCCGCCGCCAACGTCGCCTACGGCCTGCGCAGTCTCGATCGCGCCGCCCGCTCGCGCCGCGTCGATGAAATGCTCGACCTCGTCGGCGCAACCGAGCTCGCAACTCGCCGCCCGCACGATCTCTCCGGCGGCCAGGCGCAACGCGTCGCCCTGGCTCGAGCGCTCGCGCCCGCACCCCGCTTGCTTCTCCTCGATGAGCCTTTTTCCGCACTCGACGGCGTTGCCAGCGACGCGCTGCTCGTCCGTCTACAACATTGGCTGCGCGAAAGCGATGTGCAAACCGTCGTGGCCACCCACGACGCTACCGATGCGCTCGCCACTTCTGCCGAAGTCCTGCTTCTGCGCGACGGTCGCCGCACCGCCCTCGGCCCCGCCAGCGAAGTCCTCACCTCGGAGCGCATCCGCCTTCTTAGCCGCCTGCAATCCCCGCATGACTGAGCGCGTGCCTTCTTACTTCGCCGCGATCACCAGCAGCGTCGCATCGTCCTGAAAGTGCGCATCGCAGAACTCGGTCACCTGGTTCAGCAGCGCATCACTCATCTCAGCCGCCGTGCGCTTGCTTACTTTGAGCGCAGCCTCAGCCAGCTTCTCCTCGCCGAACTCCACTTCGTCGGCGCCGCTCGCTTCGCTAATGCCATCGGTCACAAGCAATAGCCGGTCGCCCGCGCGAAACTCAATCTTCGCATTCTCGTACTCCCACGTGGGAAAGACGCCCAGAACCGCGCCGCCATGGTCCAGCGCTCGGGTACTTCCTTCCGAGACGAGGATCGGATAAACCTGGCCGGCATTGCAATATTCGAGCGTCCGCGTCTCGCCGTCCAGCACTCCATAAAGAAATGTCACGAACTTTCCGGTCGCAAGATTTTCGCAGAGCAGGCTGTTCACCTTGGCGCACAATTGTGCCGCACTCTCCGCTGTGCCCGCGTAGGCACGCACAGCCGCCTGCACATTGGCCATCATCAGCGCGGCCGAAACGCCCTTTCCAACCACGTCCGCAATGCAAAGGCCAAGCCTGCCCCCGTCCAGTTTGAACACGTCGTAGTAATCCCCGCTCACCGTGCGCGCCGGCCGCCACGCTCCCGCCACTTCGAATCCCGCCAGCTGCGGAATTTCCTTGGGCAGCAACGACCTCTGAATCTCGCTCGCGCGCTGCATCTCCTCTTCCTGCTTTTCCAGTTGCTGGGCTCCCTGCTTTACCGAACGCTCAAGTTCCTGGTTGCGCTGTTCCAGCCGATCCTTCGTGTTGTGGTACATCAGCGAGACGACACCGAAGATGAACGTGATCAGAAAAGGGAACTTCCAGCCGGTCAGAATGAGATGGGAAAGCGTCTGTGGACCCGGCGGAGAAATAAGCCACACGATTACGCTCGAAATCAGGTAAACCGGAATCGTCAGTGCGAGCAAGGTCGGCAGAAAAATCAGCCAGTTGTACGGGAAGGGCCTTCCCGAAAAAAGAAACTCGACGCGATCGAGTGCAAACGAGAGGAGATTTCCGATGCAGAGCGTGAACACCAAAACGGTGAAAGGATTAATCGGCGTACCGATCGCCCAGAAAACGGCGCCGACAACAGCGGCAACCACGATATAAACGGTCTGCTGTCGAACCAAGCGCACTAGAGAAGGAAAAGCCAGACGCATAGCAGTACGCTCTCTCCAACCTTATTGGGAATCACAAGGATTCTACGCCAATCCCGAATTGCCCGCCCCGTGGGCAACTTCAGCGCGCTAAGCGAAACCCCACCGTCTCCGGCTCCATCTCCAGCCGGATTCCGAACCGCGCTTCAACCGCCGCTCGAATCTTCTCCGCCAGCGCCAAAATCTCTTTGGCCGTCGCCCCGCCACGATTCATCAGCGCCAGCGTGTGTCGCGACGAAATTCCAGCAGCGCCCATCTCGTAACCCTTCGCGAATCCCGCCTGCTCAATCAGCCACGCCGCCGGAATCTTCACCAGTCCATCGTCCGCGGGATAAATCCTGACTGAAATTCCTTGCCTCTCCGCGACTTTCCGCACGCGCTCCGTCACTTCTTCGGTGACCGCGGGATTCTTGAAAAAGCTTCCCGCACTCCGGCATTCCGGATCGCCGTCAACCAGCAGCATTCCCTTGCTCCGCCGGATGCTCCGCACCGCCTCCGCCGTTTCGGCCAGCGTGGGTGCCGTTGCCGAGCTCGCAAAGTGAGCCTTCAGATCCTGGTACGCAATCAGTGGCGCGCCATTTTGCCGCAGCCGGTAGTCGACGCGCGTAACAATGTACCGCCCTCGATCGCTCGAATCGAATCGGCTGCGCCGGTACGCAAATCCGCACTCCGCATTCGAGAACTCCGCGAACGTGCGTTCACCCAAATCAAACGCGCGCACGCGCTCGATGACCGACGCAACCTCCTGCCCGTACGCCCCCACGTTCTGCACCGGCGTTCCGCCCACCGTCCCTGGAATCCCTGCCAGACATTCCATTCCCGCACAATTCGCTCCAATGGTCTGCTGCACGCAATGTTCCCAGTTTTCGCCGGCTGCAACGCGAAACAGTTCCCCATCCCGCTCGATCCCCTTCAGTCCAACGCGCAGCACCAGACCCGCGAATCCCTCATCGGCGACGAGCAGGTTGCTGCCGCCGCCCAGAACAAACAGCGGCACTCCACGCTCGCGCGCCCACTCGCTGGCCTCGGCAATCTCGGCCTCACTCGCCGCCTCCGCGAACCACCGCGCAGGCCCGCCAATACCAAAAGTCGTAAATGGGGCGAGGAGTTGTCTTTCTTTGATCCGCATCGGTTCAAGGCTACACCGGGAGGGCCGCACACGATAGAATGGCTTCAGGCAACTTCCCTTGCCGGAGGCGAACATGTATCCAGAATTAATGGTGATTCCCATGCGCGAGGAACTGGTGCGCGCCGGGATCAAGGAAACCCGGACCGCCGAAGAAGTGGACGCGGCACTGGCGGAGCCCGGAACCACTCTTGTCGTCGTCAACTCCATCTGCGGCTGTGCGGCCGGCAAAGCCCGCCCCGGCATCCGCCTCGCTCTCTCGAACACGACCAACCAGCCCGATCGCAAGATCACTGTCTTTGCCGGCCAGGATCGCGAAGCGACTGATCGCGCCCGCACTTACTTCGAGGGCTATCCGCCCAGTTCGCCCGCCGTTGCCATCCTGCGCGACGGAAAGCTCGTCTACTTGATGCAGCGCTCCGTCATCGAGCAGTCCACCGCTCAACACATCGCCGACCAACTCATGCGCGCCTTCGACGAATTCTGCGCCAAGACGACCGCCTAAGCCGATTGCATCAGACCTTACGGATGGGACCGGGATAGCGAGCAACCGTTGCATCCGAGGTCAGGAGAGTTATTCCTTCAACCAGCGATTGAGCGATGAGAATCCGATCAAACGGGTCTCTGTGGATTCGTGGTAGGCTCCCGACCGCTACGGCGTGTTTACCAAGTACGGGAAGCTCCATATAGCCGTTTTCAAGAAGCCCTTCCCACACGGTACCGGGGTGCGCATGAAAGCTCTTTAGGCCTTTGGCGTGCTTGATTGAGATCTCCCAGATGCTCGCCACGCTGAAAATCAGATCGTTGGCAGGATCGGAGATCAGTCTCGATGCGATTCTCGGAAGGCGTGGAGATGCCTCGGTCGCCCAGAGCAATAAATGGGTATCTACCAGGAGTCTCATTTCTTGCCCGAGAACATCGTCTCGATCTCATCGGCCATCATGGTGTCAAAGTCATCTGGAACCTTGATCTTCCCCTTCAAGAACCCGATGCGGCGCTTGGCCGCGTTCTTGGGCGCGCAGATGGGGATCACTTGCGCCATCGGTTTGCCAGCCTTGGCGATGACAAAGGGCTGTCCCGCCGCAACCTCTTCGATCAGCCGCGAGAGATGCGTCTTGGCAGCGTGAATGTTGATCGTCCGCACGGCGCCTCCAAGTGAACTTAGTCTAGTTAGTTTAGTTCACCATATTCCAGGAGTCAAGGCCATCTTCCGCAGCCAAAACGGCCTCCCATTGCGGGAGGCTGTCGCTTTTGCTCCGAAATTCTCGCTTAGTCCGCGACCTGCGCCTTGGCCAGCTTTTGCACCTTGCTGTGCCGCATGGAGTAGCCGAAGTAAATGATCAGCCCGAAGATCAGCCAGCCGATCATCACCTCCCATGTAATCGCCGCCAATCGCGACATTAGGAAAATCGCCGACCCCATCCCCAGAATCGGCACCAGCGGCACCAGCGGTGTCTTGAAGGGCCGATGCAGCTCGGGATGGCGCACGCGCAGCACCCACACTCCGGCGCACACGATCGTGAACGCCAGCAGCGTCCCGATGTTCACCAGGTCGGCGAGCCTGCCGATGGGCAGGAACGCGGGAAACAGCGCCGCAAAAATTCCAAACACGATCGTCGTGATCCACGGAGTCCGAAACTTCGGATGAATCGCCGAGGCCCACTTCCACAGCAGGCCGTCCCTTGACATCGAGTAGAAGACGCGCGTCTGCCCCAGCAACATCACCAGCATTACCGTGGCCAGACCGAACACTGCGCCGATCTTCACCAGCAGCGAGCCCCAGCTTACGCCCGTTGCGTCGATGCCCAGAGCCACTGGTGCACCGACGTTCAGCCTCGTGTAGCTCACCAGGCCGGTGAGAACCAGCGAAACCAGAATGTACAAAACGGTGCAGATGGCTAGCGACCCGAGAATGCCGATCGGCATGTCGCGCTGCGGCTTCTTGGCTTCCTGCGCCGCTGTCGACACCGCGTCGAATCCAATGTAGGCGAAGAAAATTCTCGACGCGCCCTTCGAAATGCCGCCCCAGCCGAAGTTCCCGTTCGCGTCCTTCGGCGGAACGAATGGATGCCAGTTTGTTCTCGCCAGCCCCGGGTGACGAATCAGGAAGTACCCGCCGACCACCAGGAAAATCGCCACCACGCTCAGCTTGATGAACACGATCCCTGAGTTGAAATTCGCCGACTCCTTGATCCCGATCACCAAAATGACCGTGATCACCATGACAATAGCCATGGCAATCAGATTGAAGGCCGCGGTCACATGAGGCAGGCCTGCGTCGCTCACGCCCGGCGGCAGCGACATCACCGGCCCCCACTGATTCTGGTAGAACACCAGTTGAGTTCCCGTCGACGCAGTCAATTGCGGTGGAATGTGAATGCCGAACTGCTGCATCAAGCTATTGAAATACCCTGACCACCCGGATGCCACTGTCGACGCGCCGAATGCATATTCCAGCACCAGGTCCCAGCCGATGATCCACGCCACAAACTCGCCCAGCGTGGCGTAGCCGTATGTATACGCCGATCCGGCGATAGGGATAATCGACGCGAACTCCGCGTAGCACAAACCGGCAAAAGCGCAGGTGATGCCGGCGAGCACAAAGCTCAGTGCCACGGCCGGTCCCGCGTAAAGCGCCGCAGCCTGCCCGGTCAGCACAAAAATCCCCGCGCCGATCACCGCCCCTATGCCCAGCGTCACCAGGTTTACGGCCCCCAGCGAGCGCTTCAACGTGTGCTCGCCTTGTTCGCCCGCTTCCTCGGTGAGCATCGACATGGGTTTAACGCGCAGCAGTTTGGATATCAATGAGCGACTTCCTCCCCGGCGAATGAATGGAGCGAGACAGCGACGGCGACACAGAATCTCTCCGCCGGAACTCGTTACGCAATCATACGATACGGCACCGGCCAGTCCGCACAACATCTGGCGCAAGCCGACCTCTCACGGCTCCTCGCTCGTGAGAATTGTCTCGATTTGAGGCAGCCTATGTCTCGATTTCTGCCAGAGATTGCCTCGTTTGGCCACATTGCGGCGCGAAGCCGCACATTCTCTCTGTCCCAGTTCCAGACGACACTGTCTCGTTTCCAGACAGTTGCGATTCGCCGCCTACCTGACAGCATCAACCCACCGCCGGAACTCGTTCGCCGGATCTGCAGCGCGAAAAATCGCCGCTGAAACGCCGAGCACGCTCGCCCCGGCCGCCAGAATCCCCGGAGCCGTTTCGAGCGTCACTCCTCCGACCGCAACCAGCACCGCTCTCGGTCCAGCCTGCTCGCGCAACCGGCGCACGCCCGCGGCCCCGATCGGCGCCTTCGCCGTCTGCTTGGTTGTCGTGGGAAAAATCGGCCCGATCGACAGATAATTCGCCGGCTCCTCCAGAATTCCAGGCAGCAGCGCTTCGCTCCCGCCAAACGTGCCCACAATCCTGCCCGGCCCCAGCGCCCGCCGCGCCTCGGCAGGCGTCGCGTCGCCCGCGTCCACATGCACGCCGTCAAAGCCGGCACGCTCCACCAGGCCGACCCGATCGTCGAGAATCAGTTTCACCGTTCCCGCCGGCAGCGCCGCGCGTAAAATCGCCGCATCCGCAAGCAGTTCGGTCTCGCTTCCGGTTTTGTTCCTGTACTCGAGCAGCGTTACGCTGGCCTCGGCCAGCTCGCCGGCTAATCGCCGCAAAAACTCTGCCCGCTCAGCCTGCGGAATTACTCCCGCATCAAGAATCGGATACACCTTCGGAAACGAAAAGGACATGCAACCAGCGTAGACGATCAGCGAAGGGGACCACACACTAACGTGAGAGTGAGGGAAAGGGAATCAGACGCAATGGACTCTACTCCCTTGCTACCTTGTTCCCTGCTCCCTCGCTCACTTGCTCCCTTGTTCCTCGTTTCTCACATTCCCGGCATTTCATCCGCCGACGGCCCATACACTCCAGGCACCTTTGCGCCCAGCAGCCGCAGATACACGGTCAACTGCCCGCGATGGTGAATCATGTGGTTCAAAACGGTTTCGCGAAACACGTTGTACTTGGTGTCGTCGATCCAGGCCTTCCCGCCAAACACAAACTGCCAGTTGTTGTCCCAATTCTCCGGCGAAAGCGCCACCAACGCCGCACGTGTCTTAGGCAGCTCGCGGTCAAATTTCTCCAGCACCGCAGCTCTGTTCGCCGGTACCCACGGCTCCCACTTGTGATCCGCTGCAAACTCCAGCTTGTCCAGCGTCAGTGTGTGATTCCCCCAGTCGCCCACAAAATCTGTGAGATGCCCGGCCAGCCGTCCCAGACTCATCGACTTGGGATGTGGTTTGAAGTTGAAATCGGCGTCGACCGGGATCGCTTCCAGCATCCTCCGGGTCTTTGCGGCCTCGCGATCAAATTCGGCAATTAGTGCTTTCTGTGCGTCCATTCACGCAACCTCCTCATTGCCCAGACAGCATAACTGATTTCTGGATAGATAGGCGAATAAAAAGCGATAATCTTTTCCACAGCCCTGCTGCTGGCCTCGGTGACCCAAAAACCTACTGCGACTCATCTCTAGGAATTGTTCACTTATTTTGAATCAGATATTTGCCAGCGAAACCGAATGTGCTCGGCCAATAGGCCCGCCCTACGCCGACTGCTTCTCCGCCTCGGCACGAGCGGCCAGGAACCGCTCCACATACCCCGTATCGAAATCGCCCGCCCGGAACCCCGCGTCTTGAAAGATCTTTTCGTGCAGCGAAATGGACGTATCGATCCCCTGAACGATGAACTGGCTCAGCGCCCGCTCCATCTTTGCCATCGCCTCCGCGCGGTCCACTCCGTGCGCAATCAGCTTCGCGATCAGCGAGTCGTAATACGGCGGAATCACTCCCTCGGCATAAAGCGCCGTATCCACGCGGATTCCGTTCCCGCCCGGCACATTGAAGGCTGTAATCTTTCCCGCCGACGGCGTGAATTTACTTGGATGCTCGGCGTTGATCCGGCACTCGATCGCGTGACCACGTATCTCCAGCTTGGCCGGCAGAATCGCATCCAGCCGCTCGCCGGCCGCAATCCTCAACTGCGCCTTCACCATGTCGACGCCCGTGATCGCCTCCGTCACCGGATGCTCCACCTGGATGCGCGTGTTCATCTCGATGAAGTAGAGCTGATGACTCGCGTCCATCAGGAACTCCACCGTCCCCGCATTCTGGTAGCCGATCTCGCCCATGCACTTACAAAGCGTCCGGCCCACTTCTTCGCGCATCTTCGGCGTCACCTGCAGGCTCGGCGCCTCCTCAATCAGCTTCTGGTGCCGCCTCTGAATCGAACATTCGCGCTCAAACAGCGAAGCCACGTTCCCATGCTCATCGGCCAGCACCTGGAACTCGATGTGCCGCGGCTGCTCGATGAACTTCTCCATGTAGAGCTCGCCGTTCCCGAACGCGTTGGCCGCTTCAGTGAAGGCCGCGTGAAAGAGGTTGGGCAAATCCTCGGCGTCGCGCACAATCCTCATTCCGCGCCCGCCGCCGCCTGCCTTGGCCTTCAGAATGACCGGGTAGCCCACCTTTTCGGCCCACTCGCGCGCCTCTTCCGCCGTAGCAAGGATCCCGTCCGATCCCGGCAGAATCGGTACCTTCGCCTTCTTCATCGCCTGCCGCGCCTTTTCCTTTTCGCCCATCAGCCGCGTCACCTCAGGCGGCGGCCCAATGAACTTGATATTCGACGCGCGGCAAACTTCGGCAAAGTTCGCGTTCTCGCTCAGCAGCCCATATCCTGGATGGATCGCCTCCACGTCGGCAATTTCCGCCGCTGAAATCACGGCCGGCACGTTCAAATAGCTGTCCACCGCGCGCGGCGGCCCGATGCAGATCGCCTCGTCGGCAAAGCGCACGTGCAGCGAGTTGCGGTCGGCCTCGCTGTACACGGCAACCGTGCGAATGCCCAGCTCCCGGCACGCGTTCAACACGCGTAGCGCGATCTCGCCTCGATTGGCAACCATTACCTTACGAAACATGAAGGACCTTTGGGAGGAGCGTCAGCGATGTGATTCCGGCAACCAAGCGTCCGCCTACGCCGGCCGGACCGAAAACAGCGGCTGGCCAAACTCGATGGCCTGCCCGTTCGCAACCAGGCATTTCACCACCTCGCCTGCCACATCCGATTCGATCTCGTTCATCAGCTTCATGGCCTCGATAATGCCAATCACCTGGCCTTTTTCCACGTGATCGCCCGGTGCAACAAACGGCGCTGCTCCGGGAGACGGCGAGCCATAGAACGTGCCAACAATCGGTGACTTCACCATGTGCAGCCCGGCATCCGCATTCACCGCCGGCTCTGCCGCTGCCCCCGATGACACCGATCCCGCCAGCGACACCGCGGCAGCCTGCGCCACGCTTTGCGGCGCTGTCTGCAGCAGCCGCGCCAGGTCGCTCAACCCGGCCGCCGCGCCCTCCTGCGGATTGAATTTCAGACGAAGCTTCATGTCGCCGCGGTCCACGTCGAACTCGGACACGCCGTGCGACTTCAAAAACTCAATCAGTTGCCGCAGATCCTCAATGTCTTGTTGCTTCATTCGTTCCTTCAATTTCACTTCCTTCAGCCAACGCGGCCGATCGCCGCAATTCAAAGCTCAATTCTAAAGCTCGATCAGCGCCTTGGGCGCTGGAGTCAGCACCTGCCCTCCGCTGCGCGTTACTGCCACCATATCCTCAATGCGGATGCCGAACTTGCCCGCCAGATAAATGCCTGGTTCAATGGTGATCACCATTCCCGGCTGCAAACGCGTCGCCTGCCCCGCTCCAACCCTCGGTGGCTCGTGAATCTCCAGCCCCACTCCGTGGCCTGTCGAGTGCGTAAATGCCTCGGCCAAACCCTCCCTGCGCAATACGCTGCGCGCGGCCTCATCCACTTCCGCGCAACTCACGCCCGCGGCCACGGCGTTTACCGCGTTTTCCTGCGCCTCCAGCACCACTTCGTAAGCTTTTCGCTCCTCGGGCTTTGGCTTGCCCAGGAAGACCGTTCGCGTCATATCCGAACAGTAACCCTTGTGGATTATACCGAAGTCAAGCGTCACGAACCCATGTCGCGGCAGCGGCGCAGCCGTAGCGCGGCCGTGCGGCATCGCCGAGCGCAATCCCGACGCCACGATGGTCTCAAATGACATTCCCTCGGCGCCCATCATCCGCGCGTGGTGCTCAAGCTCCGCCGCCACTTCAACCTCGGCAATTCCCGGCCGCAGCACGTTCAGAATGTGCTCAAACAGCTTGCAACCTACCAGCGCCGCCTCGGCCATCAAAGCCAGCTCGTCGCCATCCTTCACCGAGCGCAGCAGTTCGACCAACGGCGCCGGCACAGACTGGAAGAACCCTTTGCGCAAACGGCTCGGCAGCTCACTCTTCCATCGCGCCAGCTCCGCCACAGTGGTTCTCGCCGCGTCGAACCCGGCCATCGCCACGCCCGGCTGCGCGGCCGGCCCCGCTTGCGCAGCCAACCATTGCGTCGCCGCCACCGCCGACGACCCCGACGAAATCTGCACCTGCGCGGCCTTCACTTCTTCCGCGGCTTGCGCCGTATAGCGCCCATCCGTGAACAGTCGCCCGCCGCGGCGGGTCACGGCCAGCGCGGCGCTTGAACCGGTAAATCCGCAAAGATAGCGAACATCTGGAGGGTGTGTAACGAGGAGTCCGGGGAGCCCGGCGCGAGTCAGCTTGCGGCGCAGCGCGCCCATGCGGCGGAAGTGGTCCACGCGCTTAGTTTTACCACGGCTGGCTTCGCTAAACTGCTTCTCGCTGTACCGGCTTCTTCTTGCTCGCGTCCACTTCGCCGCCGGCATGCAGATCGCTCTGCCGGTCCATCCACTCGTCAAGCCGCGACCGCTTGAACCGCCAGCGATTGCCCAGTTTGAACGCCGGCACAAACCCATCCGATGCGTACTTGTAGAGAGTGTCGGCGGAGATGCCGAGGTAGTTCGAGGCCTGGCGAATGTTCATGACCTCGCGAATTTCAGGAACCAGCAGGTTGGAGCGGGCTGCAGCGTTGCGCATAATTGCCTTCCGATAAAGCGGGATCGAAAGCGGTGTTCTTGCGGCAAAACGGGCCGGACTTCTGTATTTAACCCCACTTGATCGGTTCATTCAAGGAATTTCCGTAAGTTGCAGGAATTTCACGGGTTTCGCCGATCTCTTCCCAATCGGCATGCCTGTGGAAAAACCCCATCCCATTGCGCTTTCTTGCACATCCGCCCCCAACCCATAGGGCCCGTGAAGCAGATGGTCCGGCCTCTTTTCCCTACCTCTAACTCCCTGCTCGGTGTTATCTCGCTCCCTCGCTCCCTTGCTCCCCGCCTTCTCGGTCCCTCGGTCCCTCGGTCCCTCGTTCCCTTGTTCCCTTGTTCCCTTGTTCCCTGCTTCTTCACATTTCCTTCCGCCACCACGCCGTCTTCTCGTCGCTCAGAATCGTGGCCCCCTCCCCGCGCGACAGATGTAAGTCCAGCACCTCGCCTTTTTGAAACGAGTCTTAGTCAACGCATCGGCCCACAAAGCAGAACGGCTTCCCTTCCCGGGAAGCCGCTCCGCTTTCTGATCTCTGATCTCTGTCTTCAGTTCTGGTCGTCGCGGCGATGCAGCGTTGGCGGACCGTCCGTCGAGTCCCCTGTGCTGCTGCCGGTCTGAGCAGTTGAATTGCCCGAGCCGCCTGAGCTACCCGAGTCATCCGTGGTGCTCGCTCTGCGCAACGACGGCTTGGCGCCGCCCTTTGTGTCGACCAGCCGCCGCTTGTCTTCGATCCGCGCTAACCGCGCCTTCACATCCTCGAACTCCGAGGTGGTCACAAGGTAATCGTCCTTGGCCGGAAGAATGCGCGCAATCTCCTCCTGCGTGTGCAAAATCCGGTCCGGCGTCTGCGGATGGTCGCTGAACGCCTTGGCCACCAGCCCCGGCTTGCGCTTCTCCAGCGCCTGCACCTTCTCAAAGAAGGTGATGAACGCCTGCGGATCGTAGCCCGACCGGTACATATACTGCACGCCCAGGTAGTCGGCCTGCGCCTCAAAGTCGCGCGAGAATTGCAGGAACGTGATCGGAATCGCCAGTTGCGCCGCCTCGTAGATCCCGTATCCGGTCCAGTCATAGGGAAGCATGATCATCAGCGGTATCATGCCGATCTGAGCGTAATTCAGCCGCGTCATCTCGCGCGCTGCGTGGTGCGCGCACACATGAGCCGTCTCGTGCGCCATCACGCCAGCCAACTCCGCTTCTTCGTCCGCCGCCAGAATCAACCCCGAGTTGACATAGAAGAATCCGCCCGGCAGCGCCATGGCGTTGATCTCGTCCGAATCGATCACCTTGATCGTGAACGGCACCTTGCAGTCGGAGTTCTTCACGATGTTCTGCCCAATCCGGTTCACGTACTCGTCCACCACCGGATCGGTAATAAACTTCGTGCTCTTCTCAATCTCGTCGGCGAACTGCTTGCCCATCTTGATCTCGCCGTCGGTCGAGTACCAGTTGCCCAGCCCGCGCTTGCCGATCTCGCGGTTGCCCACCGCGCTCACATCCTCAATGCTGCCCGATTTAATCGGAATCATCTGGCTGCCGGGATCGACAACTTTGTTGACATCCACCGTTTGGGCCGGCCCGGAGCAATCGCCGCCCACCGGCGTCGTGCCCGGCTCGGGATCGTCGCTGTCCTTATCGCTCTTCTTGTCTTTCTTGTCCTTCTTGTCTTCCGTCTTCGCCGTCTCGCAAGGAATCAACTGCGTGTTGCTCGCAGTCGTCGCCGTCCCTTGACCCGCAGTCGTCCCCGCTCCGCTTGCACTCGTATTCGGCGCCGCCCCCTGGTCCGAACTTTGCCCCGAACTTTGCCCCGGCTGCTTCGCGGGCAGCGGTGCATCTCCGCCCACCGGCGTGGTGCCGGCAGCAGGTTGTGCTGGTTGCGATATCGTAGGGCCCCCGGCTGGAGTCGTCTGCGCGCCGCTGTCGCCCGCCGGCGCATTCGCCGGAACCTGTGCCGCAGGCGCACTCGCCGAAGCAGAGACACTTGGGGAATTGCCCGCCGCAGGCGCGCTCGATTGCGCCCACACTCCAGCGGTCACGGCCATAGCCAACCCTGCCAGAACCGCCGCCCTCATCACCACGCGATCCATTGCCCTCATGACCTCACCTCGACTTCAACGCACCGGGCCGCTGCCCCGCTTCTCTCTATCACTTAGACGCAAGTATGTGCCACTTTGGCAACAAAGGCAAAGCCACATTTTTCCCGTTCCCCCCTGCCTGCCCTCGTCACTGCCACCTATCGCGTGCCTCCTCGCTACCCTGCTCCCTTGTTCCCTCGGTCCCCTTGTAACGCCGGTGTCCTCGCCGGCTGTCGTGCGGGCGTCCTCGCCCGCACTCCCTTGTTCCCTCGGTCCCTGTTCCCACGTTCCCCGTCTTTCCAGTACATTGAAGAAAATAGTCCCTGGGAGGCGCTTTGCGGCTCAAGTTTGTGACAGCAGTCTGGTTTGCCGT
>CAZANC010000003.1:0-40435 GCA_964486495.1 uncultured Occallatibacter sp.
GCGCCGGCGGTTCCTCGAGCGTTTTGAGCAGCGCGTTGAAGGCGGCTTCGGTGATTTGGTGCGCTTCGTCGAGGATGTAGATTTTGTAGCGGTCGCGTGAAGGCGCGTAGCGCGCCGCATCGCGCAGCTCGCGAATCTCGTCGATGCCGCGATTGGTGGCCGCATCGATCTCGATCACGTCTACAGCGTTGCCCTGGCGAATTTCGATGCATGCGTCGCAGGTACCGCAAGGCTCCTGCGTGGGGCGCTCGAGCGAACCTACCTGAGTGCGGCAGTTCAGGGCCATGGCCAGAATGCGAGCGATGGTTGTTTTGCCGATGCCGCGATGGCCGGAGAATATATAGCCGTGTGCAATGCGATTCTGCTCAAGCGCATTGAGCAGCGTGTGCGTCACATGGTCCTGGCCGGCCACGTCGGAAAAGCGCTGCGGACGGTATTTTCTGGCCAGAACCTGGTAGCCCATCGGCGGTGAGACTCCTGAATGGCCGCCTGGGGAAACGAGCAGCCTAGAGTGATTCTATCGGTTCAGGGTGGGGCTCTGCGGGGTGGAAATCCACGCGTGACAACGTCGGCGCGCCGCTCCGCCAGACGGCCTCTTCTCGTTACCATCGGCCGTTTGCCGAGTCCAAAGGAACAGTTGCCGCTTGGGCCGCGGAAACGCTAGCGCGGATGAAATCTTCCCCGCAAATGTGCGATTCTTTACCTGGATGCGAATTGTCCGCAGATTTCGACGGCTAACGCCCAGGCTTGGGCCGCATCGCATTCAGCGATCGAATTGCGCACAAGAGTCGAGGGGAACCGCGGTGAAGTGCGGAATAGGAGTAGCGCTCGCACTGGCTTGCGTGGTCGCAGCCGCGCCCTGGCTCTCGGCGCAGGCGCCGGACAAGAGTGGTACCTCCGGCGGCGGCCAAAGCCAGCCGGCAGCGGGCGGGCAGAGCCCAGCGCAGCAGCCCACCCAAGCGAAGCCGCCGACCAATGCCAACCCGTTTCCCGAGGACACCGATTCGGTTCCGGTGATGCCCACGCGAATTTCGCCCGATCTGACGCCGGGAGCCGGTGGCGAATCCCGCAGCGGGTTCATTCCCATTCCCGATGAGGACGGCGATCCAATGCGCAGTCCGGAAGATGCGGCCGCTGCCGCCGGGTCGAGCGACAGCGGATCGAGTTCGAGCCTGACAGGGATGGGCGATCTGCCTTCGCCAGACGATGACACCGCGCAACCCGGAAAGCACAAAAAGAAGGAAGAGCAGGTGGTGCCGGAGCACCATGAGACCGCGGCCGAAGACGAGAATGTCGGCAGCTACTATCTCTCGAACAAGGATTGGAAGGGAGCATTGTCGCGATTTCAATCCGCGCTGGTTCTCGATCCTTACAATCCGGATGTGTATTGGGGCCTGGCCGAAGCCGAGCGCCATTTGGGTGACTTTGCCGACGCCCGCGACAACTATAAGAAGGTGATGGAGTACGACCCCGGAAGCCGTCATGCCAAGGAATCAGGCAAGGCCCTGCAGGATCCAGAGATCGCAAATGCGAAGCCGGCTTCATCCGTGCAGCCGGCGCAGCAGCCCGCGCAGTAAGGGCCGCTGAGGGTACCTTAAAAGCCGGCCCAGCGCCGATAGGCGTCGATGATTCGCTCGCCCCACAAACTACTGACGATTCCACCCACACAAAGAAACGTGCCCAGCGGCAGCTTGATTTGCGCCCAGCCTTCTTTGTTTTCGCGTGTGGAAGGCAGGACAAGCAAGACCAGCGCGGCGATTGCACCCAGCACCGCGCCCAGGCCAAAGGCGAGCAGCGCACCAGGCAGTCCGAGCCACGCGGCCAGCATCGCCATTAGCTTGGCGTCACCGAGGCCAATGCCCTCGCGCCGCCGGATCAGCCAGTAGATCCAGCGGATGAGCAGGATGAGACCGGCGGCGGCGAGAATAGCGAGCAATCGCTGCCAGACGATGTCCCACATGAAACGGCTTCGCAATCCAAGTGCTCCGTAGAATGCGAATACGCGTTTGGAGCTTACTGCGGCATACAGGAGCGTGGTCGCGAAGCCGATCAAGATGCCCGGGATCGTGACTTTGTCTGGGAGCCAAAGATTCTCGAAATCCAGAATCGATAGCGCAACCAGTAACCAGAGCAGAATCATCTGCGAAAGTCCGTAGATTGCCACTGCCAAAAGGAGATCGGAGGGTACAAGACCGGTGGCGCTAGTGAGACCGCGCCACGCAACCGTCGCCCACAGCGCCCCCACCGCCAGCTCCACAAGCGGATACCGCCAGCCAATCCACGCGCGGCAGCTGTGGCAGCGCCCGCGAAGGAACAGCCAACTCGCCAGCGGCACATTCTCCCACCACGCCAGCCTTCGTTCGCAGCTTCGGCAATGCGAGCGCGGATGGACAATGCTCTCGCCCGTGGGCCAGCGGCTCAGGCACACGTTCAGGAAGCTGCCGAAGGCCAGCCCGACAAGACCAGCGAAAATGGTTCCGAGCGCGCGGATCATTGAAGAGATTGAGTATACGGCTCTGGTGTCTGCTGCGTAAGACGCACGGATCGCTGCTGCCGCTCCCAAAAGGTAAAATGGAGATGGATGGATCTGCCGCCAGAGAGCCCCAGCGCGAAGGATCCCACGCCGCAAACCACCTCCGATCCGGCGCGGGCGGCGGCATTGTTTGAGCAGTCTGTGGCCATCATGGCTCGGCTTCGCGCTCCCGGCGGCTGTCCGTGGGACCGCGAGCAGTCCTTCGACTCCATTCGCAAGTACACCCTTGAAGAGACCTACGAGGTCTTCGACGCCATCGAGCGCCGCGACTTCGACCACTTGTCTGAGGAGCTCGGCGATCTGCTTTTGCAGGTTCTGTTTTATGCGGAGATGGCGGCCAACGAGGGCCGTTTCACCATTGCCGATGTTCTCGATCACCTAAATCGCAAGCTGATTCGCCGCCATCCCCACGTCTTCGGCGACGAGGCTTCGCGCGCTGCGGGCAACAACGCCGACGTAGACGTGGCTGCGGCGGATACCGCGGCGGGCGTGCTGCGCAACTGGGAAGAAATCAAAGCGGCAGAGAAGGGGGCGTCGGAAAAGGCATTGCGTGCAGCAGATGCGCCTTCGGCGCAAGCGCAGCCGGTGTCGCGGCTGGACGGTGTTCTTCGCGCGATACCCGCGCTGGCTGAAGCCTCCAAGCTTGGCGCCAAGGCACAGAAATCCGGTTTCGATTGGCCGAGCTGGCGCGAGCTGCTGCCGAAAGTCGCCGAAGAAGCGGCGGAATTGACCGCAGAAGCCGAATCAGACGACCCGGCGCGTAAACCCGCTGTAGAGGCCGAGCTTGGCGACCTGCTTTTTACCATTGTGAATCTCGGCCGCCACCTGGGCGTGGATGCAGAGATGGCTCTGCGCAACTGCAATCTGCGTTTCCGCCAGCGCTTCAATGAGATGGAACGGGCCTCGCCGCGCCCGCTCGAGGATCTATCGCCGCCGGAACTGGAAGCGCTCTGGGTCGAGGCAAAGAAGAAGCTGGCGAACGGCACGGCGCCCGGCCAGGACGATTTGGCGCGAGAAGCAAAACAGGCGGCGCGGCCATGATCGAGATTCGTTCGTGCGACGGATTTGAGGAGTTGGAAGCCTGCGTCCAGCTCCAGATCGAGACCTGGGGCTACGACGAGAACGACGTCATTCCGCGCAAAACCTTTCTGCTCGCGACAAAGATCGGTGGCCAGGTGATTGGCGCATTTGAAAGCGAATCAGGCGCAAAATCCGCTGAAAAATTGGTCGGTTTCGCCATGTCTTTGCCGGGGATCAAGCGAACCCAAAATGGACCGCAGCCTTACCTTCACTCGCACATGCTTGCTGTGCGCCTCTCCCACCGCAATCGCGGCCTTGGCGCGCAACTCAAATGGGAGCAACGGCGCGAGGCACTTTCTCGCGGCATCCGCCACATGGAGTGGACCTTCGATCCCCTGCAGATCACCAATGCTTTCCTCAATATCCACAGGCTGGGCGCCATCTCCAGCGACTATCGCGTGGATTTCTATGGTGTATCCTCTTCTCGACTGCAGGGTGGGCTCCCGACCGACCGCCTTTTGGCCGAATGGGAGCTGGATTCCCCAAGAGTGGAGGCAATCCTTGCTCGACGCCCGGCAGCCGTACAAGACATTCAAGATCGTATACTGGTGCCAGCTCCAATCGACCGATGGAAGGCCAGCGAAGAAAGCCGCCAACAGGCTCTCGCTGTCCAGCTAGAAAATCGGCAGAAGTTTCAGGCAGCATTTTCGCGGGGACTCGCGGTCCTTGGTTTCTCTCGCGATGCGGAAGGAAACGGAGTCTTCGAACTGGGTCCCCTAACCCAGACGGAATCGAGTCATGGTTCTGGCTTTTCTAAGGAATGTAAAACTTTATGAGAATTGATGCGATTATTCTGCGTGAGCTGCATATGCCGCTGGTGCGTCCGTTTGAGACCAGCTTTGGAGTCACCCGCAATCGGAGAATCGTTCTCGCCGAGGTCCAGTCGGAAGGGCTGAGCGGCTGGGGCGAGTGTACAGCCGGCGAGCGCCCGTTCTTCTCCAGCGAATCGACTGACTCGGCCTGGCAGGTCCTTGTTCAGGAGCTCGCGCCCATGCTGGCGGCCGAATCGCCCGAGCACGGCGGCGATTGCCCGGGCATCTTCCGTGCTGTGCGTGGCAACCCGATGGCCAAGGCGGCTCTTGAAAACGCCATCTGGGACCTGGAAGCGCAGCGCGAAGGCGTTTCGCTTTCCCGTTTGCTGGGCGGCGTGCGCGACAGCATCATCTGCGGCGTCTCCATTGGCATCCAGCCCTCGATTCACGAGTTGCTCGTAATCATCGAGCGCGAGTTGGCCGCCGGCTATCAGCGCATTAAGCTCAAGTGCAAACCGGGCTGGGATGTGGACGTCTTTGAGAAGGTGCGCAGCCGCTGGCCCGGCATCTTGCTCAGTTGCGACGCTAACTCGGCTTATCGTCTGCGCGATGAAGACCACATCGCCTCTTTCGATGCCTTTGATCTGCTGATGATCGAGCAGCCCCTCTGGCACGACGATTTCTATTTCCACTCCGTGCTGCAAAAGCGGATCAATACGCCTATCTGCCTCGATGAATCCATCCGCAACCGGCGCGACGCGCTGGCGGCAATCGAGATGGAGTCCTGCAGGATCATCAACGTCAAGCTGGGCCGCGTGGGCGGCTTCTCCGAGGCCATCGCGGTGCACAACGCGGGCATGGAGCGGGGCATTCCCCTCTGGTGCGGCGGCATGCTCGAGTCCGGCGTGGGCCGCACGCATAACATCGCGCTCTCCACCCTCGAAGGATTCACGCTGCCCGGCGATGTTTCTGCCTCGGCGCGATACTTTGCCGACGACATCATTGAACCCGGTGTCACGGTCTCCGCCGAAGGCGAGATTGCGATTCCCGACACTCCCGGCCGCGGCTACGAGGTGCGCACAGATCTCATCGATCGCCTGACTGCGCGTAAGGAAACCATTCGCGAGATGGCGCTGGTCGCGTAGGCTGCTTGTTCTAACCCGAATTCATCTGTGGAGGCACGGCCGCTTCGCCGGTCATGCCGCGCCTTCCTTAGAAAACTCATTGCCGGTCTTCGAATCCGCTTTCTGTCCGGAACTCCTCCCGCTCCACTCGCGTATTCCCAATTCGGCGAACTGACTTCGCAGGCGGAAAAACGTCTAAAACTCGAAAACTCAGCGTTGGCTTTGGGATGAGAAACCAATTGGCGTGACGGGACAGCAGGCTCGCTGAGATAAAATGCCGTTCTGCGTGACGAAGACGCATGCCGGCTACTGAACCAGGCGCACCTGAGCCCTACAATGTTTGGTGTTGGGTTTGATGTTGGTTCCAGATAACAAGAACGGTCCCACAAATTTGTTCGGAGGCAAACGAAATGAATCGACTTTTTCGCGCGGCAGGCCTTTTGTTGGCCGGCGCCATCGCGCTTGTTGGGCATGTTCCCGCCGCGCACGCCCAGGCTGCGGGTGCAACATCGAGCACCACAAATCAACCGGTCAAGCTGATCCCCGGATTCGACAAGGATCTCATCGATACTTCGGTCGATCCCTGCGTGGATTTCTGGCAGTACGCCTGCGGAAATTTCAACAAGCTCTATCCAATTCCGCCCGATAAGAGCGGTTATGGGCCGGGGGCCATTGTCTATGACTACACGCAGGACGTCTTGCATCAGATGCTGGACCGAGTCGCTTCACCTGGCGCCCAACACACCGCAAATGAGCAGAAGATCGGTGACTACTACGCGAGCTGCATGGACGAGGATGCAATTCATGCCCAGGGCCTGAAGCTGCTGCAGCCCGAGCTCGACAAAATCTCCGCTCTGACGGACAAGAAGCAGCTCACCGGTCTGCTGGCCCACTACCAGATGATCAACGTGAACGCGTTCTTCGGATACGGGGAAGAGCAGGACTTCAAAGACGCGCGAAAGCAGATTGCCGTGGTAGCTCAGGGGGGCCTCGGTTTGCCCGAGCGCGATTACTACTTCCGTACCGGCGATGCCGCGGAAAAAACCCGCAAGGATTATGTTGCGCACATTGCAAATATGCTTGGCCTGATGGGCGAGCCGGCAGACCAGGCCACCGCCGACGCGCAGAAGATTATGACTCTGGAGACCGCATTGGCCAAGGTGTCACTTGACATCACTTCCGCGCGCAATCCGAACAATGTCTATCACCCGATGACGGTGGCGAAGCTGGCCGAGATGACTCCGGAAATCGACTGGCCGCAGCTCTTCGCTGACACCGGTGTGCCGGGCATCTCCGATTTGAACGTGGCTAATCCGGATTTCTTCAAAGGGTTGCAGCCCGTTCTTGAATCCACGGACCTCGATACCATCAAGACCTATCTGCGCTGGCAGTTAATTAACTCAACCCCGGCTTATGCTTTGCCGAAGGCGATGGATGCAGAGAATTTTGATTTCTACGGGCACAAACTGCGCGGCCAGCCTGAGCAGGAGGCGCGCTGGAAGCGGTGCGTCGAAGCCACAGATGGCGCGCTCGGCGAAGCCGTCGGCCAGGTCTATGTGGCCTCGCAGTTTACCGCGGAGAACAAGGCATTCACGCTGCAGATGGTCCGCGACATTGAAGCCGCAATGGACAAGGAGATCGATGCGCAGGCGTGGATGAGCGCTGAGACCCGGGAAAAGGCGAAGGCCAAGCTGCACATGGTGGCCGACAAAATTGGCTACCCCGATCATTGGCGCGATTACTCAACATTGAAGGTGGTGCGCGGAGATGCCATCGGAAACGCATGGCGCGCGGCGGATTTTGAGAATAAGCGCGAATTGGCAAAGATCGACAAGCCCGTCGATCGCGGCGAGTGGCTCATAAGTCCGGCAACAGTGGACGCCTACTACAATCCGCTGATGAACGACATCAATTTCCCCGCAGGAATCCTGCAATCGCCACTTTACGACCCCAATGCGACCGATCCCGTGAACTACGGACACATTGGCGCCATCGTTGGGCACGAATTGACCCATGGCTTTGACGACGAAGGCAGCCAGTTCGACGGGAACGGCAACCTGTCGGATTGGTGGACGCCCGATGACAGGAAAAACTTCGACAAGATGACTGATTGCGAAGTGACCGAATATGGAAACTTCACGGCAGTGGACGATGTGAAAATAAACGGCAAGCTCACGCTGGGAGAAAACACGGCCGACAATGGAGGTCTGCGCCTGGCCTACGTTGCCTTCATGGAAGATGCAAAACGCAAAGACATCAACCCGGACGCAAAGCAGGATGGGTACACGCCTATACAGCATTTCTTCGTGGCGTACGCGCAGGATTGGTGCGGCAGCACCCGTCCAGAGCAACTCCGGTTGCAGGTGCAAACCGATCCGCACTCGCCGCGCCAATTCCGAGCCGACGGAGTGATCGAGAATATGCCCGAATTCGGAAAGGCATTCGGGTGCAAGGCGGGCCAGCCGATGATGCCCGTGAATGCGTGCCACGTCTGGTGAGAACGGCGCTCTGAAATCCAGCATGGGGCAGGTCAGCGGGACGACTGCGATCTGCCCTTGCTCCTAAGTCGGCTCACGCATTTGCGCGGAGAAACTCGTCCACATCGGCGCGCGACGGCATGGAAGCTGCCGCACCCTTGCGGGTGACGCAGATCGCTGCCGCAGCATTGGCGAAGCGTGCAGCGGTCCAGGGATCCTTGCCTTCGAGCAGCGCTACGGCAAACGCTCCGTTGAAGCAATCGCCGGCGGCAACGGTATCGATCGCGGCGACTTTGAACGGCTTCACCCAGTCGGCTCTGCCACCCGCGACGGCCACATACGCCCCGTCGGCGCCGCGCTTCAGCGCCACGCCGCGCAGGCCCTTGGCTAATAGGCGCTTCGCGCTGTCTTCTACGCTGATTCCGTCGCCAACATAGAACGCGGCCTCGGTTTCGTTGGGTGTGAGCCAGGCTACTTGTCCCCAGACTGCATCTGGCAAAGCCGCTGCGGGCGCGGGATCGAGCATCACCGGGACGGCTGCCTGCGCGCAAAAGTCGAGCGTGTAGCTCAGCGTGTCCATGGGAATCTCGAGCTGGCACAAGACCATCCCGGCAGAACGAATCAGCTCCGCATGTTTGTCCACTGCAGCACGATCCATTTTGCCGTTCGCGCCCGGAACCACCACGATTGCGTTCAGGCCGTCGTCGGCGACGAACATCGGCGCCAGGCCCGAGGAGCCGGCGGCCTGCGACATCGCCGCGGTCTCCACACCTGCGCGCTTCAGATTTTCGATCAGCGCGGGACCATAGGCGTCGTCGCCCACCTTGGCGACCATTGCCACGGGATACCCGAGCCTCGAGGCGGCCACCGCCTGGTTCGCACCTTTGCCGCCCGGTGTCGTTTCAAATTTCGTTCCGATCAGCGTCTGTCCGATCGCCGGAATCCGCGGCGTGCGGGTGACCAGATCCATTGTGATGCTGCCGACGATCACGATTGGCTTGCGCGAGTCGCTCATTCATCCGACCTCAAAACAGCGGAGCCAGCGCCACAGCGCCCAGTCCGGCCAGGAAACACAGAAACATGAGCGCCAGGAGAGTCGTCGCTGCGCGCGGGCAGCCGGCGAACTCGCGCCACACAAACACGCCCCAGCAGGCCGAGACCATCGTCGCGCCCTGACCAATGCTATAAGAAACCGCCGGCCCCACCAGATGCGCTCCTGAGGCCAGAAAATTCGCTACGCCGCCTGTGCACCAGATGGCTCCGCCCAGCGCTCCTGCCATGTGCCAGCGGAAAGGCGCGCGCCAGTAGCCGGCGCCATCCACCGGCTCTTTTCCATCCAGTGGTTTCTTCATCAACAGCCAATTAGCAGGCACCGCGGAGATCAGCACGCCGATCATAAAGAACATTGTCACGGCATAAGGCCCGGGAGCAGCCACGCCCTGTTCGCCATTCAGCGCACGCGCTACAAATGGATAAAAGCAGCCCATGAGTACGCCGCAGGCCAGGCTGATGAAGATGCCGCGCGCCGTCGTCGCCTTGGCCGTCGCTTCGCGCTTCCTGAACGCTGCTGCATCCAGCACAATGGCCACAACCACCAGTGCGACGCCGCTGAACAACAGCAGCGGATTCCCCACGGGCTTGATCACGTAGTTTGAAATGGCGCCAATTACGAGCGCAAGTCCGATCCCGACGGGGAAGGCAACCGCCAGTCCGGCCACATCGATTGCAGCCACCAGCAGCAGGTTCGCGACGTTGAAGATCGCTCCGCCCGCCACTGCGTAGAGGATCGGTCCCGTTGCTGTCTGCTTCAGATCGGCCAGGAATGGCATTCCTGCGTGTCCCATGCTGCCCGCGGTGAGGCCCCAGAAGATGGCGCCTACCGCCATTCCCATCACGTAATCCCAATAGAAAAGCTGAAAGCGGTAGCCGGGGCAGAGCTTGAGCGTGTTGGCCCACGATCCCCAGCAGATCATGGTCAGAATCGTGAGGCACAGCGCAGCGACATAAGTTTCTGGTGCAAGCATCGAAGTTCGCTCCCCACCAACAGCAGTGCGTGGCAAAGAAGGAACCATAACATATCGGCGCACTGCCGTTTGCCACACAAGCTGAGAGGAAATCATCCGGGATCTCGGCGGCCCGGACTTGCATGTCTGGTGGTGACCAAGGACGCCTTACTGCTTCGCCGCCTTCAACGCTTCCGTCAGTGCCGGAACCACCTCGAACAAATCGCCGACAATCCCGTAGTCGGCGACTTCGAAGATCGGCGCGTCGGGATCTTTGTTGATGGCGACGATGCACTGCGAGCCTTTCATGCCGACCAGGTGCTGGATCGCGCCGGAGATTCCGACGGCGAGATACAGCCGCGGCGCAACCGTTTGCCCCGAGCTGCCCACCTGCCGCTCCATGGGCAGCCATCCGTTGTCGCAGATGGGCCGCGATGCCGCCAGCTCCGCGCCCAGCGCCGTCGCCAGCTCCTGAACCATCAAAAGATTTTGCGCTTCCTTAATGCCGCGTCCTACACTCACGATGCGCTGCGCCGAGCCCAGATCGACCGTCTGCGCGGAGGCGCGGAATGGCGCGCCCGGTTTGGTGCGAATCTGCGCCGCGTCGATCGTAGGAGTGAATGTCGTAATCGGCGCTGGTCCGGCGTTCGCCGGTGAATCGATCCCGCCAACACTCGTATCGGGACGAAACGCTCCAGCCTGCACAGAGACGAAGCACGGCCCGTTGCCGCTGTGCCTGTAGGTCCCGTTCAGGCGTCCCTGCATGAGTTGCCGCACAAATGTTGGCCCGTCTTCAATGGCAACGACGTCGCCGATCAAAACCTGGCCCATGCGGCTGGCAAGTGCTGGCGCGTAATCGCGCACCTGGTACGTGTGCGGAAACACCACCCACTTCGTGGCGCCCTGGTTTTGGAGGAGTTGTTCAATAGCCGCCGAGAACCCATCCGCCGTGTACTGTGCGAGCAACGGGTGCTCCACGCGAACGACTTTGCCCACGGGTTTCGTCGCAGCTTCGGCAGCTAACGCCTCTGTCTGCGCGCCGATGACAACCGCAGTGATGCTCTCTGCGGGTCCGAGCCGCTGCGCCGCGGCGAGAGCTTCCCAGGAGGCTCGTTTGATCTTTCCGTCGCTCTCCTCCAAAACCAGAAGAACATTCATAGGACGCGCGCCTCGGTTTTCAACCTCTCCACCAGCGCAACTGCTGCTTCCTTGGCCGAGCCGGGAAGGATTTGCGTCGATTTCTGCTTCTTCGGCGCGGAGATTTGCTCGAGCACGACTGTCGGCGCACCATCCGCGTCGATTTCCGCTGCGTTCACTACCCGCAGCTCTTTGGTCTTGGCGCGCTTGATGCCCATCAGCGTAGCGTAGCGCAGCTTGTTCCCGCCCGACTGCACGGTCAACACCGCCGGCGTAGGCAATTCGATCGACTGGAACCAACCCTCCTCAAGCTCGCGTTTCACTTTGAGGCCGGCGTCGGTCTTTTCTACGTGAAGGATCATGGTGGCGTGCGGCAGCCCGAGCAATTCGGCGGCGATCACGCCCGTCTGGCCCAATCCCACGTCTTCCGATTGCAGCCCTGTCAGCACAAGGTCGGGATTCTCTGGCTTGATCGCAGCAGCCAGCAGGCGCGCCGCGCCGAGCGCATCGCGCCCATTCAAGTCGTCGCAGAGAATGTGGATTGCGCGGTCCGCGCCCTTGGCCAGCGCCTCGCGAATCGTCGAACCCACTCGCTCCGGCCCCGCGCTGACCACAATCACTTCGCCGCCGGCTTGTTCTTTAAGCAGCAGCGCCTCTTCCAGCGCGTAGGCGTCCGGCTCATTCATCGCCCATTGGAGGTCGCCCTCTTCAATCCAATTTGCGCCCGGGGCGATGCGAACCGGAGTGTCGCGATCTGGAACCTGCTTGATGGCAACAATGATCTTCATAGGCTTTGGCCCTGGATTTTGGCAATGATCTCTCGTCCCAGATCAGTTTTTCTTGGATCGTTGTTGGGGTCTTCGGGGCGGACCTTCTGGCGAAGCAGGACCAGTCGTCCACGACGCTTGCTGGGATCGAGAGCAGGCTTTGGAGCTGGCTCTTCAAGACCTAATAGCCAACTTCGATGCACTTTGAGGGTATCTGGTTCGAGTGGAAGGTTAATCTCAGGAACCGACCAGTCGCACAAAGTTTCGCTAATAACGTCGTCTTCCCATTCGAAGCGATCCGAAGCTAGGAGCGCGAAGGCAATTGTACTGATCACTTCTTGACTTAGTTCCCCCGCAATCCAGGCATCACAAAGCGAAAGAAGGTGGGCTCGGGTGAGACGAAAGTCTTGCAGCATGTCTTCGATTGTCACATTGCATAAAACCGCATCGAAATGAGTGATAGATTTCGCGGCCTCGTCTAAAAGCTGATTCGCGCTGGTTTCTCCATCGAAAAAAGAGCGGATGGTATCTTCTTTCATTTGCTTTCCTGAACCTTCTCTTGAGTTTAATTCTCTGGCAGTCCCCGCGCAGCCAACTGCGCGATGTCCATCAACTCTGGCGCGCCTTCGCCTTTTGCCGCGAATGCGTCCCGGAACATCGTATTGCAGAAGGGGCAGGCCGTGCTGACAACGCTCGCGCCCGTCGCCGCCAGCTCCTCTGCGCGCACATGGCTCACGCGCTCGCCCTTCTCTTCGCCGAGGAACACCAGTCCTCCTCCGGCGCCGCAGCAAAAACTCCGCTCGTGCGAGCGCGGGGCTTCTACCAAGTCTCCTGCCAGTGCAGCAACGCGACGCGGTTCGTCATAAACTCCGCGATAGCGCCCCAGGTAACACGGATCGTGGAACACGGTTTTTTCCTTTTTTTCTTGGTTTTGGACTGGCAGCTGCTGCATGTGCCGAGATAGAAACTCGCTGTGATGCTCGACCTCAGGCGGCGTACCGTATGCCTTCCAATCCTCCTGAATCGTGCGCACGCAGTGCGGGCAGATTGACACGATCTTCTTTACGCGATTCTGCCTGAGTGCCTCAAGATTGGCCTCGGCCAATTGCTGAAACAGCAAATCGTTGCCGAGGCGCCGCACCGGGTCTCCCGTGCACTTCTCTTTGCGCAGCACACCGAAGCTCGCGCCGAGGTATCGCATCACGCGCACCAGGGCGACCACAATCTCGCGCCCGCGTGGATCGTATGCGCCCATGCATCCGAGCCACAGGCAATACTCCTGCGTCCCGTCGAAGATTGGCAGGGCATTCTTCTCGACAAACTTGTCCCGCTCCGTTGCGCTGAGGCCCAATGCGTTGCTGCCACGCTCCAAAGCAAGAAAGAGCTTCGCTCCATGATCGTCTTCCCACGCGCCCGTGTTCACCGCGCCGCGCCGCAGGCCCACGATAATCGGCACATGCTCAATCCCCACCGGGCATTGAAACTCGCATGCGCCGCAGGTGGTGCACTCGAACGCCGCCTCCTGGGCGTTGTACTTACCCAACAGCGGCTCCTCGGAATGTGGCCCGTATTCATTCAGGTAGCCGCGCAGCCCGAGCACGATTTCCTTCGGGTTGAGCAGCTTGCCTGTGTTATTCGCAGGGCAATGCTCCATGCAGCGGCCACACTCCACGCAGGAGTAGGCCTGCAAGCTGACAAGCTGCGTGAGATCCTTGCCCGCTACAAGCCCGAAGTCCTCATCGCCGGCGAGCGGAGGAATCTCGGCGAATCCATCGCGCGAGAAGAAAACCGTAAACGGACTCAGGACGAGGTGCAGGTGCTTGGTGTGCGGAATGAGCGGCAGAAAGACGAGAAGTGTGAGCGTGTGTGCCCACCACAGCGTCCGCGCGGCATCGCTCGTTCCTGGCACAAAGAACGCCGCCAGATACGTGGCCATCAGCGCGAAGATCAGCAGCGCGATGAGTCCGGACCCCCACGACACCTCGCCGAGCCATTTGGGTCGCGCCACGAATCGCCGCACAAACAGTGCGAGGATGCCCACCGCGCATGCCGCCGCAAAGAATGCCGCGAAGCCGAAATAGAATTGTCCAACGCGCCCCGCCGGATCGAGGAAGCCGAGCCCGAAGATCGTCGCGCAATGGTTCATCGTGACCAGCGCAAAAGCACAGAAGGCCCAGAAGACCAACGCGTGGGCCACTCCGGCCAACGGCCGCTCACGAATCACCTTGGCCTGGAACATCACCTCCCAGACAAAGTCGCGGACGCGGCGGCCGATGGGGAAGAGGTGAAAGTCGGGGTCCTTTTTCGATTGCAGAATCTTGCCCAGGATCGGACCGAACCGCCACCAGAAACCAAATAGAGACGCGGCTGCAAGCACCGTGAACAACAATCTCTCCCACGTGGAGAAGTGCTGGGGCTCGGCTAAATTTGGGAAAAATGATGTCATCATCGAACCAAAACAGAACCCTAGTGGGCTCGCGCAGCCGGTCGCATGACCCGATCTGCGGAGTCGTTCGAGTCGCAATAGTATCCTAGCCTGTGCGGGCCGTCGATTGGGCTACACACCATTCTTTCTTCGAGGCGCGAACATGGCCAAGTATCTCGTGACTGGAGCCGCTGGATTCATCGGGCGCTCGATCGCTGCGGCCCTGCTCAAACGCGGCAATAGCGTGCGCGGCGTCGATAGTTTTATCACCGGCAAGCGCGCGAACCTCACCGGCCTCGAAGCCATCGAGTTCATCGAGGGCGACCTGGCCGATCCAGCGGTCTGTGCCAAAGCCTGCGCAGGCGTTGAGGTCATCTTTCACGAGGCGGCGCTGGCCAGTGTGCCGCGTTCCGTGGCCGATCCCGCCGCTACAAACCGCAATTGTGTCGAGGCCACCGTCAATGTGCTGGTAGCCGCCCGCGCAGCCGGCGTGCGCCGCGTCATGTATGCAGGCTCTTCATCGGTCTACGGCGATACGCCCACGCTTCCCAAGCGCGAGGATATGCTCCCCAACCCGATCAGCCCTTACGCCGTGGCGAAGCTGGCGGGCGAGCACTATATGAGCGCATTTACCCGCGTCTACGGGCTTGAAACCGTCACTCTGCGCTACTTCAATGTCTTTGGTCCCTTTCAGGACCCCACTTCCCATTACTCCGGCGTTTTGGCCATCTTTTGCCGCAAACTGCTCGCTGGCGAGCAGCCGACAATCTACGGCGATGGCGAGCAGAGCCGCGACTTCACTTACATCGAGAATGTGGTTGCAGCCAACCTGCTCGCCGCCGACGCTTCGCCTGAAAAGGTCTCCGGCAAAATGATGAACGTGGCCACCAGCGCGGCCGTCACCCTCAATCAAGTTTTTGAAATTCTGCGCGAACTCACCGGCTACAGCGGCAATCCGGCCTACGCGGAACCGCGCTCCGGTGACATCAAACATTCTCTGGCCGACATCAGCAGGGCGAGGGAGCTGCTGGGCTACGTCCCTCAGTTTGATTTTCGTGAGGGGATCGGCCGCACCGTCGAGTGGTACAAGACCACGCAGCCGAACCATTAATTTATCGACGCTGCCCGCAATCCTGCTGCTTTGTGGGTCCAACCGTTCATTCTCTGCTTTATCCTCTACCTGCGCCGGGTCACGATCCAATCCGCGCCATGTGATGGCAATCACCCTTGTGACGCACACCATTGACGAATGATGCGCGATGAACGAAACTGTCAGGGATTTTCCCCAGAATAGCTGTTCGTTCTGAACGCCAGGGCCATCGTTTTTCGCTTCCAATGGCGTGGGGCGAAAGAGAGGCTCATGACGAGTTCTCGCTGCGGTCCGCGGCGCAGAGCATAGTGTTCCTTGGAGCAGATTCGGCTGGAAGTGCGGTAGGTTGCGGTTCTGTGCGCGGTTTCTTGCGATTGAGGTTTCCTTCCGTTGCCGAATACTCTGTCGATCCACGAAGTTCTTCTGAACACCCCCGCCGCTCCTGATCCGGCGAACAAAGTTGGCCCCAGGTCTACCTCTCTTCGCGAACTTTGGCAGATGGTGTGGCGGCGCCGCCGTTTCGTCGCCACCATCGAGGGAACGCTGCTCGTTGCGTGCATCCTCTATTGCCTTATCGCGCCCAATCAGTACGAGGCGGCCGGCCGCGTTGAGCTCCGCGCCGCGCCGGTCTCCTCGCTCAACCTCGATGGCGCTGAAGCGCAGGTTCCAACGTCGATTCTTTCCGCACCCATCGCATTGGAAACGCTGGCCAGCGTTCTGCGCAGTGACCGGCTTGCCTGGCGCGTGATCGTCGCGCTCAAGCTTTACGAAGCTCCCGGTTTTCGCAGCGATTTTGCCAGCCGCTTCCCGGATTTCAAATCCGACAAGCCCACGCCCGAGGCTCAGGCCTGGCTGCTCGATCGCTTCTCGCGCCGCCTGCGCGTGCAGTCGATGGCGCGCACCATGCTGGTCGAAATCCGCTTCCGCTCGCGCGACGCTGTGCTATCGGCCGCCGTCGTCAACGCGCTCATTGCCGCCTACGGCGATCAGGAAACCGAATCTCAGATTCAAGCCACTGCGCAGGCCTCCGGCTGGCTCAACGCGCAGCTAGCCGAATTGAAGACTCGCGTTGACCGCGACCAGCAGCGCCTGGCTGAATTCGAGGATCAGCACGGCATTGTGAGCACGCCCGAGGTGATGGCCGATGGCCAGCCCGGGGAAACGGAACACAGCTCAGCTCTGCTGCAGATTGACGAGCTCGGCCGCCAGCTCGTTGCTGCGACAACAGACCGCATTCTTGCCGAGGCTGAGTACCGCGCCGCTTCGCAGGGCGATCCGGAGACGGTGATCGCCTCCGATCCGCGACTCCAGGCCGACAACACCAACTTTGCCACTGCGCTCCTCGAGCAGATCCACGCTCGCCGCAGCGATCTTGAGCAGGAACAGGCTCAGCTCAGCGCCGAACACGGTCCGGGCTTTCCCCGCGTTGTTGAAATCAGCCGCCAGTTGGCGGATCTCGACCGGCAGAAGCAGGCCGAGGATTCGAAGCTCGTGGAGCGCTTCCGCTCCAACTGGCAAACTGCCCAGGATCGCGAGCAGCTGGTGCGCAACAGTCTGCAGCAGGCCACCAATGAAGGGATGAAGCTGAACGAGGCTGCGACCGAATACGCCGTCATGCGCCAGGAGGCCAACGCCAGCCACGACTTGTACTTGCGCGTGCAGGTCAAAGCCGAGGAAGCCGGTTTCGCCGCCGGAGTGCGCTCCTCGAACATTTCTGTCGTTGATTACGCTCGCCAGCCGGTAAAGCCCGTAACCCCCGATCTGCCCCTCTATCTCACCATCACCTTCTTCGTAGGGCTTTGGATCGCCGTTGGAGCCGCGCTGCTGCGAGAGTCGCTCGGTTCATCGGGAGCGCGCGTGGCTCTCGCGCTGATCGCATTGCTTGGCTCCGGCGCAGCGATTCACGCACAGGCGCCCACGCCAAACACATCGGGCTTGCCTTCCGGCGTTGCCAGCTTCCCGCAGTCGCAGGAGACCCGGAGCGTGCCCAATCCAAAGGAAGCGCCGCCGATCTGGAACGATGCGGGCGGCGCTGCGACCACGGCAGGCGCCGCAACGTCCGCAGGCGTGCAGGCTTCCGCGCCCATGTCCGCCCCCATCAGCCCTGGAGATTTTCTCGAAATCGCCGAGTATCACACGCCCGAGTTTCACTCCACGGTTCGCGTCTCAGCCGAGGGCACGGTTACGCTGCCCTTGATCGGCGAAGTGAAGCTGGCCGGAAAGGACGAGCAGGCCGCCGCGCGCGCAATTGAAGCCGCGCTGCTGGCGAAGGGCATGCTTCTTCATCCCCTCGTTTCGGTTCTGGTTACGGCATACGCAGGCCAGGACGTGAGCGTTCTCGGGGAAGTCACGCGCCCCGGCGTCTACCCCTACACCGTCCACCATCGCTTGCTCGACCTGATCTCTGCTGCGTCCGGCCTTTCAGTCAATGCCGGGCGGCTGGTTAATGTGTTTCATCAGGGCGATCCCAAGATGGCTCATGCGGTGGTGCTCGACCCTGGCGGAACCGATACATCCTCCGACCACAATCCCGAGCTCAGCCCCGGCGACACGGTCCAGGTGAGCCGCGCAGGCCTCGTCTACGTGGTGGGCGATGTAATCCGTCCCGGTGGATTCGCGGTCGATCCCGTGCAGGGCCTCACCGTGGTGCAAGCGCTTTCGCTTGCCTGGGGGCCGTCGCAGAACGCCGCCGTCGGCAAAGCCCTGCTGATCCGCGAGCAGAAAGAAGGCCGCGCCATGATCGCCCTCAACATCCGGCGCATGCTGCGCGGCCAGGATCCCGATCAGCCGGTGCAAGATCGCGACATTCTGTACGTTCCCGACTCCGAGGCCAAGAATCTGCTGAACCGAACCCTTGAGTCCGCCATCCAGTCGACCATTGGCGTCACCATCTACTCTGCCTTGGTCTATTCCCAGCGTTATTAGTGAGGCGACGATGAGAAGAACCGCGTGGATTCTGCTTCTCCTCTTCGCCTTTGCGATTCCGTGGGAGTACTCACTCGACCTCGGCGGGCTCGTCGGCAACGTGGCCCGCATTGCAGGACTGCTGGTCCTTCTGGCCGCGGTTCCGGCAATTCTGCAAGCTGGCCGCATGCGCACACCAGGCGCATTCTGGTGGCTCACCCTCGCGTTTTTTCTCTGGTTCTGCTGCTCATACTTCTGGACCATCGATCCCGTTGCGAGCCTGGAGAAGATTCGCGGCTATTTCCAGGAGTTGATGATCGTCTGGCTGGTGTGGGAATTTGCCGACTCACCAGCCGATCTTCGCGCCTTGCTGCGCGCCACCGTCGCCGGTTCATGGGTGCTTGCGCTCCTCACGCTGGCGGCGGTTCGCTCACCCGAAGCCATCGCCGCTGGCCAGATCCGCTTTGCTGCCTACGGTCAGGACCCCAACGAGGTTGCCCGCTTCCTTGATCTCGGATTTCCGCTTGCAGCGCTTCTCGTCAACTGCGAACGCCGAAGGCTGCCGCGTCTCATGGCGTTAGGCTTCTTCCCGCTTGGCCTGGTGGCTGTTCTGCTCACGGCTTCCCGGGAAGGCTTCCTGGCCGCGGTCGTTGGAATTGCCGGCTCCGTCGTTCTTCTCACTCTGGGCCGTTCCCGCCGGCTTGTTGCGGCCGTCTTCGTGCTCCCTTCTTTTCTCGCCGCTCTCTGGTTCATCGTGCCCTCGGCGACGCTCGCGCGCCTCGCCACCATTCCCGAACAGCTTCAAACCGGCGACCTGAATCAGCGGCTCAACATCTGGTCCGCAGGCTGGCGCGCCTTTACGCACGCGCCGCTTTTGGGCACGGGCGCGGGTTCATTTGTCGCCGCTGCCCGGCTTTCCCCTATTGACACGGCCCACAACACCGCACTCTCCATCGCCGTTTGTGGAGGGCTTTGCGCTTTGTTCCTGGCTGCCATTCTTCTCGCCCTTGCGGTGCGTTACGCGTTTCGGGCCCATGGTCCTCTGCGCATCGCGCTGGTCACATCGTTGATCGTCTGGGTCCTGACCTCGCTTGTAGCTACTGTGGAAGAGAACCGCACTACGTGGCTGCTGCTGGCCGTGATTGCCGTTGCCGGCCGACTTGCCACCGACAATCCCGGCGGGCTCTCTGACTGCTTCTCGACGCGGCCGCTCCTTCCCGATCCTGCACCGGCGCCGCGGCTCACCGCGCAACCGGAATCTTGACGGACACCTCACGCGCAATGTCGATTGCCTCGCCCATCGCCGCGCCTGCTCCAACATTGAGGTTCAATCGTGCCATTCTCCGGGCTGCAGTCTCGGTCGGAGCTGCCGGGATCTTCGTGAAGGTCCTCGCCACATTCAAGGAAGTTGCGGTTGCCTCAGTCTATGGCCGCTCCGATGCCATGGACGCATTCCTCGCGGCAGCGCTTATTCCCAGCCTGCTCGTCAACCTTATCTCGGAGTCGATGAATCAGGCTCTAGTGCCCACGCTCGTCCGGGTGAGGGAAAAGGAGGGTCACGAGCGCGCCCAGCAGCTTTTGTCGAGTTCCATGCTCTGGATGTGTCTTCTGCTCGCCGCTGCCAGTGCCGTGATGGCTCTATTGGCGCGCGGATTCTTCCCGCTCATCGCCTCTCACTTTGCGCCCGCGAAGCTCGCTCTCGCCGTGCACCTCTTCTATGGGCTTCTGCCGGTGGTTCTCATCACGGGAATCGCCACGAATTGCACCTCGGTTCTCAACACAGTTGACCGATTCGCTCTTCCCGCTCTTGCGCCCATGGTCATTTCTGTCGTGATCATCTTCGGAGCGCTCGAGTTTGGCGCCCGCTTCGGCATTTGGGCCATGGTCTGGTCCACGCTCGCGGGTTCGCTGCTGCACGCCATCATCGTCGCCTGGATGATGCAGCGGCGCGGCTATCGCTTTCGACTGTGCTGGTATGGAATGGACGAGGCCACGCGCGAAGTCGCAGGCCAATATGGGCCTGTGCTGTTGAGCAGCGTGGTGTCTTCGGGTGGCTTGCTCGTCGATCAGTCGATGGCTGCCATGTTGATTGCGGGTAGTGTCTCTGCGCTGGTTTACGCCAATCGCTTTGTCAGTGTTGTGCTCACGCTGCTGGCGGGCGCAATCTCAACCGCCATCGTGCCCTACTTTTCGCGCATGATCGCCCTGCGCGACTGGACCGGTTGCAGCCACACCCTCCGCACCTGGGTTCGCCTCACCGCAGTTGTCTCCGTGCCGATCGCGGCGCTGCTGATCGCCGGCGCGCGCCCGCTCGTTCGTGTCGCTCTCCAGCACGGCCAGTTCGGCCCGCGCGACACCCGCGTCGTTGCCTCTGTGCTGGCCATGTACGCCATCCAGATCCCATTCTTCGTCGTCAGCCGCGTTTACTACCGCTTTATTGTCGCCATGCGCCGCACCGACCTGATCCTTTACTGCGGCATCATCAATCTCGGCCTCGACATTGTGCTCAATCTGGTCCTCATGCACTGGTTCGGCGTCGCTGGAATTGCGCTGGCGACCTCGCTCTGGACAGTCAGCACATTCTTCTATCTCTGCTATTGGAGCAGGAAGCTTCTCGCTCGCGCTTCCGCGCCGGAGGCAGCCGCATGATTCCCGCGCCCGCCGAGTATCTGCTCCGCTGCGACGATCTTTGCCCCACGATGTCGACCGAGCGTTGGAGGCGCATCGAATCGCTGATCGAGGAGTTCCAGCTTCAACCGATTCTGGCTGTCGTTCCCGACAACCGCGACCCTGAACTTGAGGTTTCGTCTCCCGATCCGGCATTCTGGCAGCGCATGCGCAGGCTGGAAGGCGCTGGGGCCATCATCGGCTTGCACGGCTATCGTCACTTGTGTGAAAGCCGCGGCCGCGGCCTCGTCGGTCTCGCCCGCACGTCGGAGTTCGCCGGCGCGCCCGCCAAAACACAGCGCGAGTGGATCCACGAGGGCCTGCGAATCTTGCGCGGACACGGACTCAACCCGAAAATCTGGGTAGCGCCGCGGCACGGCTTCGATTGCGAGACCCTTAACGCGCTTTGCGCGGAGGAAATCACGCTTCTATCGGACGGTTTTGCGCGCGTACCGTTCCGACGCCGCGGCTTGACCTGGATTCCGCAGCAGCTTTGGGGGCCCGTCGACAAATCCAAGGGCCTCTGGACCATCTGCCTTCACCCGAACACCGTTTCGAACGCAGAGATCGGGGCCCTGCGCGCTTTTCTAACGGTACACTCGGATCAATTCACCTCCGTTTATCGCGTACTCTTCCGCAGTCAACCCACCACCTTGACCCTTGCCGAGCGCGTTTACGCCGAGGCTGCGCTGTGGCGGCTCAGAATCTCGCGTGCCGCAAGGCGAACCCGCTGCTTGACGCTCTTGCGATCCAGCAATGCTTTATAAAGCCGCTCCCAGCGATTGAGCACGGTTTCCATGCCGAAGTCCTCGATCACGCGGCGTCGCGCGCATTCGCCCATGGCATACCGTTCCTCGAGCGGCATGCTCATCAAACACGCCATCGCTTCGCGCAGGCTTTGTGGATCGCCCGCACGAGCCAGCCAGCCATTCACTCCGTCAACCACCACTTCGCGCGTTCCCGGAACATCGGTGGCCACCACAGGGACCCCGCAGGCGCCAGCCTCCAGCAGCACCATGGGCAGGCCTTCGTACCGAGATGAGAGAACGAACCCATCCGCGGCCTGCATCCAGCGCTGCACGTTCGGCTCGAAGCCGAGAAGACAGACGCGTCGCTCCAGGCCGAGCTTCCTCGCCAACGCAGTGAGTTCCATTTCCAGCGGGCCGGCGCCCAGAACCAGCAGCCTTGCCTTCTCCGGCGCGTAGGCCAATGCCTTCAATAAAGTTGGATAATCTTTCACCGCTTCCAGCCTGCCCACGGCCAGCCACAGGAACTCATCCGTCAATCCCAGCTGCCGCCGCGACTCGCGCCGCGCATTTACTTTCGGCTCCCAAGCATCGACCTCAATTCCGTTTGCCAGGATCGACAGTTGCTCCTTGCGCACCATCCCCGCCGTCAGATGCGACACTGCGGTCGCGCGGCTGACTGCCGTCACATGGTCAGGCAGCCAGCGGCTGAACGCGTAACCGAAGTGGCGGCCGCGCCTGCCTGTGCAGGAGCTGTGCAGCGTGTCGAGGACTACAGGCACAGGCGCGGCCAGGCGCGACCACCGGCAGAGCCAGGCAGCGTGCGGCAGGTGCGCGTGAAGCACGTCTGGCTGCTCGCGCCAAAGCCAACGATGGAAGCGAATCCATCCCCGCGGGTCGGCGAGCCCTTTACGCATCTCCAGGCTCGTGAAGGTGACGCCGCAATCGCGCAACTCCGCGGCAGCCGCGTCGCCCGAGCCGGAAAGCGCCACCACGCTCACACGCCAACCGCGCCGACGCAGCCCCATGGCCAGCAGCATGGCCTGGCGCTCGGCGCCGCCAATACGGTCCAGGCCAGGAATCGCAATCGCCGCGTGGCTCATGGGTGCCTCCACGCGTGCGCGTCGATCAGCTCCTCATACGCTTCGATCGCCCGTTCGAACGCAAATTCATTCGACCGCCAGGTTTTCCGAATATCGGAATCGCGTGCCTGTTTGCGCCGGCGAAACGGAGCCCAGATTGCCATCGGCGCAGTGCACATGCCCGCAACGACCAGCGATATTGCAAAGAATGGCAGCGATAAAGCACACAGGATGCCAGTAAGAGCAAGGCCAAACCAAGGACGAAACACAACTCTCCCCCAGCGACACGGTTGTCGCGTCCCAGGGCCGAAGCCGGCGCCGGAGACATTTTGAGCGGCACCATGATGAGTGCGTCCCGAACCTGCTCGACTCTCCCGCATGATCGACAAAAGTGCGGTATCAACATGCGCAGGAATCGGAACAGAAGCTCTTCAATTGTTTGGCGGGAATCTTCCTCGATGGAGCTGGGCGGTCCTCTAAGAAATAAAAGCCTTAAGATACGTTGGCCCGACACGCCCGATTGTTCTTCGTCTGAGCAAGCTTCCCTGGACAACGCGAGAGTGACCCCAGTAACAGGGCATTCTTGGGTGTGGAAAACTGGATTGAATCTGTACCCACAGGAAACATCGGATCAGAAAAAATGTCAAGAGGTTAATTTCCACAGGGAAAACCGGTGCGTTGATTACCTTTGCGCCGAGCGGGTGAACCGGCGATCGATCACCGCTCGCTGATTTCCACAACCGTCTGCTGCGCATTCGGTGCAGAAGAAGGGAAGAACTCCTGGCTGAACCTTTCGCCGGGCCGAATTGCTTCAAGCGCCGCAATGATCGCCACAGCCAATGCCTTCGCGGAGATTTCCTTGGCCAGCCACGCGCCAGGCCGCCCGCGCAGCAAATCAACAACGCCTCCGGATGCCGGAGTGGCCACGAGAGGCAAACCGGCCGCGGCGGCTTCCAGCAGGGCATTGGGCATCCCTTCATGGCGCGACGGAAGCACGAACAGCGTGGCTTCAGGCAACAATGCGTAGGGACGATCGACGTAGCCGGCAAAGCGGACGGCCGTCTCTAATCCCAGCTCGCTCGAAAGCGACTTCAAAGCCGTTTCTTCCTGACCGGCGCCGGCGAGAATCAGGCTGACCCCGGGAAACCGCTCGCGTACCGTCACCATCGCCTTCAGCAGCAGGTCGAAGCCTTTTTCCGGCGAGAGTCTTCCAACCGCCAGCAGTTGTGGCCCTGAGCTGCTCCTCGCTATCGGAGCGCGCATCGCCGCTCGGATTCCTTTGAGATCCACCGGGTTCGGCAATACCGCGATAAGCTCCTCGCCGATCCCCGCAGCTACTGCCAGATCCTTCGCCATCGCCTGCGACTGGCAGATCACATGATCGGAGTGCCGATAAAGCAGGCGATAGATCAGGCGCGTGAATCGTGGCAGGCTGCCGAACGCAAGAACCGAGGACGCCGTCGCGTTCTGGCGCACCAGCACGGACGTCTTCCGCGGCAAAAGCGGCCGCAGCATCAACACCAGGAGGCTGACCTCTGCCGCTCCGGAGAGCACTACCGCGGGCCGGAGCCGCCAGATCAGGCGCAGAAGCGGAAACGCGGCGGCGCGCGCCCGCCCGGCGTTCAGCGCGTCAACGCTTACCCACGGCGGAAGCGATTCTCCACTTCCGTGCGCCTGCCTAACGAGTCCGAGATGGACTTCGTATTTTTCCTGAGACAGACCGCGCGCCAGAAGAGCCATCACGTGTTCGGCCCCGCCACCACCCAAGTGAGAGAGGAGCAGGAGGATTCTTGTGCGTCGCGCCATCGATTCCCTGAGAGGGAAACCATTGTTACCCAAAGCTGCGCGCCGGATGTGTGCCGGCAATCACTGACTGTTTTTTAAAATGCTCTAATCTTGTGTCTCAAATTGATACATTAGCTTCTTGATCGTTTGCCTACGGTTCTCTCCGGAATCTGCTGATTCACCCTCACATGTAGGGAATTCAAAGAGCGCAGGCGCTTATGGCAGATTCCGGAGCCCTCTCTTTTCATCTCACTCCCTGTGTCATCCAACAGCCGGCAATTGTTGTCGGAGTGACAAGTCAGGAAACCTGTCGCGCATGGGGAGTGCGATTACAAACCCTGCGCCGGGCAGGCTTTCGCGTTTTGCTCGTCTCGAGCCCGGGCATTCTGGTTGATCGTACAGCCGCGCTCGCCGGAGTGGAGCGCATCTTCATTCCAATGCGCCGCTGTATTTCTCCGCTGGCCGATCTTCTTTCGCTTTTCCGTCTCTGGTGGTTGCTCGGCCGGCGCAGGCCGAGCCTGGTGGAGTTCAGTACGCCGAAGGCCGGCTTGCTGGGAACGCTGGCTGCTCGGCTGCGCGGCGTGCCCAGGCGCGTCTACATGTTGCGCGGGCTTAAGCTGGAAAGAACCAGTGGTCTCAAGCGAAGAATTCTGCTCGCCGCCGAGCGCATGGCTTGCGCCTCTGCGCACGTGGTGCTTTGTAACAGTACAAGCCTCCGTGCCGAAGCGCTGGCGCTCCGCCTCGCACCTGCCGAAAAATTACTCGTCCTGGGTGAGGGAAGCAGCATCGGCGTAGACGTGGAGCGCTTTTCGCCCGGCCGCAGTGATGTGCGCGAGAAGGTTGGTATTCCCCACGAAGCTGCCGTCGTCGGTTTTGTCGGCCGCCTGACGCGCGACAAAGGTCTTCCTGAGCTGATTCAGGCATTCGATCGGATTCTTGTTGCCGAACCTGCCGCGCATCTGCTCCTCGTTGGCTGGTTCGACGCCGCCGAAGACGCGCTGGGTGGGGAGTTTCGAGCCCGGATCCTGAGCCACCCACGCATTCACTGCACCGGATTCGTGAGCGACTCAGCGCCTTACTACCGGGCTATGGACGTAATGGTCCTTCCCACCTGGCGCGAGGGATTTCCCAATGTTGTGCTCGAGGCTTCGGCCACTGGCATTCCCGTGGTCACCACACAGTCCACCGGCGCGCGTGATGCTGTGATCCCCGAAGTGACCGGCCTGCTCATTCCACCCGGCTATCCGGAGGCCATCTACGAATCGGTTATGAAGCTTCTTCGCGATCCGGAGCGCCGCATCCACATGGGCCGGGCGGCCCGGGCATGGGTGGTGGAACATTACTCCGAGGAGCGGGTCCTGGGCTTGACTGCGGAGTACTACCTGAGCTTGCTTGACACCGAGCCGGTCACTCAGCTTCAGCACGCGTAGTTCTGGGCCCTTTTCCAAACCGGCTTTCACTTGAGAGAAGGGAAGCACTCTACGATGAGCGCGGTACGGGTCGTTCGATTTTTCCCAGCAGGAAGATGTATGCCGCGATGCCGATGACCAGGTAAACGGCGGCCACGCGGAAGACCCACACGTAAGAATGCGTGACCGCAACCAGATAACCGGTAACGATGGGCGCGGCGATTCCCGAGATTTGGTTGGAGAAGTTGATGATCCCTCCCACTTTGCCAACGTCGTTGCGGGCGGCAATCAGGGAGGGCAATGACCAGCCCACAGGAGACGCAGCGGACAGGCCGCCGATTGAGATGCTGATCCAAATGAGAGCCTGAGTTGTGCTGTGTGTGTGCCCGGCGCCAAAGATGCCCAGGCCGAACGCGGTTCCGCCGATGAGAACGGTTCGACGCACCGCACTTCCGCTCCATCCGCGCTTCAGCAGCAGGTCCACAAGCCAGCCGCCGATGACCAGATCGGTGAATGTCGCGAAGAGCCAGGGCACGCTCGTGTAGACAAACGAATGCATCTGGTCGAGGTGAAGGCCGAACGAAAGATAGCTGGGCAGCCAGGTAAGCAGCAGATAGAAGACGTAATTGTAGGAGCCAAAACCGATTGCGAGCCCAAGCACCTTGCGGTTGGTCAGAAGATGAAACAGCGATGAAGCGGGTTCATTGGCGGCTTCGACCTTCGCGGATTCCTGATTCGCGCCCTCGATGTAGCGGCGTTCGACCTCGCTGAGGCGAGGCTCATCGTCGGGGTCGCGGTACATCCGCCAGAAAAGGAGGAAGTAAAGCGCACTCATGAAGCCGGTGAGGGCAAAGCTCCAACGCCAGCCAAACTCAAGCAGAACGAAGCCCATGAGGGGAATGCCGACTACTGAAGCAAATTTGGCGGCCGCATCGAACAACGAGGTCGCGAAGCTGCGCTCCTTCTCGGGGAACCAGGCGCCGATGGCCTTGGCATTCGCAGGGAAAGTCGGAGCTTCACCAACACCGAGCAGGAAACGAGCAGCGAACAGACCGCCGATCGAAGGCGTGAGGGCTGCGCCGAATGTCGCCAGGCTCCAGAGCAGCGTGCCAATTCGGCCGACTCGTTTCACGCCGAATTTGTCGAGGATGACGCCGATCGGCAACTGGAGTGCAGCGTAGGTGATGTTGTAAGCGCCGGAAAGATACCCAAAGGCGATGTCGGAAACACCAAACGAGGCGATGAGGGCGCCGTGAGCGACAGAGAGGTTCACTCGATCGAAATAGTTGACGAGCACACCGATGCCCAGGAGCCAGGCGATTCGCCAGCGGTGCATGGGAATCCGTTGTTGCAACTCTTTTGGTTCTCCAGCCAAGACGACCTCTTCGGGGTTGAACAGGAATCCAGGACGATTTCATTTGAAATACTGTCCCGCAACTCAGTCACGATTTCCTGACCGCAAATCCTTGAATCGGCCGGAAACCAACGGGCCGGATTCGCGCAATTGCGGTAGATCATTGAACAACGAGTTCTCGGCCCGCAAAAACTCGCGTCTTACACCGTCGCGCGGGTCGCGCCCGTCGATATTCCTCCGTCCACCAGGAGAATCTGACCCGTAATATATGCGCTAGCGTCCGAAGCCAGGAAGACCACCGCGCCATCCAGATCGTTCGGCTGCCCTGGACGTTTCAACGGGATGCGGTCGGTGATGTACTCGACCCACTTTGCATTCTCATAGAGGATCGCGTTCTGTTTTGTCCGGAACCAGCCCGGTGCCAGACAGTTCACTGTGATTCCCGACGGTCCCCACTCGTCTGCCAGGCTCATGGTCAGTTGTTTGATTCCTCCCCGGCTGGCGCAATACGGGGCGATTCCCGCGGATCCAAACACACTGGTGACCGAACCGATGTTGATGATGCGCCCGTAGCCTCGTTTCACCATATGCCGCGCAAACTCCTGCGCGGCAAAAAACGATCCCCTTAAATTGGTCTCAAGCACCAGATCCCAATCCTCAGGCGTAATCTCCAGTGCGGGCTTCCTCACGTTGCAGCCGGCGTTGTTCACCAGAATGTCGATCTTGCCAAAGTGGCTCCAGGCGCTCTCGGCCGCACGTCCGATCCCGTCAACATCTCGCACGTCCAATTCGAGCGGCAACACCTTTCGCCCGATCCCTTCGATCTCTTCCTGGAATGGTTTTAGGTCGGGCAGATGCCGGCTGGTGATCACCAGATCGGCGCCAGCTCGTGCGAGCGCTCGGCCCAGGTATTGGCCGAGTCCCCGGCTGGCGCCAGTCACTACCGCGGTCTTGCCAGTCAAATCGAACAAAGTCGTGCTCATCAACTTCCCCTCACGGCTCAAGAACCACCTTCATCAGCCCCGGTTCATGCGCGTGCAGCCGTTCGAACCATCGAGCCGCATCGCTCAAAGGAGCCACCGCGGAGATCAACGGCTCAACGCGGATCGCTCCTTGTTGCATCAGAGAAATGCACTCCGGATATTCTCCCGCTGAAGCACACGACCCCAGCAGACGGAGCTGACGGCTGACGACCCTTTGCAGCGGAATCTCCACCTTGGGCGAGACGTTGCCGATCAGCGTCACGGTTCCTCCCGAGCATACACATTCGATCGCTGTCGTGATCGGATCCTGCGCGCCAACCGCCTCAACCGCGATGTCCGCGCCGCGTCCATCCGTGACGTCAAGAACCCGCGAAACGATCTCAGAAGTCGAGCCAACAAATGTATCCGTCGCCCCGAGATCCCGCGCCATCTTCAACCGGGTCTGGTCCACATCGACTGCGAACACGCGATCGCATCCATAGTGGCGAAAAGCCTGAACGCTCAAAAGGCCGATCATGCCGGCCCCAATCACTACCGCCGTCGAGCCCGGCCGGATCTCGGTAATCTTCGCCGCGTGAACCGCGACCGAAACGGCTTCAATCAGAGCCGCATGGGCAAACGAGAACTCGTCCGGCAGCGCGTAAACGATCCGTGCCGGCACAGAGACATACTCGGCAAACGCCCCATTCCGCCGGTATTCGCCGCAGGAAACTCCCAGCACCTGCCGTTTCTCGCAGAGATTCACCGCGCCGGCCGCACAAAACCGGCAAGCGCCGCATGAGATGGTCGAATCGAAGGTCACGCGGTCGCCCGGCTTGAAACTCTGCACGTCTCGTCCTGCGCTGTGAACGATGCCGGCGGCTTCGTGGCCCATGATCAAGGGCGGAATCCGGCGTCCGGTGCTGCCGTCGTAGCCGTGAACATCGCTGCCACAAATGCCGCACGCCTTGACCCGGATCAGCACATCCTCATGCCCAAACTCGGGGATGGGGACATCCTTTAGCTTCAATTCGTTATAGCTCTCAAGCAGCAGCGCTCGCATCGTGTGCGCTCCTTCAACCCGTCTCGCTGTCGCGGGCAAACAGGTCACGCTGTTCGCCGCTCGGTTTGGGAGCCACGGCGCGCTTTTGGGCTCCGGCTCCAATCAAGCTCAGAACCTCCAACTCCTGGATCGCTTGCCGGGGCACATAAATGCGTTGCGTGTTCGACCGTGTATCGGGCGGGGTGAGCAGCAACCCGGCGCCTTCTACCAGGCTCCGGTCATTGGCCGCCAACCCCTCCAGCTCGTCGCCGTCCGTCAGCGAAAGCCGAATCCACAGCCCAGCCGTCCGTGGCCGCAGCGAAAAGCGCTTACGGACCAGTCGTTCGGGGTCGGCCTGGTCCGCCTGTCCGGAAGGAAAGGCGCGCACGTAGCACATCCACTTCACCTGCTCCCATCCAATGCGCACCACTTTGCCGGCCTGGTCCAGAATCTCCAACTCCGGCTTTGCCTGACCGAACTCGGCCCCCACATAACCGGCAAACCAGTCACGGGAGAACTTGCGCACAATGACAGGTTTGCGTGCAGAGGCCATCGCTCTGGATTGTCGCACGAGCCGTGGCGAAGCGGGGCCGGCCCCTATTGCAACTTCTGGCTACCCAGTTATGCGCCCAATGACAAGCGGCTGCGATTCCCGCACCTGAAAAGTTGCGAATCTGGTGCAACTTGTCTGGTCTTCCACCGCGACTTGTGTTAATGTTTGGCTTTGCAAGTTTTCATGAATCGCACCGTAAGGGCAACATCTTCAGGCACTTGGGCTGCGGTCCAGACACCGGAATCAGGATAAAGCATGCCCGACTATATTTACCTGCTGGAAAACCGGCTCTCAGCCGACCAGCGCAATGCCATCGCGCAGTTGCGGGCAGCGGCTCGCGATGCCGGGATCCTTCTCTTCCTTACGGGTGATGCAGTACGCGACCTCACCAGCGGCCACGCCGTCCGCGAGCTCGAGGTTGCGGTGAACGGGAACGCTCTTAAGCTCAAGAAACCACTGGAAAAACTGGGCGGAAAGCTGTGGGGAGAAGACGAGCCTTCGCGCAGCCTCTACCTGTGTTTTCCGGGCACTGTGCGCGTCAACGTCGTCAGCGCGCACCGCGTGGAATACCCCAAGCCGGGCAAGCCGGTCTTTCATCTCGCGTCCATCCAGGAGGACCTCCGCCGCCGCGACTTTACCGTAAATTCCATGGCCATCTCGCTCAACGAGGGATCCTTCGGCCTCCTCATGGACCCGCTGAACGGCGCCGCCGACATCGAGATGCGCGCCTTGCGTCTGGTCTCGAATTACGGCTTCATTGAGTCCCCTGCGCTTCTGATCCGAGCCGTCCGCTACCGTGCCCGCCTCGGCTGGGAGATGGATCCGAGAACCCAGTCCCGCTACGACAACGCCAAAAGCGAGGGCGTCATCGAGTTTCTCTCCGCTCATGATCGCAAGCAGGAGCTGGAGCAGATCGGTCACGAGGAGGACGGCCTGAAGGTCCTGCGCGCCCTCGAGGCCGAGGGCTGGATGAAGGTTCTCTTTCCAGCATGGACGTCTGCCAGGGCAGATGAAGCCAAGCTGAACGCCCTCCATGATTTGGCAGTGCAGTTGCTCCTCCAGGGCATTCATCCAGACATGTCCGCCGCTCAAATGCAGTTACTCACCGCCAAGCTGCCTTCCCGCGACCTCTCGGCGCTGAAGAAATCTCTCTTGCGCCCCGGTTTCGTCGAAGAGTGGAACAAGTTGGACTCATTGGCCTCGGGTTTCGCGAAAGCGCTGCTTTCGAAACAAAATGCCAAGCCCTCGGCATGTTTCAAGCTCTTCATGAGCTATGATCCAGAAGCGATTCTCTGGCTTGGCTTTGTAAGCAAGGACAAGGCCGTCCAGGAACGCTTCAATCTCTTCCTCAAGGTGTGGCCTGAAGCCCGTCAACGCATCCCGCATCTGCTCATGCAGGAGATGCGCATCACTCCCGAATTGCCGACCTACGGCGAACTTGTCCAGAAGATTTTCCTCGAGCTGATCGATGGCAAACTCACCACGCCGGAAGAGGTGCGCGCATTTCTCGAGCCGTACTCCCCGCCCGCACCGCCTCCTCAGGTCAGCATCAAGCGCTCCCGTGCACGCCGCGCAGGAGCACGGATTAAAGAGCAGGCAATTGAAGACGAAGAGGCCGAGGACGTCCTCGTGGATGAGGATGTTGAGCCCGTCGGCGCCGATGACGAGGAGCTCGATCTGGCCATTCTGCCCAAAGGCGCCCTTGCAGTTGATTTAGATACAGATGGCGACGAAGAGGATGAGCTAGAGGCCGAAGAAGCCGACGCGGCGCCGGCAAGCAAGAAGCTTGCAGGCAAGAAGGGACAAAAACCTGAACCCGCCCTTAAGCCGGCTGCGGCCAAACCCACCGCGCCGCCCGCTCCGGCAAAGCCAGCCAAGCCTGAATTTAAGAACCAGGCAAAGGGCCAGCCCGCAACCGAGGTGAAGAAGCCTGCAGCCGCTTCTGCGCAGCCGAAGTCCGCAAAGCCGGCCAAGTCCGCCGTCAAAGCGCCGGCCCCAGCCAAGGCCAAAGCCCCTGTCGCCAAGCCTGTGAAGCCCGCGGCAAAAGCGCCGGCGAAGAAACCCGCACCGGCCAAGGCGGCGAAGCCCAAAGCCAAGCCAAAGCCGCCTGCAAAGCCCGTCAAAAAGGCTCAGGCGAACCCTTCAAGACCGGCGGCGAAAAAGCCTGTCCCCAAGAAGGGCAAGAAGCGCTGAGGATTCGGCAGGTCATCCCTTGTCCAGGCGGAATTGCGCGATAAGCCCAAAGAGAACAAGACCCGCCATCTTCGCCCCCAAACCAAATTCATCAAACGTTTGCATTCCCTTTGCCTGGTTGTTCTACTCTGTTCTTGGTTCCCAGCGGTCAACTGATCCCGAGCAACTCTACTGGCCGCGGGACGAGGACTGATGGTTTTGAGCCAATCCGTATTTGTTCTGGAAGACGACACTGATATAGCCAGGCTGGTGCAACATCATCTTGAGGCGGCGGGCTTTGAAACACGCCTCTTCCACACCCCCACCAACGTGATTCCCGACGCCGAGCGCAAGCCTCCCGCGCTGTTTCTCCTCGACATCATGGTTCCCGGCGGTGACGGCCTCGATGTTTGCCGCCGCCTTCGTAACCATGCCGGGCTCTCCACCATTCCCATCATCTTCCTCACCGCCCGCGCCGGAGAAAACGACCGCGTCCTCGGCCTCGATCTGGGAGCTGACGACTACATTACCAAGCCGTTCTCCACGCGCGAATTGGTGGCCCGTGTCAAGGCTGTGCTGCGCCGCTTCGAGCGGCCTACAACGCCTTCGATCATCAGCTTTGAGGAGATCATCATCGACGCCGGCGCCATGCAGTTGAAGGTCCGCGGTGAGCTAACCACGACCACCGCTACCGAGTTCCGCCTGCTCGACTATCTGGCGCGCCATCCCGGCCGCGTCTTCAGCCGCGATCACCTTCTCGACGCCGTTTGGGGCGATGCCCGCTTCGTCACGCCGCGATCGGTCGATGTGTATGTGCGGCGCATCCGTGAGAAAATCGAAATCGACCCGGAGAATCCGCGCTACCTGAAGACGGTGCGCGGGGCCGGTTATCGTTTTGAGCTACCCAAGACTGCGTGAAATGCTTCTAGCCACTACCTCCAGCTTCTAGCTTGCGAACACCGGAATAAGCTGTTGCGTGTGAGCAGGCATCCTCGCGAAACCGCGAATGAGCTGGAAGCTAGTAGCTAGAAGCTAGAAGCTGTTTTTATGACTTCCAACGTCTTCGCCAAGTTGCTCGGACTTTTCGTTCTCCTGTTGGCGCTTCAGGCGCTGGTGATCGAGTTCGTCATTCAGCGATTCGTGCTGCACTCGACCGAGGGAACACTCAAAATGCTTGGCCGCGAAGCCTTGTGGTCAGCCCTGATCGCGCTCGTATTTGCCGTTCCCCTGGCCGCCTTCGTCGCCAACCGGATCTCCATTCGTTTGCGCCGCGTGGTCAGCTTCGCCCACCGTATCGCCAGCGGCGATCTCAGCGCCCGCATCGATTCGACCGGCCCAATCGTCCGCCCCATCGCCGGAATCGACGAAATCTCCTCCATGGAAGCCGCCCTCAACGAAACCGCGGTGCGCCTGTCCAATGACTTTGCCGAGCTCGAAAGCGGGCGCGCCGAATTGGCCGTGATGCTTGACTCGATGCAGGAAGGGGTCGTCGCAATCACCTCTGCCGGCCTTGTTCGCTGGTCCAATGCCGTCATGCAGGGCATCGTCGGATCGCAGCTTTCGCCCGGCCGCCCGCTGGTCCACTCGGTGCGCGACCCTGAGCTTCTGGCCTGCGTCCGTGGCGCGCTGGAGCGCCGCGAGCTCTGCGTCGGCCGCGCCAGCCTGCTTGCGCCGGGTCGCGTCTTTGAAGTCAACGCCGCGCCATTGCCCGCCGGTGGCGCGCTCGTCGTTCTCCACGACGTCACCAGCATCGAGGCCGCGCAAAAATCCCGGCGCGAATTCGTCGCCAACGTCAGTCACGAGCTGCGCACGCCGCTCACTTCCATCCAGGGCTACGTCGAGACGCTCATCGAGGATCCCAATCCCAGCCCGGAAACCACCCTCGAATTCCTTGGCGTCATTCTGAAGAACGCCAGCCGCATGAATCGGCTCACCGAGGATCTGCTCGCTCTCGCCAGCGTCGAAAGCCCCGACTACAAGCTCTCGCCTCAGCCAGTCCGCGCCAACGTGCTTCTTCAGGACGCCATCGACTCCATCGGCGGCATCGTCGTCGACTCCGGTGTCAAGCTTCAATCAGCGGGCGCGCCCGACGCGCTGGTCATGGCCGATCCCGACGCCATGCATCAGGTCTTCGGCAATCTCATGGAGAACGCCCTCAAATACGCCCAATCAGGCAAGCGCATCCGCGTCGATGCGCGCCTGCTCGCCTCCGAGGTCGAGTTCACCGTTCAGGACTTTGGCCCCGGCATCGCCTCCGAGCACCTGGAGCGCATCTTCGAGCGCTTCTATCGCGTCGACAAGGCCCGGTCGCGCGAATCCGGCGGCACTGGCCTCGGCCTCGCCATCGTCAAGCACATCGTGCTCGCCCACGGCGGACGCATCTGGGCTGAAAGCGAACTTGGCATCGGCGCGTCGTTCCACTTCACGCTGCCCCTTGCGCCCGCGCCGCAAACGGTCCCGCCGCCCGCGCAGCAGCCCGCTTCGCCCGCCACTGTCTGACGCGCAACCGCGGCCAAGCGCACGCCTGTTTTGGAGTCCCGCTGCTCCCGCCTTCCACAACCCCGCTCTCCGATTCCCCATTCTTTTCAACTGCCCGTAACAATCGACGTGGAGAATGGTTTCGGCAGCAATTCTGAAAGGGAGCGAATCGTGAAGAAATCACTGCTTGTCGTTGCGTTGTTCGCGTATGCACTGAGCGCGGCTCAGGCTCAAAAGATTACAGCCGCGGGAGCCACATTCCCGTACCCCATCTACTCCAAGTGGTTTAGCGAGTACAGCTCTGCCCACCCCGGCGTTCAAATCAACTATCAGTCCATCGGTTCCGGCGGCGGCATTCAGCAGGTCACCAATGGCGTGGTGGACTTTGGCGCCTCCGACATGCCCATGACCGATGCAGCGCTATCCGCCTCCAAGGTCAAGCTGGTTCACATTCCCACCGTGTTGGGCGCCGTCGTTCCCATCTTCAACGTTTCTGGGGTCCAAAGCCTTCGCTTCAGCCCCGACGTGCTGGCCGATATTTACCTCTCCAAGATCACAACCTGGAACGACCCGCGCATTGCCAAAGACAATCCGGGCGTGAATCTGCCCAGCGACAGGATCATCGTTGTTCATCGCTCCGATGGCAGCGGTACCACCTTCATCTGGACCGACTACCTCAGTAAAGTCAGCCAAGATTGGGCCGGCGGCCCCAGCAAGGGCACCGCGATCAACTGGCCGACTGGCGTAGGCGGCAAAGGCAATGAGGGCGTAGCCGCGCAGGTGCGCGAATTCCCCGGCGCCATCGGCTACGTCGAGCTCATCTATGCCTTGCAGAACCACATCGACTTCGGCTCCATCAGGAATGCGTCTGGTAGCTGGGTCAAGGCCTCGATCCAGGGCGTGACGGCCGCGGCGGCCACCGCCAAGATACCCGCCGACTACCGCGTTTCAATTACCAACGCTCCGGGCGCAGATTCCTATCCCATCTCCAGCTTCACCTATCTCCTCATTCCCACCCATCCCAGCGATGCGGCCAAAGAAAAGGTCATCAAGGATCTGCTGAGCTGGTCCCTCAATGCGGGCGAAGGCGAGGTTTCGAGTCTCTCTTACGCGCCGCTCCCTGACAGCCTCAAGCAGAAGGTTCTCCAAACCGTCTACGCCCTGCCGTAATGCTCAACGAGGGGTCCGGCGCCCGCCGGACTCCTCGCCTCTGCAGCGTGACAATTGCATTCCTCGCGCCATTTGTCCCCGCCACAGCTCGGCTGACCTTTCGCCCACCTTCTCAAATTCCCTCAAGCTGACGGCTGAAAGCTGGAAGCAGCAGCCTGATCCCTGTTCCCTGATCCCTGATCCCCGTACTTTTGGTACACTCTCCAAGGCTCGGGTGTTACGATTGTCCCCGTTTCCATAATCAGTGCAATGACCCCTTCTCCGATCGCAACGATCAATGACCTCTTCGTTCGAATTGCCGCGGCCGCCAATCCGCAAGCCGTTCTATGGCAGGACGAATTCGGGAAGTGGCACCCGATTTCCTCGGATCAGATGTATCAGCGCGTGCGCGCGATGGCCTCGGCCTTTCTGCGCTTTGGCGCGAAGAAGGGCGATCGCATAGCCCTCGTCAGTGAGAATCGCTGGGAGTGGGCCGTCACCGATTTCGCCGCCCTCGCCATCGGCGCCGCCGATGTGCCGCTCTATCCCACCCTCACCGGCGAGCAGATCGCCGAACAGGTGCGCGACGCGGATTGCCGCATCGCCGTCGTCTCTACCCGCCAACAATTCGACAAGCTTCAATCCGTGCGCGCGCAAACCCAGTTGCAGTTCATCGTAATAATGGATTCGCCCGCTCCCGACGGCGCCGTCGCCATGAGCGAGCTGCTTGCCGATGCCGACGCGCTCGGCGCTCAGCGCGATCCCGTCTTCGACGCGCTCCTTCGCTCCGTTGAGCCGGGCGATCTGGCCACGCTCATCTATACTTCGGGAACCACGGGCGAACCCAAAGGCGTCGCGCTTACCCATGGCAACTTCGCTGCGAATCAGAACTTCGCCGCCGTCGATTTCGGCTTCAATTCCACCGACGCCTGCATTTCCTTTCTGCCGCTCTCGCACGTCACCGCCCGCGCCCTCGATTACGTGATGTACAACCACGGCGCGCAGGTCGCCTACTGCACCCAATTCGACAAGCTGCCGCAGGCCATGCGCGAGATCCGGCCCACGGTGATCGTCGGCGTTCCGCGCGTCTTTGAGAAAATCCGCCAGGCCGTCGAGCAAAAGGCCGCGCAATCGCCGGTCAAGAAGCGCCTGCTGGGATGGGCGATCCGTCAAGGCGCGCGCTTTGCCGATACGGTCTACGACGGCCGCAAGCCCAGTTCACTCCTCTGGAAGCTCTCTAACAAGCTCGTCTACTCCAAAGTTCGCGAAGCCTTCGGAGGACGCGTAAGAATCTTCGTCTCCGGCGGCGCGCCGCTCGGCATCGACACGGCGCGCTGGTTCGCCTCTGCGGGCATCGCTCTTTGGGAGGGCTACGGCCTCACTGAAACCTCGCCCGTCATTGCTCTCAACACGCCGATTCGTCATCGCATGGGCTCGGTTGGCATGCCCCTGCCCAATATCGAGCTCAAGCTCGCCGAAGATGGCGAGCTGCTCGTTCGCGGTCCCTCAATCTTCGCCGGTTACTGGCACAAGCCCGCCGCAACCGCAGAGTGTCTTGATAGCGATGGATGGTTCCGCACCGGTGACATCGCACATCTCGACGCCGATGGGTTTCTCTACATCACCGATCGCAAGAAGGAACTGCTCAAGACCTCCGGCGGCAAGCTCGTCGCGCCGCAGCCGATCGAGAGCAAGCTGAAGAACAACGTGCTCGTGGCCCAGGCCGCGCTCATCGGCGATCGCCACAAATTCATTTGCGCCCTCCTCTCGCCCAACTTCGCCGCCCTGGAGGATTGGGCACGCCATCATGGAATTGCGGCCGAGTCGCGCGCCGTGCTCGTCGCTGACTCGCGCGTCATCGCGCTCTACGCCGAGATTGTCCGAGAGGTAAACGGCGCCCTGGCCAACTTTGAAACCCTCAAGCGCTTCCGCATCGTGGCCGACGAGTGGACGCAGGACTCCGGAGAGCTCACCCCCTCCATGAAGATCAAGCGTCGCGTCCTTACGGCGCGATATTCGGCGGTGATCGACGAACTCTACGCCGACGAAGCAACCGCCCGCGGCGAATAGGCGCACTGAGCTGGCCGATGCCGCTGCGCACCAGTTTTCGCTTGTGCCACATGCGCTGCAGGGCTCCGAAGAATGGCGCGCCCCACGCTCCCACCCCGAGCACCGCGCCAAAAATGATCACGGCGTCGATGCTCAGCCGGCCTTCGTGGGTCCAGTAGACGTCGGGCTCCAGGCTCAACCACAAGGCGAACTCGTCCAGCGTGAGCGCTGCACCTACGCCGTAGCTCACCGCCATCAGCCGTCCCAGAAAGATGGACATCGGCGACTGCGACCATCCGATGTCGAGCAGCCAGCCGTATCCCACCAAAAGTAAAATCAGAATGCCCCAAACAAGGTGGTGAATGTGCATTCCGCGCACCATCACCCACTGCATGCGTCCCTCATGATTCGCGATCCGGTGGACGAGAAGCCGTACGCCGGCAAAAGTGATGAGGAAGGCGACCGACGCGATAAACATCCGCTGCCGCGGCCGGTCTGGGATTGTGGCGCGGATCAGGTAACCCAGCCGCGTCAACTGCAGCAGCACCAGCAGCACGATGACAACCAGGCCGACGAACGCAAGCAGGAATCCAGCGCCACTTTCGGGCATACCTTATGGTAGCGCCGGACTCAGACCGCCTGTCGTGCGGGTCGCCAGACCCGCACTCGCAACCGACCACTGATCACTTTGCACTGTACACGGCTCTTCGCTCCCTCGTTCCCTTGGTCCCTTGTTCCCTGTATTCTCTGTCACGATTCCCGTTGACAGTGCCGCGATACACTGTTTATTGCGCTACGCCGGTGATCCTCCCGGCCCCGGAACCCGGTTCGCGCACAGATTGATTATCCGGCTCATGGAGCCGATGAAACACTACGAGGAGACTTTACGATGCGAGTTGCTTTGTTGACCGGCGGCGGCGACTGCCCCGGATTGAACGCGGTCATTTATGCCGCCGTCAGAAAAGGCATCAACCACTATGGAGACGAGTTCATTGGATTCCTGAACGGCTGGCGCGGCGTGCTCGATAACAACTTCATACCGCTCACGCTGGAAGCGGTCGACGGCATCCAGTTGAAGGGCGGCACCATCCTCCACTCTTCGCGCACTAATGTGAAAAAGATCCCCGGCGGCATCGACAAGGTGCAGGAAGTCCTCAAGGCCAACAAGATCGACGCCCTCATCGCACTCGGCGGCGACGACACGCAATCAGTCACCCTCTTCTTGAGCGAAAACGGCGTCAACGCCGTTGGCGTTCCCAAGACGATCGACAACGACATCAGCGGCACCGACCAGACATTCGGCTACGACACAGCGGTCATGATCGCCACCGAGGCCGTCGATCGCATTCACACCACGGCCGACTCGCACAATCGCGTGATCGTCATTGAAGTGATGGGCCGCGACGCGGGCTGGATCGCCTACGCCTCGGGCATCGCCGGAGGCGCCCACGTCATTCTCGTTCCCGAGAAGGAAATCGACATCGACCACGTTTGCGCGCTGCTCAAGTACAACTACGATCACGGCAAGCATTACGGTGTTGTCGTGGTCGCCGAGGGCTGCCATCTTCCCGAGGTCGGCCAGGTCATCGGCTCCGAGCAAGTCGACTCCTTCGGCCACGTCCGCCTCTCCGGCATTGGCGAAGCGCTCGCCGAGCTCATCGAAAAGAAGACCGGCTATGAAACCCGCTCAGTGAATCTCGGCCACACCCAGCGCGGCGGCGTTCCCACTGCCTTCGACCGCGTCCTCGGGCAGCGCTACGGCCTCCACGCAATCGACATGGTGCACCAGAAGAAGTGGGGCCGCATCGCGGTCCTTCACGGCACCGACATCACCGACATCCCGATCAAGGAAGCGATCGCAACCAACCGCAAGCTCGACCAGCGCTTCTTTGACGTGATCTCGGACCTCGAAGCCAAGGTGTAGCGAACCTGAACTGGAGGGAAGTATGAAGCGGGCTTTCGGAATCCTTGTCGTCCTGTTCGCGATATCTCTCGGGTCACTGGCTGAGGATCGGGCACGAGTGAGCGATTTGGCCTGGCTGACCGGCGTTTGGCATGCCAACGTCTCTGGCGGAATTGCCGAAGAGACCTGTTCCCAGCCCGCGGGCGGGTCCATGGCTTGCATGCTGCGCATCATCTCCGACGGCAATGTCGTGTGGTTGGAGTTCACCGTGCTTCGCGAAACCGCCGCTGGAATTGTGCTTGACATCCACTTCTTCAACTCTGACTCGCAACCTGCGCAGCCCGCCTCAGCAGAACTTCAGTTGAAGAGCGCCGAAAACCATGCCTGGCACTTTCAGAACCTATCCGGCACGCAGCCGAAGGCAGAGACGATTACCGTTACCGGGCCTGACAGCTGGACCAACCATGTCGAATTCGTCGACGCGAAGGGCAATGAGAGCGTTCTCGACGCTACGTGGACCCGCGTTCGCTAAAAGGCCCTGGATGAACGTCGCCACCCCATTGATTTCTCTTTTGATCGTCGTTAGGCAACGGGACAAAGAACTGCGGCTGGCGTGAGCAAGGCGTCGCCCTCATAGGTCTTGTCGTTCCCCAGTTCCCTCGGTCCCTGCATTCATGCGCTATCGCCTCTACCAGCCCGCCGACTTCGCCGCCCTCTACGCACTCGAAGAACTTTGTTTCCAGCCGCCGATCCGCTACAGCAGAGCCTGGATGCGTAAGCTGATCGCCAATC
>CAZANC010000004.1:0-38260 GCA_964486495.1 uncultured Occallatibacter sp.
CGGTCCCGATCGTGCTCAGCAGGGCACGCGCTTGCTGGAGCCTTGCAATCTCGGAATCTAATTGGGCAAGAATATTTTCAATGGCCATGTTCACAGAGTAAATCATCGGTTTCACATTCGCATAGCCTCGCGCAAGAGATTTTTCTTCACTTAGAAGGGCTTTTGAATCCATCATTGGCCTCTTGAGCCGAGTTACAACCACCGAGCGACTTACAAATACAGCCGTTTGATGCCGCCGTGGCCGGCGACAAGCTGTCTTTTGTGGTTATGGCTGGAGCCTGTTGACTTTTATCGGTCTGCTCCAGATACCTTCACGCCGAGGAAAATACAGCTGCGCACGTGCAGGAGTGCGGCGGGACAGGTCATAATCCCGTCCCGCCAAGTTACTTTGCCGCTTTGCGATGTCAAAACGGAAACTCCGGACTTATGTGCCGAGATACTCGACGTGCACATAGGTACCGAGGCGCACATTATAGGCAAGATACCAGCCGGGGTGGTCGGGATCTTCGTAGATCACGATGTCATCCGAGTCCCAAAGCCAGTCACCGCAGAATGCCAGATCGGCCGCAGCGACCGACCAGTACCAGTTATTGAACCAGAACCTGCTCGGCCCGCCACCGGCAATCCGCCATACGTGACTGGAACCAAAGCCGCCGGTGAAGTGGCCGTGTTGCCAGGGTTGGTCGAGATGGTAGTTCGGATCGTTCGGGCCGGTATCATGCCCAACCCACTTTTTCCCCTCCACGTGCGGAGCATTATTCGGATGGCCCAATTGGCCGGCATTGTCAGGTTTGGGCTCCGGAGTGGCTGGCGATTGATTGGAATTGTCAGGCTTGGGCGAAGGCGTAGCTGGAGTGCCGTGAGAAGGCGAGGGGCCGTGCTTCGGCGGAGCTTGGTGGCTGGCCGTTTTTTGCTGCGCCACTACCGGCACAGCGAAAACGAGCAAAGCCGCGAACGCAATGTGAATGGACTTCATCGATTCCTCCTGATGACCATGGGGATGAGCGAGGTACCCATCAAAGGCTTCAGTCGATGGGGAAAGTCAACGCCCAAGTTGCCCACCGGCATTCTTGCACAAGGCAGCGCTGACCGGCACGTGAAATTTTGTGCCGGACATTCTGCAACCGGAAACTTGTACTGCTGCTTTGGTCGGCCTACGCTGTCACTGCCACAGGCGCGCGCCGCCAGGCGTAAAGCGGGAATTGGTTCGCCATCTCCGCCACCTCGCCGCGGATGCGCGCAAGCGCCGCGTCGTCGTTGCGCTGCTCAAGAGCCTTGGCGATCCAAGCGGCAATCGTGCGCATCTCCGGCTCCTTCATCCCGCGAGTCGTGAGCGCGGGCGTGCCCACGCGTATCCCCGAAGGTTTGAGTGGCGGATTGGTATCCCACGGAATGGAATTCTTGTTGACCGTAATACCTGCCTTGCCCAGCGCCAGTTCGGCGTCGGAGCCGAGAATGTGTTTCTCAAAGACATCCACCAGCAGGAGGTGATTATCTGTTCCACCAGAAACCAACCGAAAACCTGCCGCACGCAGGCCTTCGGCGAGGGCCTTGGCGTTGGAAACGATCTGCGCCGCATAGTCGCGAAACTCGGGGCGCAACGCCTCAGCGAGCGCTACAGCCTTGGCGGCTACGATGTGCATCAGCGGACCGCCCTGCTGGCCGGGGAACACTGATTTGTCGACGGCCGTTGCCAGATCCTGCGTGCAGATGATGAGGCCGGCACGCGGACCGCGCAGCGTTTTGTGCGTGGTGGTCGTGGTGATCTGCGCGTGAGGCACAGGCGAAGGATGCACGCCGCCCGCGACCAGGCCGGCAATGTGTGCCATGTCGAAGATATAAACCGCACCCACTTTGTCGGCGATCTGGCGCATGCGGGCGAAATCCCACAGGCGCGGATACGCACTGGCGCCGCCAATGATGACCTTGGGTTTTTCCTGGATGGCCACCGCCTCCATCTCGTCGTAGTCGATGGTTTCAGTGTCACGGCGTACGTGATAGAAGGTGGGGCGATAGAGCTTGCCGCTAAAGCTCAGGCGGTGGCCGTGTGTCAGGTGGCCGCCGTGCGAAAGGTCGAGCCCGAGAATGGTGTCGCCCGGCTGCAATACGGCCGCGTACGCCGAGGCATTGGCCTGCGAACCGGAGTGCGGCTGCACATTGATGTGCTCGCCACCAAAAAGTTGCCGTGCGCGGTCGCGGGCGAGATTCTCGACAATGTCGGCGTACTCGCACCCACCGTAGTAGCGGCGCCCGGGATAGCCCTCGGCGTATTTATTAGTGAAGATCGAGCCGGCTGCCTCCAAAACTGCTTCTGACACAAAGTTTTCGCTGGCAATCATCTCCAGCCCCTCGTGCTGGCGGAGAGTTTCCTGGTCAAGAGCGGCGGCGACCTCGGGGTCAACTTGGGCGAGTGTGAGAGACATGCGGTCCGTCATACTTGGAATTTTAGCTTGTTCTCCCCTGTGAGAATAGGTCGATCCCTATCCTTGAAGTGCAAATCCCGTAAACTGAATTCGGCGCTGATTTTCGTCGCCGATCGAGGATCTGGTGAAATCTCGACGCACGCAACTTATTCAGGTCCAACTTATTGGGATATTGCTCTGTGCGTTCTCCTGGCAGCTGGCCGCAGCCCAGACCGCGAGCCCGGCGGTGAACATCGACCCGGACCTGTTGGCCAAGGCGAGCGGCGGCGATGCGGCCGCGCAAGTCGAAGTGGGCGAGCACTATGCACAGGCGGCGGCGATCGAACATAACCGTGATCGGAGCGCCGAGGAATATCAGCTCGCGGCTGAATGGTACAGGAAGGCTGCCGACCAGAAATCCGCCGGGCAGAAATCCATCGACGCTGAACTCCATCTGGCCGCGCTTTACCGCGATGGCGGCAACGGCTTTCCGCGGGACATGGCGCAGGCCGCGGCGTGGTACACCAAGGCTGCCGATCAGGGAGACGTGGGTGCGCAGGGAACGCTGGGGGTGCTCTACTCGATGGGCCAGGGCGTGCCGCGCGACGATGTGGAGGCCTATTTCTGGTTCGACCTTGCCGCCTCAGTCAAATCGCCGAGCCAGGAAAAATATGCGGCAAACCGGCAGATGATCGGCGAACGGATCACTACCGACGAGTTGGCCGGTGTCGAAGATCGCGTGGCGGCGTGGAAGGCCGCGCACCCCCGGCCGGAAACAACCAGGTGAGCGTCGGAACATGGAACACGCCCGGTATGCTGATTGCATGACCGGCGCGCGCATTCTACGTTGTGTTTGTTGGCTGGCTTTGGCTGCGATGATCGTGGCGCAGCCCGGCAGACCGCAGGCGGGAGCTTCAACTGACAGCGTCACTCTCACGCCGGCTGTGGTCGAAGCCGGCTCGCCGGAGTTGATTCGCGTGCATGTGCCTTCGGACGCAGCGTTGGACGGCAAGTGGCTAGACCAAAAGCTCCAGTTCTTTCGCGGGCGCGACGGGCAAGCGTGGTATGCGCTGGCCGGAGTGGACGTGAAGGCTGCCGTGGGCCCTTCGACATTACAAATCACCGCGCACACGGCGGCAGGCGTAGCCACCGAGGATCGTCCAGCCGGCGAGGACCGCCCGGCAATCGATCTGAGCCGCACGATTCAGATTCTTCCCGCGCACTACCGGACGAGCACTCTTACCGTCGCGCCGAAGTTTGTTGAGCCGGGACCCGATGAGCTCGCGCGGATCAAAGCGGAAGTCGAGCTGAAGAGCAAAGTGTTTGCGTCGAGCGCGGCAAAGCCCCTATGGTCCGGAGACTTTCGCGCGCCGGTCAATGCCGCGCCCACCGACAGCTTCGGCACGCGCCGCACCTTCAACGGAGAGTTGTCCAGCATTCACGAAGGGATGGACTTTCGCGCTGCTACAGGAACGCCGGTGCGCGCAGGCAACAGCGGCTTAGTGGTGCTGGCGCGGCCGCTTTACTACGAAGGCAACTGCGTGGTGATCGACCACGGTTTGGGGCTGTTCACCATCTCCATGCATCTGAGCCGCATCGACGTGCACGAAGGCGACCGCGTGATCGCAGGCCAGCGCATCGGGCTCAGCGGAGCCACCGGCCGCGTCACAGGACCGCACCTGCACTGGGCAGTGCGCTGGCAGAATGCGTATCTCGATCCGGCCAAGATGCTCCGCATGGACCTGAGCTCAGTCCGATAGCGCGCAATTTGCTCTGGCCGTCCCTCTGAAAGGCCGGATTCGTGCACCACGCGGGAAGCTTGTCTTGACACGACTTCCGCAATCGTCTGTACTGTTGCGCATGCGAACATCAATGGCCTTTTTTCTTCCTTTTTTCCTGGTCGCAACTCTTCTTGTGACTGCGAACGCGCAGCAATCCGAGCCCAGCGCGCCCGGAACTGCTTCAGCAAACGAGGCAGCGCCCAAGCCCTCTCGGATGGTGGCTAGGGAGGTGTGGATTCACGCGCCTGAGTCCTTCCCCAACGGACTCGATGCGCTGGAAGTGTATATAGATCTGCCGGGGCGGCATCCGCTGGTAGTTCTGACGCATGGCACTTCAAACGAACCCGATGTCCGTGCGCATGTCACTCCCTGGGGCCAGTTTCCTCAGGCTGAGTGGTTCGCCGAGCGCGGGTACGTCGCCATCGTCGTGGTGCGCAGGGGGTACGGGCGCTCGGGTGGGCAGCAGGACTCGACCAATGGTGGCTGTGGCGCCAGGGCCGGCAGCTTTTATCAAACCGGCGAGGCAAGTGCGGACGATTTGCGTGCGGTGATGGACTTCGCCCGCAGCCTGCCTGAGGTCGATGGGGACACGATGCTGAGCGCCGGTGTCTCGACCGGCGGCTTTGCGCAGGTCGCGCTTTCCGCCGATCCGCCAAGAGGGCTGAAAGCCGCAATCAGCTTCGCCGGCGGACGCGGCGGCGACGGGCACGAGCACAACTGTAATCTGGATGGACTGATCGATGCGTTTCACGACTTCGGCAAACGAGCGCAAAAGCATGGCAGCCTGCCCATGCTGTGGATCTATTCCGAAAACGACCATTGGTTTCCGCCCGCGATGGCGCAGCAATTCGATGCCGCCTATAAAAAGGGCGGCGGCGCGAATCAGCTTGTGATGGCCCCGCCTGACGGAGACGATGGACACCATCTTTATGGTCATGTCGCGGCGTGGTCCGATACAGTGACCGCATTTCTGAAGGCGCAGAACCTGCTGCCTCTTGGCGACACAGTGCTGCCCGCTCCGGAACCGCCCAACATACCCATGCCGGCCGAGTTGGCAGGCAAGGATCCCGACAAGAACAAAGACGCGTGGAGGCGCTTTCTCCTTGCCCCGTTCTATAAGTCACTTGCCGTAAATGAAAACGGTGAATCGTTTCTTTTTGCGGCCGGCTTCGATCAAACGCTGGCCGACGACGGCGCAATGGATCGATGCGGGAAAACCCCCGGCGGAAGCAAACATTGCACGATTATCGCCAGGACGCCGGGAATGAAGTAGCAGCCGGATGTCAGCGCGATTGCAAATCTTCTTCCAGCGCAGCGGCCGTGTCGAGCCCTGCCGCTTTTTCTTTCCGCAGCGCCCTGAACGCACGATAAACAAACCACCCCATGTACCATCCGTCGATGAATTTATAGGGTGTTTCGCCCGTGGTGTAGTGGCCGCACGGCAGCACGCGCACTTCGTAATTCAATCCCGAGCGGCGAGCTGCTTCAACCACCTTGAGCGAGTACTCCAGCGGAAACGTGAGGTCGTACTTTGCATACACCATCAAAACGCGTTTCAAGGGGCCGCCGGCCTCAGGGCTGGCAAACTTTGTGTAGTAGCTGATGGGGCTGACAGGGGCCCATAGCGCGCGCAGTCGATCCTGCGTCAGGCCCGCGGCTGCCACTCCCGCGCGAATGTGGCGCGTGCTTTGCCCTGCCCAGACGACGTCGCCAAACGCGGTGGACGCGTGGTTGAAAGCGTTCACCCTCAGCCGGGGATCGTGCGCGCTGGCCAGGAAGCCATAGCAGGAGCCGAGGCTGGTGCCCAGCACGCCGAAGTGCTCATAGCCCTGCTCCTCGAGCCAGTCGAGGCAGCACCGAATATCGACCACCGCCTGCCTGCAGGCGGAAATGGTGCGGCCAACGTTGGCGCTCACGGCGTAGTCAGACCGCTCCAGCTCCGCGGGACGGCGAATGTCGTGATAGGGCTTCGAGAGCCGCAGCGCCGACACGCCCATACGATTGAAAAGCGTGCACAGCGAGTTGTGGCTGAATCCGTCGGCGTTCCATTGCGGCATCACCACGATGGCCTGCTTGGGCCGCGCCGGATCCTTGTGCGCTGGAGCCGGAAACCAACGCGCGTTCACCAGGTCGTTCTCCGGGTAAGGCGTGCGTTCCGGCGAAGTGAAGCGCAGATACTGGGCCCTAGGCAGCTTGCCCTCAGCCGCCTGCTGCTTCAGCTCGGCGTCTTTGGCCAGCGTCTCCGGACGCACGTTGGTTGGGAACAGCTCCGGATGGCGCTCTTCCAGGCGGAAGTCCGTGGGGCGGTCATAGCCGAAAAAGACGTCGCTGTGGCCGATGAGAAGCTCGTTGATGCGGAGCATCGCGGCTTCAGCAGCCGCGGGGTCGCGAACAATATCGGGATCGGGAACGGCGGCGCCAAAGCCGTGCGCCTCAAGAAACGGGGCGATCCATTCGAATCCCCACTCCAATGGGCGCACGACGCGGTTTTCGTCGCGCGTGCTTAGCCGCGTCTCCCACGCATACATCTTGCGCGCATACCAGCCAGTCAGCATGAATCTGCTTCAATTTTATCAGTGCCAGATGCGGGAATTGTTGCGGGAATCGATGCGGGAATCGATGCGGGGCTCCACGAGAGGAACGCGGGAATTGCCGCGGTAAATCGTGCCTGCCGGCGTGAGCGAACCCTACGCCGCCGCTGCTCAGCTCGCGCGCGACTTCGCAATCTGCGCCGCGATAAGCCAGCCGGCGCTCAGCAGCGTGATCAGCACGATGATTCCCTGCGAAATGACGCAATAAAGGCACCAGACCTGAAGAACGTTGTGCTCGATTTCAGAAAGATGAAGCGCAAATCCAAGTCCGATGAGAGCCGCACCGAGAAGCAGGATGCGGCGGCGAGCCAGCGCGAGTACGCCCAGCACCAAGTAGCCCGCGATGCCGATGTCCGCCACAGGGACGTTATGGAACAAGGCGTACGAGCTGTGGTTCACGATGCCGCAATCCCAGTGATCGTTGATCGAGCAAGGCTCCGTGCCCGTGTCGTAGTGAACACGGAGCGCGAGTGCGGAGACGCACAGGCCGGCGAGGGCGAGCAAAATGAGTATCGGACGCATAGTCGCAAAGCAATTCTATCGAATGCGCCCTCGTTGGCCGGCCGGGGCCCACAATCGCGCCACAGCGGTTCTCCAGTTGGTCTACCCCGGAGCCAAGACCGCCAAGGGGCTTTTTCCCCTAAGAAAAAGCCCCTTGCACTAAAACTGAAATGCTACATACGAACTGGAGAACCGCTCGAGCAATTACGATGGAACCATGACCGCACCGCTAACCGGCCGTCGCGTCGCGTTCTTCGGCGGCAGCCGCGTAGCGTTTTTCGGCGGAAGTTTTGACCCGCCGCACCTGGGCCATCTGGCCATAGCGCGAGCTGCCCGCGATGCGTTCCACCTCGACAGGGTGCTCTTCGCCCCGGTGGGCGCGCAGCCGCTCAAGCCTGAAGGGTCTTCCGCGAGCTTTGAAGATCGCCTGGCCATGACGCGGCTGGCGATTGAAGGCCAACCGGGGTTCGAGGTTTCGCTTGCCGACGCGCCCAAAACTTCTGGCGGCCGCGGCCTGACGCCGAACTACACGATCGAAACGCTGGAGGGCCTGCGCGCTGAATTCGGGCCTGCCTGCGCGCTCTATTGCCTGATGGGAGCGGACTCGTTTTTCGGCCTGCGGCGCTGGCATCGCGCCGCGGAAATCCCCTACGCGGCGGCCCTGATCGTAGCCTCGCGGCCCGGTCAGCCGCTGGACGGATTGAAGGCTGCCCTCCCGCCCGGGCTCACGCTTGAACCTGCGCCGGGCCTCGATCGGAACGAATCTGCTCGCAACCAATCCGGCGCCAATGAGTCCGGCGTCGCCGTCCGCGCCTTCCTTATCGTGAATCCCGCCGGAGACCGAGCACCGTTCTACGTGCTGCCCGGGCTCGATGTGGAGATCAGCGCGTCCCAAATACGGGAATCGATACGAGAATCGATTCGCGAAACGATCCGCAAGGCCGGCCCCCCAGTTTCGAGCATCGAAGCGTTGAGGGGGGCGCAGCCTGGCTCCGCACCTGTCCAATCGATGCTTCCCGTCGCGGTGGCCGACTACATCCGCGCAAATGGCCTCTATCGATGAATTGTCTTCAAGTCCCTCAGTCCCGGAGCCTGTCCTGAGCGAAGTCGAAGGATCCCGAGTCCCGTAGTCGCGATTCCCTTCCTCCCGGCCGCCTCTGTCCACCGTCCACAGTCCACCGTTCACCTTCTCTCCAGCTTGCTCCATGCTGAATCGACAGGCTACCATGAGCTTGGAGACGCTTCCCAACGAATGAAAACATCGCCGGCGCAGAAACAGACGCGCATCCTCGTACAGGCCGCAGCCGCGGTTTGTGAAGACAAAAAAGGCCTGAACACTCGCATCCTTGCCCTCGATGCCGCCGACTCGGGACTGAGCGACTTTTTCCTGGTCACTTCGGCCACCAATGAGCGCCAGGCCGTCGCCATTGCCGATGAGATCGAGCTGCAGCTCAAGCATAACTTCGGCGCATTCCCGAATTCTGTTGAGGGCCGTCGCAACGGCGAGTGGATCCTGCTCGACTACGTGGACTTTGTGATTCACGTGTTTCTCGCCGAGAAGCGCGCTTTTTACGACATCGAGCGGCTGCGCAAGTCGGCGCGCCCGCTGACCCCCGCAGAGTTCGACGCCGAGCTCACGACAGCCCTGTCTGAAAAGACGCGCGCCGTGCGCAGCAAGGCAGTCAAAGCCAAGGCGAGAGCGGGTAAGACCGCTCCGAACAAGAGTCTAAGAAGGACAGCGAGGAGCGCAAAAGCGAAGACCGCCGTGAAAAAAGCAGCAGTCGGCGCGAAGCCGGCCCGAAAAAAGAAGCCCGCGCGGAGAACTAGAAAAAGTTAGGCGCGATGCGAGCAAAAAGAAAAGGGACCGCCGAAGCGGCCCCTTTCATGTTTGGCTGCCGGTTTACGTCTTAGAACTCCAGGCGCAGCGAGAGTTGCAGCACGCGGGCTCCATTGTTGTCGTTTCCAGACGGGGAGACCATGTAGGTGATCTGGCCGAACCCCGACCCATTTCTAATGTCCTGCTGATCCCAGCCGTTGTACGCATTTTCCGCGGGCTCGCCGAAGTTCGGGTGGTTGAGCACGTTGAATGCGTCGGCACGGAAGTTCAAATTCAACCTTTCCGCGGTAATAGGGAACTTCTTACCCAGGCCCATATCCGCATTGAAGAACCCAGGGCCGCGGAAGCTGTTGCGCGGACCAATCTGGAATCCGATCGGTCCTTCAAACTGCTGGCTGGCCTTCTTGGCATTGGCAAAGTCTTGGACTCCGCCCCCCGGCAGCTTGGTCAGATGCGTAGCGATTGCCGCGCGGTCGGTGCCATTAAAGATAGGAGGCGCGTCGTTCGAATAGCTGGCGACAAAGGCCTCGGCGTTTGCCGACCATGGAAGGCCGCTGTGCCATTCGGCGACACCGCTGAGGTCCCAACTGCCGATGATTTCGTCGACCCAACGGGGCTCCGTGCCGAGGAACATCCTGCCTTTGCCGAACGGCAACTGGTAGCTGGCATCCGAAGTGATGTAGTGCCTTATATCGAAATCGGAGCTGGCGCGGCACTCACGGGGGTGTATCGCGTCGCAAACCAGGCCGATGCCGCCAATGCCTGTATCGCCCGCGGAGTTTGCGAAGAATGAGACGTTGTCGATGGCGTGCGACCAGGTGTAGTTGAAGTCGTAATGGAGACCATGCGCCATGTTCTTCTGCAAGGTAACCAATAGGCCGTCATAATTCGAAAATCCGCCGCTGGTGTAGAACGTGTTTTCAGAGAATTGCGCAGCGGATCCCACGTTGAACGGAGTAATGGGAGAAAGGGCCTGTACGAAGTCACCAAAATCGCCGTTGTAAACCAGGCCGCTGGCGGCTGAACCGAGGAACGCCGTGTTACTGGAATATCCCAAAGATACCCCGAGGCCCGGGTCGACAACGTTTTCCATCCATGGCTGCACGGTCAGGTTCTGAGGTGTCACACCCTGCCGGGTCTGCGTGATCATCGAAGACCAGGCCGTGGACAGCTTTTGACCTGACATGGGGTCTGTGAAGTCGAGAACCTGGTTGGCGTCTTCCTGCGCCAGCAGCTTGCGTGCCAGGCGGCCGACGTAGTTGACCTTCACAACCATGTCCCACGGCAGGGAGCGCTGTACGCCCGCGTTGAACACGATGTTGTACGGTGTCTGCAGAGCTGGATCGATGGTGGCGTTGAAGGCATATCCATCCTGGAGACCGCAAGGAGGAGTCAGGCCCAAAGTGGCGCAATATGATGCGGTAGCAAACGGCTGATACGGGGGCGTTGGCGTGGCTGGCGCCGTGATCGTGACGGTTGAGATCCCGTTGTTCGCGTCGAGGCGTTTATCGCCGGCGATGGAATCGTACGGATCATTCTCAACTCCATACGTGTTCCCTTTGGACTGCTGGAAGAGGTAGGAATCTGAATCCTGGATTTGCTGAATGGCATTGATGACGGTGCGGTCATAGACGATGCCCCCGCTGGCGTTGATGACCATCTTCTTATCGAAGCCGGGGTTCCAGGAAAAGGCCACGTGCGGTGCAAAGTTCTTGTATTGGGGGTAATAGATGGGCGGAGCGCCGGCTCCGTTGCCTTTCCCGCCCAGCACGTAGGAGATCAGGGGGACAGCATCCGGGCCCGTCTCGCCAAGGGCGCTCTGCTGCACGCGCGCCCCGAAGTACTGGTCGAAGGTGTAGGGCTCGGTGCTCTCAAGGCCGCGCGTCTCATAAGGCACTGAGAACCATTGATAGGTGACGCCATAGGAAATCGTGAGGCTGGGCACAATCTTCCAGGAGTCCATGAAGTAAAGCTGCATTTGATAGTTCTTGTAGAAGCGCTGGTCGCCCGTAAGCTGCTTCAGCACCTGGCCCTTGGAATCGTAGTTGTAGTCGCTTGTTACGTTAGCGATGCGGCCAAGGAGCAGCGCGAAGGGCGTGTCCCAATAGGCCACTTGCGCCGGATCGATGTCGGCGGGACGCAGGCTGGGATTGGGACCGCCTGTGCCCGTGCCGCATGCCGGGTTGCCCGTCGTAACCGGACCGCAAAGGCCCAAAATCTTGCCGCCCAGACCGACCTCGGTCACGTTGTAGTCGCCAACCGAAGTGAAGTGGGACAGGATATCTTTGAAGGTCCCGCCCAACTGTATCGCATGTCTTCCCGCGGTCCACGAGAAGTCGTCTCCGATCTCCTCAATGGGGATGCGGCGGGCGCTGGAGGCCGGCCAGATATAGGGGTTGGAAACGCTCACATCGGCGCCGTCTGAGAAGGTGAATGCGGTGGTGCCTGTGGGATTGAAATTGATGGGGAAGGCGACCTTTTGTACGTTGTCGCCGACAAAGAGCCGGTTGATCTTGTTCTCGCCGATCACCCAGTTATGCCCGACAACGAAGCCATAGGAGCGATCGGTGAACGGAGACGTAACCGGGTCGCCCGGAAATTCGTTCGGAGCTTCCACCGCGTCTTCGCGGACGATAGTGAAGCGCGCGAACAACTTCATTTTGTCGTTGATGTTGTAATCGCCCCTGGCGACGTAGTTTACTTCGTTGTCGTTGTTGGGCGCGTTAAAAGTGTATCCGCCGGAGTTAAGGCCATCGCCGCCGTTCTGGTTGTTCGGCGCCTTTGGATAGCGCTTGTCGATGAAGCTTAGAAAGTTTGGGTCTACGCCAATCCCCTGCGGGTCATAGGCCTTGATCCCGGCCTCATTTACGGTCGAAACAGTTCCGCCTGTGTTGTAATACGAAATCGTGCCAGCAAGCAGGGACGTGGTGGGCACGACTCTCGGGACGACCGCGCCGGCGATGATTTTGGATTCGTTGAAGTCAAAGAAGAAAAACAGCCTGTTGCGGATAACGGGGCCGCCGAAGTTGCCGCCGAACTGATTGTGGATCAGGTGCTCGCGGGGAGTAATCGGCGTGGAGTTGTTGCTGATCCAGTTGTTGGCCACCAGGGACGTATCGCGATGATATTCATTCACGTTGCCGTGGAAGGTATTGGTGCCGCTCTTCGTAACCAACTGGAACTGGCCGCCTGCGGCGGGGCCTGTGGATGCATCGCTGCCGGCCACATCGCCCTTGAATTCTTCCACAGAATCGACCGGCGCGTGGGCAACGATAGTACCCATTGTAGTATCGAGTCCGTTGCCTATGTTGCCCTGGACGGCTCCGCCGTTCGCGATATCGTTCACGTCGATGCCATCCACCGTGACGTCATTCTGGTCCACGCGCGCGCCTGTTACGGAGCCCAGGTCGTTCACTCCAGGCTGCATCGCGAAGAGCGCAAGCGGATCGTTCCTCTGCTGCACGGGCAGGCTGTTGAGTTGCTGCACGTCGAACGTGTTGCCGATGGTTGCAGTCGTGGTGTCGATGGTGACCTCAGAGTTTGTGGCAGTCACCTGGACCTCTTCCTGACGTGTGCCGACAGTCAGGGTCACATTCTGGGTGCGGATTGAATCGACCGTCAGATAAATATCCTTGACGGTGACCGACGTAAACCCTTGAGCCGCGAAGGAGGCCACATAGCCCTGGGCCGGCGGAATCTCTGAAAAGCGGTAGAAGCCGACTGCGTTGGTCTTTGTGGCGTACTTCGACCCCACCGTCGGATTCGTGAGCGTCACCGACACGTTGGCCACCACTGCGCCAGACGGGTCGGTCACCTCGCCTACCATGCTTGCCATGGTCTGCCCGAAAGCGGCCGGCAATGAAGTCAAAACGACGATCGCCAACAAGCTGCAAAGGAGTCTCATCCCACTCTTCATGCTGAAAAACCGCATCGCAATTCCTCCGGAGTTTCTCTGAATCGGAAGGCCCTCAACTGAAAACTTCACCATCCAGGTTGTGCGCTTTCGGTGGCTCGATAGTGAGCAAGTCCGATCCCGCAGGTTGATTAAAACAAGCAAAAAGGCACGATGATCCAAATTCCTGCACGATTCCCCACGCAGGCGAAACAACGCCCACTGGATGCGACTCCAGAAACGTGGACAAGAATCTCTGAGCTAGTGAAGGCAATTCATGTGCCATTCGAATCTGAACGGCCAAGGATGCTCAACAAGTTGAAAAGAAAGGCCATTGCTGCCTGTGAACTCCCACAAAAGTGTTAATCCAATATGAAAACCTGTAGTATGCGACCACAATTTTTCAAAAACTGGATATAAGGGCACTTCGAACCGCCTTCTACTGCCGCTCATTGGCAGCCCCGGAACGCGCCGATTACTGCGGTTTCTTCTACGATCGGAGTTTCCAGGCCGCCAAGCTGACCGGCCAAATTCGATCGCGCGCGCGGCCTGCCATTTCTGGAAGCAACAGAAAGGGCGTCCCGTTCGGGACGCCCTTTGTTTGAAATCGGCCTGGAAGCCGGAGGGTCAGAAGTAGATCTTGCCGGCGAGCTGAACGGCGCGGCCAGGAGACGGATCGCCATTTCCTTCCGCACTTTGGTCCACGCTCGTGACTTGCCCAAATGTCGGGTCGCTTAAGATGCCGCTCGGCGCCGCAAAGTTGGCATGGTTAAACACATTGAAACCTTCCAGCCGTAACTGCACGTACCTCGAGTTGTCGGGCGAGAGCTGAAAGTTCTTCGTGACGCTGAGGTTCGTGTAGTTGAAGCCGGGACCACGGAAGAAATTCCGCCCCGTGTTGCCAAACGTGCCCAGGGCCTCTTCCGAGAACGGTGCAGTGTTGAAGTAGTAATTGCCCGAGTTGCCGGCCTGGACGCCGCCGCTCGGCGCCTGGATTGTGCGCGGGTTATACCGGGCGATGTTGAAGCTGGACGTGTTTGGATTGTCGAGGCACTGGAATTTGCTGCCGCCGTCGCACCAGAGCGACCGATCGACTCCCGTGCTGATTCCGATAGGGAATCCGGTTTGAACAGCTGTGACCCCGCTGACTCCCCATCCAGCCAGAGTCTCCCGCAGGATTACGTTGTTCCTGAGGAACCCGGCCACCGGCACAGAATAGACATAGGTGGCTGCAAGGCGATGCCGCGCGTCGAAGTCCGAAGATCCGTAGTTGAGGTATTCATAGCCGGGCACATAAGTTCTCGGACGGCCGTAATTTCCGTAGCCTGAAGAGCCGCTGCCTGTGGTGCTCTCGTACCCCGATCCGTCGTCGAGTGCGTGCGAATAGGTGTAGGCAACGCTGAATTGCAGCCCATGATCCATCGCCTTGATCAGGCTGGCCTGCAGCGAGTTGTAATTGGAGGTGCCTTCAGAGTTCTGTTGGCCGACAGACGCGTACCAGGGGTATCCGCCGGAGCCCGGCGCTATCGCGGGTTGAGCCGTGTATTGCGGGAAGAACAGATGGATACTGCCGGAATTGCCGGCGCACGACGGGTTGGCAACGCAAGCCGCATGACCGGCTGCCGTGATGGGATCGCCTTCATTCCAACTTTGGAGCCGATGGCTCACGGAACCCACATAGCCGACTTGGGCTAGATAGTGGGATCCGAACTCTCGCTGAATGTTGAAGTTGAAGTTATAGGTGTAGGGAGCGACATAGTTCGATGCAAACGCATTGAGAGTGAGGTAATAGTAGCCTTCCGCGACCCAGTTGAGGGCCGCACCCGGCGCTGGGGTGGTAAAGGGAAAAGGGTTGGCGATGCCTCCGTTGCCGGCAACATCCTGAAACGGATTGGCAAAGCCAGGAACGCACGGGAGGCCCGCATTGGGGCCTGTTGCGCATATAGCTTCCGCTGCGCCAGTGTTCTCAAGCAGCGACGGGGGATCGAGCAGATTCTGAAGCGAATTCTCTTCCTGGTCGCGGTTGTAATAGAGCCCGAAGCCGGCGCGAATGGACATACTGTGCGAGCCGTTACCGCCAATCAGCGCGGACGGACCACTGGACGGGGACCACGCGATTCCGATTCTGGGACCAAACCGGTCCCAGTGTGTCGTGGGTCCGCCTGCCTCGTTGCATCCCGGATCGCCCTTGAAGGTCAGCCCTGGAGGGCCGCCGGGGTAAACCTTTGAGCCCGAGCTGCTGACTGCGAAACAGTCAATTCCGAGACCGTTATACTGCTTGTCCTGCGTCGGCTCTTCAATATCCCACGCCGTGCCAAAGTTGACGGTGAGATCGGGGCTGACCTTCCAATTGTCCTGAAAGTAGGCGAATGTCTCGCTGGAGAGCGCGTCAATGAACCCATCGTTGGTCTGTTCGTACCCGTCCGGAATACCCATCGCGAAATCGATAAGCGGGTCGCCGGAGCTGTAGAGTCCCCCGCCGGCTAATCCACCGTCGTAGAAGTAGTAGCCGTTGTTCAGATATCCGAAGGGATTGTGCACCCGGAACTGTTCATACACGGCGCCAAATTTGAGGGAGTGATTGCCCCGAATCCAGGTGAAGTTATCGGCGTAGGTCAGGTTGGTATCCAGCCGCGGCTGGGGACCCTCGTAGCTGTTGCCCAGGTCGAAATCGTTGCCGACCGCCATGAAGGGAATTCCCGACAGGGCGAGTTGTGGATGAATCTGGAAACCGAGCAAGCTCGGGTCTTGGACAGGAGTCGGAATCACGGACGGGAAGTTGAAGCGATAGTAGTTGCCGTGCAGTTCATTCAGCTTGTTCGCGCTGAACGTATGTGTGTAGGAAGCGTTGAACAGCTTGAAGTGTTCCGCCGCGTGCTGGCCGAAGCCGGGGAAAGTGCCGCCGCCGAAGGAAAGATCGTTCGTGCTCGGGCTCGACTGAATGATGCTGGACGCCCAGATGGCGTCTCGTGAGCTCGGTGTGTAGTCGGCGCGGAGAACGGCTTGATCCGCCGCCCCGGTATTGCCCGAATTGAATTCGTAAAGGCCGCTGGAAGAATTTGAGGCCAGCACGTACTTGTTGATTAGATTCGACGCGATCGAGTTCCACTCGGACGGGGGAATTACAACAGTGGTTCCGGGGAAGCAGACATTCCAGGCTGTTCCCTTGGGGCAGGAGCCGATCGCGAACGGAATCGGATTGCCGGTTAAACCCGCGCTGTTCGAAGCGAATCCATCGGCCCAGTTCGGGTCGTCCGAGAAGTCGCCTGCAAAATTGCCCGTCGCACCTGAACCCTTGGTTCCCGAGAATGTGGAGGTCGCTGCAGTTGTCGAGGTTGTGTTGCGGTCGCCTTGATACGCAACGAACAAGAAAAGCTTGTTCTTGAAGATCGGCCCTCCCAGCGTGCCGCCGTAAAGATTCTGATGGAAGATGGGCCGGATCTTTAAACCGGTGGTGGGGTCGACCGGAGAAAAATAGTTGGCGTTGTTCATAAACGTGTCGCGGTAGTATTCGAAGCCCTCACCATGAATGCTGTTGGTGCCGGACTTGATGACCTCGTTCACCACAGCGCCGGAGTTGCGGGAAAACTCTGGGTTCATGGTGCTGGTGACGATGTTTTCCTCCTGAAGCGCGTCGGGATTCACGATGATTCCCTCGTCCTGCAGGGGGCCATCGTTGTTGTCCGCCCCGTCCAGGACGACATCGTTTTGCGGGGTTTGACTGCCATTGCTGGAGTAGGTGCCGAAGCGGTCGGAGGATTCGACCGAGCCGGCCTCAAACTTCTGCAGCCCGGCAGCGTCGCGCCCTTCCATCGGTATGCTCTCAAGCTGGTCTGAGGTAATAATCTGCTGCAGCTGCGTATTTGAAGTCTCAACCTGCAACGCTGTGGCTGTCACTTGAACGGTCGCTGCGGTTCCGCCGACCTTCATTGTGGCCAGCACTTCGCGATTGTCGTTCACGTTCAGCGTCAGCCCAGTGGCCACGAAGTTCTCAAAGCCACTTGCCGAAACAGTAACCGAGTACGGACCACCCACCTGGAGCTCGGGAAAAAGAAAATACCCGCTCTTGTTCGAGGTGGTTTCTGTCGAAATTCCCGTGGAGGTGTTGAGCGCCGTGACGGTGGCGTCGGGAAGCACGGCTCCGCTGGGATCGGTGACTGTGCCGTGGATCGCGGCCGCAGTAATCTGACCGACAGCCGCCGGGGTAACGACAAACGCGAGAGAACCAACAAGCACCAAAAGGGTGAGCGCCAACATTGCAGAATGAAACCGCTGAATCCGCATCCTGAATCCTCCGCTGTGAGCTGAAACGTTTTCTTCTCAATCGGGAAGTCGCGTTGGCTTGCTGACTTCCTTTCGTCCTTGTGAAACGGCCACTCGCCTTGCCAAATGCCGCAAAGCAATTCAAATGACATTGAGAAGTGAGGGCTAGATCGAATGTTCCCGACGCTTCGAATCCGAGTTCAAGCGGGTACCTATCCAAATCGGGAACAGATTCTCGCAGCTAACCCGGCACGCGGGGGGCCAATCTGAACATGACACCCTCTTACAGCTTATTAATAGAAAACAAAGGGGTTGACTATCCCCTTTTTGTGTAAGCCGCGCAACTTGGCCTCGAACCCCGGATTTGCCACAATGAATTTCCATAGAACTGGCTTCAAGTAATCCAGGAATCGAACCCAAGTTTCAGATTTTGAGAGAGATCGCCCTGAGACAGCGGTTCGACAATTGCCCTACTTAGGTCCGCAACCGCCAAGTGGCTTTTTCATTACGGGGTCCCCGCAGACAGGTCTTCGTCTGTGGGGTGGAAGTAAAAGCCACCCGCAAGACGCCAAAAAGGGGCATGTGAATTGTGGAACCGATCTAGAATTGCGTTCCCTGGTCGGCGCTCTAAGGTATTCTCCTCACGATGCAGGTTACCCTCGCACATATCGGCGCTCAATCGCGATCGCGCGATCTGTACGAGAAGCCAATACGCGACTATCTCAAGCGTTGTGTTGGTGTTGCCCGTTGCACCAGCCAGGCCTTCAGGACCGAATCGGTATTTCTTGACTGGCTCAGCCGGCAAAGCGGCCGCACAGAGCCTGCGCTCCTCCTTATGGATGGACGTGGACGCCTGATGAGCTCCGAGGCGCTTGCAGATTGGCTTGGGGGCCGCCGCAATGGTGGCACGCAGCATGTCGTCTTCGCCATCGGACCGGCGGATGGGTGGTCAGAGGAGGCGCGAGCAGAAGGCAAACGCCGCGGCGGGCTGCTCTCGCTGGGACCGATGACGTTGGCTCATCAACTCGCCCGCCTCGTGATGGCTGAGCAGCTCTATCGCGCATGTACAATTCTCACGGGTCATCCGTACCACAAAGGGCATTAGGCAGCAGGTTTCAGGTGTCAGGTTTCAGAAACCGCAAGCAGGCCCGCAAGTGAAGGGATGTTTTTCATGCTGCAATTATTTCGTGAATGGACGGTCTGGCAAAAATCGATGAAGTTGGCCACTTGTGTTTACAAGCTCACACAGGGATTTCCTCGGGAAGAATTGTACGGACTGGCCAGTCAATTGCGTCGCGCAGCAGTCTCGGTTCCAAGCAATATTGCCGAAGGCCACGGGCGGTCGGGGATACCGGAATATCGGAATTTTCTCTGGTTCGCTCGTGGCTCGAACTTCGAGCTGCAGACATAGCTGGAGATTGCCAGGTCACTGAACATGGGCAATCCGAAGCTGCTCGATGAATCGGAATCCCTCTCGCAGGAAGTTGGGAAGATGCTCTTCGCCCTTCTGAACAAACTACGATCGAACGCTACAGCACGTCCGACTGACACCTGAAACCTGAAACCTCACTATGGCAGACACGCGTCGCGGACTGATTCTGATCAATACCGGCCCCGGCAAAGGCAAGACCACCGCGGCGCTGGGCACGGCTTTGCGCGCCGTCGGATGCGGCATGAAGGTGCTCGTGCTGCAGTTCATCAAAGGTTCGTGGCATTACGGTGAGCTGGACGCAGTTGAAGCCCTGGGACCGAACTTCGTGGGCAACTTTGTAATTCGGCAAATGGGGCGAGGATTTGTGAAGGTCGGCGGCGCTGAAGCCGACCCCGAAGACATTCGCCTGGTGCAGGCGGCGTGGCAGGAAGCGCGCGAGGCGATCGACTCGGGCGTTTGGGATCTGGTGGTGCTGGACGAAATTAACTACGCCATCAGCTACGGGATGCTCGATCCGGCTGAGGTGGCTGAGGCGCTGAAGGCAAAACCGGAGATGGTGCACGTAATACTGACCGGGCGCAACGCCCACCCCTTGCTGGTGGAATTAGCCGATACCGTGACGGAGATGCGCGAAGTGAAGCACGCCTACCAGAAAGGCATTCTCGCGCAGCGCGGCATCGAGTACTGACCAGCACGGAATCGAGCACTGACCGACGAAGGAGGCGCGCCATGCCAGAAAGCAAGCACTCTCGCTGGGTCGACATCAAGCCGGAACCGTTGAATGCGCTGATCACGCGGCAGTATGTCGTAGGAACCAACGTCATGCTCGCGCGCATCGTCCTGAAGAAGGGCGCGCACGTTCCCATGCATCACCACGTTCACGAGCAGATCAGCCACGTGGTTGAAGGTGCGCTGAATTTCATCGTCGACGGCAAGGAAGTCGTCGTGCGCGCAGGCGACGTTCTTTCGATTCCGCCGCACCTGCCGCACGAAGTCGTCGCGCTCGAGGACTCGGTGGCGCTCGACATCTTCAATCCGCCGCGCCAGGATTGGATCGACGGCGACGACGCCTATCTGCGCGGAGCACCGGAAAAGCCGCGGGATTGATTGGCGTCGCGAGGCATTGATTGCGGAGCGTTCAGCTTGACCGGGGCCCGTTCCCGTCGCCCATTTGCATTCGGCCCAACGCCTCGCCAACAATCAGTGCCGTCCCGGCGAATAGAAGTGTGTCGAATATATAGTCGATCGCCTCGACGACCTCGTCGGTTCCATGAGCCGGTCCCAGCAACGGCAGGTAGATGACAACCACCGTCACGGTAAGAGCGATTCCGAGCCACGCAGCTGCCTGCCGCGCCCATCGATTTGCCAGAAGCAATAAACCGCACGCGAGCAGGAACGCACCAATCGTATATCCCCATAGACGCGGCGCCGGCACCCATGCCGGCGTCAGTTTCTCAAGAGGCACGCCAGGCAGAAACTCGGGGTGCAGAAAATGCTCGACCCCATAGAACAGCGCAACGAGTGCGAACGCGATGCGGCACGGCGTCACCAGCCGCGTCAAGCTTGAACATCGCAGGCCTGCGCTTGCGCCAAGGGCCAGCAATCCGCATCCGAATGCCGTTTCTCGCGCTAGCAGTGCAAAGCCAAAGCGATCGTGCTGCTGCGCGATGACCCCGGGAATATCCAACATCGCTACGAACAACAGAAACATCGCGCCGCACAACAAGCCCGACCAACGCACTAGCCGGTCGAAGATCAGGCTAAGCGCCGTGGCGATGAGTGCGAAACCGACAATGTAAACCCAGAACAATGGCCACGGCAAATACGTGGGAACCATCCCCGTGAGCCCTTGTGCCGCAGCCAGGTGCAGAGCGCCAAAGGTCGCCAGCGGAGCCGCCACAAAAATCCGCCCCAGCGCGATCGCGCGGTCAAGCAATGAACCGCGGGTCAGCCCATGGCGGCGCGCCACTATGCCGGCCGCAAGCACAAGCAGGCCCGCGGTGCTCATCGAAACAACCGTGCGCGAGATCTCAAACATGAATCATCACCCTGGCCGGATTTCTAACTCCTGCAAGATTCGTACCACATTGCTAGCTTCCATAGAGCGTTATCACCCCAAAACGTCACAGCCAAGCTTTGTCTTTACGCAGGTTGCGCCGGCGATGTTCCGGGTACCCGGCTATTCGCCTCGCTGTGTTCTCACCGCCGCGGCAGGATTGGATCGTCGGCGACGACGCTTATCTACGCGGGGGAACCGCTCCCCCGCCGACAAAAAGTTAGGCCGTGGCTTGCGGGCCATCCATTTACAATTGGGTTCGGTATGTCGTGGTTTAGGCGCGAAAACGGCGAGTATTCTTCTGGACCGGGTGGTCCCGGACCGGACAACGGGCCCGAAGCGGGCGCGAAGAACGTCCGCACCGAGGGCCTGTGGGTCAAGTGTCCCGGCTGCCGCCAACCCATTTATAAGCAGGATCTTGAAGTCAATCTCCTGGTCTGCCCCAAATGCCAGCATCACTTCAAGCTCTCCGCCCGCGAAAGAATTGACACGCTCCTCGAGCCCGGTTACACGCTGGTTGATGGCGGCTTGCGCTCTACCGATCCGCTCAACTTCACTGACGTAAAGCCCTACAAGCAGCGTCTGCGCAAGGCACGCCAGGACACCGGCCTCGACGATGCCATCCTGAATGCCGTCGGCCAGTTAGGTCCTCATGAAGTCGTCCTCAGCGCCATGGAGTATGCATTCATCGGCGGCTCAATGGGAGCAGTCGTAGGCGAGACCATCGCACGCGCCGTTGACCGCGCGCGAGAGACGCGCAAGCCGCTGATTGTTGTGGCCGCTTCAGGCGGGGCGCGCATGATGGAGGGCGTGGTAAGCCTGATGCAGATGGCCAAAATCTCCACCGCGCTGGCCCAACTCGACGATGCGCGTGTGCCCTATATCTGCGTGCTCACTGACCCCACCACCGGCGGCGTCACAGCCAGCTTCGCCATGCTCGGCGACCTCAATATCGCCGAACCCGGCGCCCTCATCGGCTTCGCCGGCCCGCGCGTCATCGAGCAGACCATCCGCCAAAAACTCCCTGAAGGTTTCCAGCGCTCGGAGTTCCTGCTCGAAAAGGGATTTCTCGACGCAGTCGTGCATCGCCACGCTCTGAAAGCCTACCTGATCCGCGCCCTGCACTTCCTCGCTGCCCCGGCCGCCGCGTAACAGCCGATTCCCTTGTCAATTTGGATTATCAGTCGCCCACTTCACTTCTCGTTCGCTTCTGTGTCGCTTCCGGCTCGCTAGCGTGTGTCCGCCTCAAAAGCCCCACACCAACCCGCTCGAAATCCGCCAGAAGTTGTTGGGCAAGCCGGGGGTCTGTACCGGGAGGATCTGGGCGATGTTATTAATCAGCTTGAAATTGGACCACTGGTAGCCGCCGCTGACGCGGAAGGCGAATCGCCGCGAGATCGGCGTGTCCAGTCCGCCGCCAAGCACCGATACCCACGAGGCTGTCTCTCCGGGCGCTCCGTTTGGTCCCCAGTATCTGGGCAAGCCGCCATCCCCCGCGAGCGCCTCCACAAAAGCAGTCTCTCTGCCGAAGCGGTGGTTGTATTGTGCCCCGCCCATGATGAACACCGAATTCTGCGAAGCGCCCTGGTTCGTGCCCCGGTATCCTGAGGCTTCAAACTTGAAGTGCAGGTCGTGGTGGCCCGGCACGCTGATGGATGCGTCCCAGCCGTTCAGCGGCTGGCGCGCTCCCGGCAGCCCATTGAAGGAGTTGGAAAGGAATGTATAGCCGCAGTAAAGCTGAAAGCGCATGTGAGGTTGAGTCGCCGCCTGGGTCTGCGCGTGAATGCCTACGGCCGCCACCGACATCAGAGCAAGCATCGCAAGCAGCAAGCAGAGACGAGAGGTCATGAATGGCCTCAAGAGAAGCGCTCCCGCAAACAAATCGCGTCAGATGCGCATCGGCATCAACACGTAGCGGTACTTGTACTCGGCGTCTGGATCTTCGGGCCGCATCTGGCCGGCCGATTGTGCGTCCTTGAACTCCAAACGAACCTCGCCCGCGTTGTCGAGCGCCTTGAGAAAATCGAGAATGTAGCCGGAGTTGAATCCGACCGTGATCGCCTCTGACGCATACGGCGTGTCGATCGTGTCTTCGCTCTCGCCTGACTCCGTCGAATTCGCGCTCACCTTCAGCTCGTTGTCCTCGAGCTTCATGCGAATCGCTCCCGATCGCTCGTCGGCGAACTGCGCCACACGCTGGATCGCTTGGGAGAGCTCGCTCGATCGCACCACGGCAAACTTTGTGTTGTCGCGCGGCATCACCGCCTCAAAGTTCGGGAACTGCCCCGTCAGCTTGCGGCTGCTCAGCGTGCGATGACCAACGCGGAAGAACAGCGTGTGTTCGTCGTCGGCAAACTCCACCTTTTCTGCTTCGGAGTTGGCCAGCAACTGCTGCAGCTCCTGGAGCGCCTTGCGCGGAATGAGCACACGCTTTTCCCCACTGATGCCCTCCAGCGTCTCGCCTGGCTTTTCAACAAACGAAAGCCGGTGGCCGTCAGTCGCGACCATCGCCAGCGACTCGGCCTTCAGGACCAGCAGCGCTCCGTTGAGTGTGTAGCGCGACTCCTCATTCGAGATCGCGAAAATCGTCCGCGCAATCAGCGTGCGCAGTGAGACGAGAGAGATGCTGGTCGAGGCGACAGTCGGAAACTCGGGCACCTGCGGATAGTTCGCGCGCGCCATGCCGACCATCTTCGTATTCGATCGGCCGCTCCTGATCTGCACCCAGTGATTCTCAAGCAGTTTGATTGAGATGTCGCCATCGGGCAGCAGCTTGATGTAGTCGTAAAGCTTGCGCGCGGGAATCGTACACGCGCCCGCCTTCTTCACTTTCACTTGGGCACTGGTGCGGATAGCCTGATCCAGATCGGTGGCAGTAATATTCAAGCGATCCTCGTCGGCCTCCAGCAGAAAGTTGGAGAGAATCGGGATCGTGGTTTTGCGCTCCACCACGCTCTGCGTCGCTGTAAGTTCCTTCACCAAATCCTGGCGGCTTACCGTAATCTCCATCGCTGCCCCCTCGGCCCCATTTCCGACCCCAGCCCCGACCCCAGATCGCCCCGCTGGCTTCTCAACTTCGGCTTCGGCACTCGGCATACCCCACCCCTGCTCGGTAAAGCCGCGCCCTATGCCCTCACTCTATAACAACTTGCAGGTCATCGGAAGCGGCTGCTTTTCTTCATCCCGATTGTAGTCATCCTGCGACATGTGTGCGCGTGGAAAACCGGGCTGATTCTGTGAATTCCGCGAACGGGCTCCCGCTTAGGGAGACGCCGAGTACCTCTTTCGCTCGCCGCATTCCGTAAGGTGCGTTCCTCGCCGTCGGTCTTCTGCGCTACGGGGAGTGGTTAGGTATGAGAAGAGATACAAATAAACTAGTAGTACCCGTAGTTGTGTTCGGAAAAGTGGGAATCCGAGCAATGTAGCTTAGGGGAAGCAAGTTGAGTGGTGGGCAAGTTTCCTAAATCACAGCGCGCTAAATCGAACAAGCCGGAAAACGAGCTCGCCTGACCCGAGTGGTGCACTTGTTTCCCACTTCTCCCACAGCAGCCTCGGAATCACCTGTGGAATGTGTTGAGCTTGTGTGAATGCCCGAGCCACGACCCACCAGTGCAACACGTTGCGGCGAGCACGTCTTGCACAGTGGTCCGCTTTCAACCAATGCCGATCGGCTATTTGCCAAACTCAAATGACCCACGGGACGAGCCTGTCACTCGCCTCTTATACTTAACCTTTCATGTCCTACGCATCGGCTATCGAGCAACTGAATTCTCTGGCGCCGGAGCTCTACGCGCGCCCAGGGCAGCCGCGGCGTCGCTTCTCGCTGGATGAGGTCCGCATACTGCTCAACGCCCTCGGCGACCCACAGACGCAATTCTCCGCCGTGCTCATCGCGGGCACCAACGGCAAAGGCTCGACCGCCGCAACGCTCGCATCAATCCTTTCTGAAGCAGGCCGGCGCACCGGCCTCTACACCTCGCCCCACCTGGAGAGGCCCAATGAACGCATCCGCATTGGCCGCCCCCAAAACTCTTCTGAAATCGCCGACCGAGACTTCGCCCGCCTCTACTTCCGTGTCCACGATGCGGGCCAGCAGTTGCTTCTCTCCGGCCGTCTGCCGCAGCTGCCCAGCTACTTTGAGATACTCACCGCTTTGGCCTTCCTCTATTTCGCCGAGAGCAAAGTCGACGTAGCCGTTCTCGAGGTCGGCATGGGCGGACGCCTCGATGCCACCAACGTCGTCAACCCGCTGCTCTCAATAGTCACCGACATCTCTCTCGACCACATGGAATGGCTTGGCCCCACCATTTCTGCCATCGCGCGCGAAAAGGCTGGAATCCTGCGCGGCGGTGGAACCATGATCACCCTGCCGCAGCATCCTGAGGCGAACCAGGTCCTCGGCGAGGTCGCCACTGAGCTGGACGTGCGCGGAGTCAGCGCCGTTCCCTATGTGCCCGCAGCAGGAACAAGCGGCCCGTACACAGTCGACGCATTGGGAGCGGCGATTAAAGTGGACTCGCCGCTGGCAGGAGCTCATCAGCAGCGGAACGTCGCCCTTGCCATCGCGGCTGCAGTCGAGCTTGCTGCCCACCACGGTTTTTCAATCCCGCCCGCCGCAATCGAAAATGGGATTCGCCGGACGCGCTGGCCAGGAAGACTGGAACGCATCGCAAAGAATGGTGTTGAGTGGATCCTCGACGTTGCGCACAACCCTGCCGGCGCTTGGGCGTTACGCGCGGGGATCCGCGCAATCCTTGAAGTTCACAAGCCGCACGTGCTCGTCTTCAGTTGCCTGCGCGACAAGCCCCTCGACGAAATGGCGCAGATTCTCTTTCCTCTCTTCGACGAGGTAATCGTTGCGCCCATCCACACCGCGCGTGCCGCAGCCATCGACGATCTGCTGGCCGCAGCCGCGGTAACCGGAACGCATGCGGTCGCGGCAGATTCTGTGACCGATGCTCTCGAAATGGCCCAGGAACGCATCAATCAAGACCGCGCAGCCGGCGGCGTATCCGTCGTCTGTGGATCGGTTTATCTTGTCGGCGAGGCGCGCGGCAAACTCTTATCGGGAAAAAGCGAATCGTCATGAGCCCGCGCCCCAACCCGCTGCCCCGCTTCTACGTCTGGCTCAGCTACGGATTGCAAGGGCCGCTCATGCTGGTGCTCACCGCGGTTTGCGCATCCACCGCGTTTCTAGTTTCTGTGGTCGACAAGACGGGCCGCATGCAGCATCGCATCGCGCATTTCTGGGGCCGAAACTTTGTGCGTCTCTCGTTTTCGAGGCTGAAAATCGAAGGCGCGGAAAACTTCCGCAAGTGCCCCGTCGCGGTCTACGTCTCCAACCACACGTCGTACATGGACACGCCCGTCATCTTCGGCTCTCTGCCCTTCCAGTTCCGCATCCTGGCGAAGAAAGATCTCTGGCAATGGCCAATGATCGGATGGTATCTAGGCCGCTCCGGCCAAATGCCCATCGACCTCGCAAACCCGCATGCCACGCTCTCCTCGCTCGGCGGAGCAGTCAAAGCGTTGCGCGCCGGAATGCCGCTCTTCGTTTTTCCTGAGGGTGGCCGCACCTCGACCGGCGCATTGCGGCCCTTCCTCCCCGGGGCAGCCTACCTCGCCATCCGTGCCCAGGTGCCGCTCGTTCCCATCGCGCTCAGTGGCGTCTTCGATGTGCTGCCCATTCACACCAAATACTTCTATCCCTCTAAACTCACCGTCCATGTCGGCGAACCGATCGAGACCAAAGGCATGACCGTGCGCCAGAACGGCGAGTTGACCGAGCGTCTTCGTGCGGCGATTGAACAAATGCTCAGCCAGTCCACGCAAGCGACGACGGAATCGCCTGCGCCTGTCGCGTGAAACTGCGCGGTTGGCGTAAGCTGGTGTATCTTCCTCGCAAGAGAATTCTTACGATGGATCGCTCTCGTAAAGCCCGTCTGGCTTGTCCCGCCTTTTGCTTCGTAACTCTTTTCGCACACGCGGCGCTTACACAGTCCCTATCATCCGAAGTTGAAAGAATCGAGCTTTTCCCTGCTTGGGCCGGATCCGAGAGAGCCGCACGGTCCGTCGTCACGATCACGAACGATCATGGAGTCTTCAAAAGGAGTTGGAATCCAGATACGATCTCTGCCGACTACAACCAGTTCCAGATCATCAGTTCCGATCCAGATCGCTCCCCAGATATCCATGCTCGCGAACAAGAGCCTCGGTTTTCTCAAGACACTGTCAGCACACGTGAAGTGATGGCGTTGGTTCGGGCCCTGAGCGCTCCGACTATGAGCTCTCCTTCGCTCTCGAACCTTGGGGTCACCCCCACATGGCCGGCGGATCATGCCGGTGATGCTGCAAAGCACTTCGGAACGCTGGGAGAGCCGAACGATCGGGGGCAGCAGGAATTCATTAGAAAGTCGTTCACTGACCTTGCTCTGATCCAGAGGATAATTCCTAACGTCGTTAGCGCCAGCTGGACCGACGACGCTGTTTGGGTTCACATCGTCCTCCGCTTTAAGAACGGCACAACCATCTCGGCGGAAAGCGAAAATCAACCCGCATTCATGCTTCCGTGGACCTGTCAGGCCAACGGGAAAACAACTCGTACGTACAACGCTGGCATTTCGCGTGCTATTTCGAATCTGCTGCCCATTCGTGCGGTCAACAGGGAACGCCTCCAGGGCGAGGGCCTGGAAGACCAGATTGTTTTCGAGATGCCGGGCGCAATCAAGGGAGAGTGGCAACGCATCGTTCGGAAGACATAGCCGGAGATGCTCTTGCACGCCTGCGTCGCAACTACACAATCCGTCGGTCCGAAGTTTCAGGACACATTGGCCTGCATTTCGGCCCGGATCCTCCCAAGCCCGGCGTTGAGACTTTGCAGGCGGATGTGCGCCAGTCGAGCTTTCCCACGAACCTGGTGGTCGCGACCGTCTTTCCCCTCGAGGGCGGAGATGCCATCTTATCGACACCTTCCTCCAAGGGGGACAACGATACGAGCGCGTCGTTCTCGACAATCCATGGATCATGGTCTCGCTGAAAAAATACCCGAACCTAGGGGCCTGGCTCATTTTTGTAAAGGATGTATCGATGAGCGAGAAGGCAATGCGAATCTTCGCCGCTGACATGCACGCGCTCGGGCGTGATGATCTCGCACAGGAAGTCTCTGCTCACCGCACGGAGATTGCTGATCTCAACTACTACGGCGATGAGGTGCTCCTGTTTCCCGATCACCATGCGATTCTTTGGCGGTGGGACCGCAATCGCGAACTGTTTGGATGGTCAGCCTCTGACGTTAAGACCCAGCAATGCACAGACTATCCAACTCTGGACGTTGGCTGCTCGACAGCGGTAGTGAGCCCAGACGGGCAACTGGAAAGGTAACCGCGGGCCTCCGAGCGTATCACCGGCTATGCGGAAGTCTCCGTAGGTTTCTCAACCTGAACCCGAAAGCGCGAATCGCTCTGTCGCACCGCGCCCGTTACACTTGCACCATGCCCCCGCGCATCGCCATCCCCGAGCCCACAAGCGACGAACCCGAATACAACCGGCGCTCGCTGCCGCAATATATCGCCGCGGTCGAGGCTGCAGGCGCGGAACCTGTCGTGGTGCCTCTCAAAACGGATCCAGCCCACATCGCCAAACTGCTCGCCAACGTGCAGGGAGTTCTGCTGCCCGGCAGCGGCCACGACGTCGATCCCTCGCTTTACGGCGAAACACCCGCGCCTGAAACCGCATCGAACGACGCCGCCCGCGCCGTGGCTGACGAGCTGCTCTTGCAGGACGCATTCGATCATCGCAAGCCCATCCTCGCCATTTGCCACGGTACGCAGACGCTCAACGTGTGGCGCGGCGGCTCGCTCATTCAGGATTTGAAAACTCCCGTCAATCACCGGCCCGGCCGCGAGGTCGTCGAAGCGCATCCGGTGAGAATCGCAGATCAATCGCGGCTGAAGGAGATCCTCGCGCACGCTGGCGAGTCGAACGCGCAGGTGAACTCAAGCCATCATCAGGCAATTCGGACTGCTGGCAACAATCTGCGCGTCGCTGCCGTCTCGCCCGTCGATGGGGTGATCGAAGCGGTTGAGCTCGATGCGCCCGATCACTTTGTCGTCGGCGTGCAGTGGCATCCCGAGCGCACCTGCGAGCAAAGTGAATTTTCTCGCGCGATCTTCTCTGCGTTCATTGGGGCAGCAGAGGAGTGGCAGAACAAAGAAAAATCCGCGTTCGTGCAGGCCGCCAGCGCGTGGCAGACACCACAGGTGAACGCCTCCGATAGCGGGAACCTGAAAGCGAAAGACTGACCTATGACGGCCTCAGACGCCGGCTCGCGGCTTAATGACCTCCTGCGAACGACAGGTTTGGAGCCTCTCGACAAGGAGACGGTCGCCCAATTCGAAGCTTATATTTCGCTCTTTGTTCGCTGGAATCAACGAATCAATCTCAGTTCCGTTCGCGACGAAGAAGGTATCCTATCGCGCCATATCATTGAATCGATTGCGGTTGATCAATCTCTTCCCCCGGAGATCGCCACCCTGCTCGATTTCGGCTCCGGCGGCGGCCTGCCCGGAATTCCCATCGCCCTCTGTCGGCCCCAAATCGCCGTAACGCTGGCCGAGTCCAACGGCAAGAAAGCCGCATTCCTCCAGGAGGCCGTGCGAGTCCTGGGAATTTCGGCAAAGGTCCATCCCGATCGCGCCGAGGTAGTTCAAACCGCCTTTGATTGCGTAATTCTGCGCGCAGTTGAGAAAATGCCCCTCGCGGTTGCAGCGGCAGTCAAGCTCGTGGCGCCCGACGGCTGGCTTGCATTGATGACAACAGATTCCCACTTCCCCGAGCTACAAACGGCCGCCGGTGCGCAATTTCGCTGGAAGTCTCCCATCCGCCTGCCCGGCAGCGAATCTCGAACCTTGGCATTGGGCCGGGCAATCAGCTTGCAGGCCTGACCTCGGCCTTCCTTGCTCCCTGCTTCCTCGCTGTCAAGCCCCCAATCGTCTTGGTGCGCGCGTTCAGGTCGCCCTAACCACCTGTCTTCTCTGTCACCTATTCACTCCATAATTTCCTGCCCAAGTTTGCCGATCATTTCCTGGTTCCGGCGCATACTCAACCTATAAACGGTCAACCAAGCTATTTCCTCACGGGTCAACTCCGCTGTGAAGAAACAACCGCGCAAACCATTTGTAATAAGGACTTTGACGCTAACTTCGACAACGAAAGGAACTTCGGCGAGATGGCACCGTTCAACTCGCACGGGATCAGGACTTTGCGCGAAACCATGGGGGTGTGTGTGGGTGCCCCCTCGGGGAGCCTGGTGACAGGGGCATTCGACCCCACCTCAGAATGGTTGGGTTCGATTGCCTCGGTGACAACTGCCCCGGCCTGGTCGAGTGACCCTGGCCTAGTCCGGCCGAATGGCCTTACAGTGTTCCACGTGGAACACGGAGTGCCTTGGCTCGAGACCGCGGCTAAAGACGGAGCATCAATTGTTCCACGTGGAACATATCCCTCCAAACTGGCTCAAATCGGGCTCATTTCGGACATCGCACCAAAATGGAACGCCTCCAAGCGTCCAGGCAAAATGAGCCTCGCCTGAAGACAGTTTTCCACCACGAGCCCTTTTTTCTGCGCCTCAGCCCCTCACCAACACACCTCGCTCAAACCTCTTCCACCCAAACGAGTTGCTCCCCAACTCCCCAAACGCCTCACAGCCGCTTTCCACAACTTCGCCCCGTTTCCCACAACGCAAGCACAAACGCGCGGACCACTGTCGTTTTACTCTGAATTGCCATGGGTAAGATCATCGGTCTCGTGAACCAAAAAGGAGGAGTGGGCAAAACCACAACGGCCATCAATCTATCCGCCTGCCTCGCGCTCGAGGGCCTCAAAATCCTCCTCGTTGACTGCGATCCCCAGGCCAACGCGTCCTCCGGCCTCGGCCTTCAACGCGATGACAGCCGTCATTCCGTCTACGACGTCCTCATGGGCGACAGTCTCGCGGAACAAGTCATTCTGCCCACCGAGGTCGATGGCCTTTCGCTCTTGCCCGGATCGAAGAACCTCACCGGCGCAAACATTGAGCTGGCTTCGGCGGATGATCGAGCCACACGCCTTCGCACCAGCCTTGAACCCATCAAGGACAGTTACGAGCTCATCTTCCTCGATTGCCCACCCGCACTCGATCTGCTCACATTGAACGTCCTCTCTGCCGCGGAAACCCTCATCGTGCCCATGCAGGCCGAGTACTTTGCGCTCGAGGGGATCTCGGAGCTGATCTCAACCCTTGAACGTGTGCGCTCTGCCTACAATCCGGACCTTTCCATCGAGGGCGTTCTGTTGACGATGTACGACGACCGCACCAACCTCGCCCAGCAAGTCACTCAGACTCTTCGCGAGCACTTTCGCGAGATCATCTATAAAACCGTCATCCCACGCAACGTCCGCTTGGCCGAGGCGCCAAGCCACGGCAAGCCCGTCGCTTTGTACGACTCGCGTTCCCGGGGCGCCGAAGCCTACTTCGAACTGGCTTGGGAGTTCCTGGCTCGCAATCAGATTGAGAGCCCGCGCGCGGCGGAACGACAAGCAATCGCAGCTGACCGTCCGAGAGCCAAGGGCACATTCTGGCCCTACACGTGACCGTTGGCCGCCCGGTGGACGAGGCATTCAAGACCGGAGCTTATTCACTCTGTTGTATTTACTGCCCATTGAGGATTCTGCTTTATGACCACAGCCGCCATCGACCCCAAGCGCCGCGCACTCGGCAAAGGCCTTGACTCTCTGCTGCCGCGAGCACAGGTCTCCCCAGTTCCCGAAACCGAGGGAGGAAGGCCACGCGAGATTCCTCTCAATCAAATCGACCACAATCCCTTCCAGACGCGCTCAAAGGTGAATGAGGAACAGCTCGCTGAGCTGGCTGCCTCTATCGCCGCCAACGGGGTTGTGCAGCCGGTCTTGGTTCGTCCCATCGCAGGCGGTCGCTTTCAGTTGATTGCCGGCGAGCGCCGCTGGCGCGCCTCGCAGATCGCCGGCAAGACCACCGTGCCAGCCATCCTCCGCCAGGTCTCGGACGAGCAGGCGATGGAAATCACCATCGTCGAGAATCTTCAGCGCGCGGACCTGAACCCGATGGAGCAGGCCCGGGCCTTCGAGCGGCTTTCGCGCGAGTTTCACATGACCCAGGAGCAGATGGCGCAGCGCACCGGCAAGGACCGTGCCACCGTAGCCAACTTCCTTCGCTTGCTCAAGCTGCCGTCGTCGGTTCAGGCGCGCGTCGAGTCCGGGGAGCTGACCTTCGGCCATGCGCGCGCGCTCCTCGCGTTCGAGCATGCCGAGGAGATAGAGACCGCAGCCCAGCGGGTCGTCGAACGTTCGCTTTCTGTTCGCCAGACAGAGAGCTACGTTCAGGAGCTCATCGACCCCAGCCGCAAGTCAAAGAAGGGACCCAAGCCGCCGGTGCCCGTAGACGCTAACGTTCGCGATGCTCAGGAACGCCTCCAGCAAGCCCTCGGGCTGAAAGTCACCATCGAGGACCACAATGGTCGCGGCAAAGTCATCATCGAATACGCGCGCCTCGAGGACTTCGACACCCTGATGGAGCGATTTGCAATCGAATGAGCCAGATCGAAGCCTGGACTCGAGCCCCGACCCGTGTGTCGGTCCAAGAAATCTGATAATCTGACTCCATGGATCCGGTTTCGATCAGCGTAACAGAAGCATCGCGGAACTTTGCTGACTGCGTGAATCGTGCGCGTTACCAAGGCACAAGCTTCATCCTGCTCAAGAGCGGTGTGCCAGTGGCGCGCATCGAGCCGGCTGAATCGCTGCCCCCCAAAGGACAGGAGCTAGCCGCTGCATTCCAGAAGGCCGTCGAAGGCGTCCACGTCGGCGAAGAAGAAGCCACTTCCTGGCTGCACGATCTGGAACAGGCGCGCGGATCGTTGCAGCCGCAGGTGAGGCAGTGGCGTTTCTGATCGATGCCGATGTGATCATTCAGGCCGAGCGAAAGGCGTTCGACCTCGACGCATGGCTTCGTTCGCATCCCGACGAGGAGATCAAGCTCGCGGCCATCACGGTGGCTGAATTATGGCGAAGCGTGGAGCGCGCCAGCGGCGTTCACCGCGCTCGGCGGCAAAAGTACCTGGAAAGCGTGCTCACTGTATTTGAGGTCGTTCCGTACACCGAAAAGGCAGCCGTTGAACATGCGCGCTTGTGGGCCGACGTTGAGGCTGCAAGCCAGAGGATGAGCCCCCATGACCTGATGCTCGCGGCAACCGCCAAGGAATCCGGCGCCGCGATCGTCACCTTCAACACCAAGCGTTTCGCAGCCGTCCCCGGATTGACAGTGCTCAAGCCGTAGCCGGTCGTCACGTTTTTTCCGCTCAAACACCGCGCTCAAAGCTCAGATGAACCAATTGCTCGGTTGCTTTGCACCTGCCAGAGATTTATCCTTCACTTCTACTCGGGCTCCTCCAAGTGAAGGCGAGGAGCTCGTCTTTTTTCGCTGAATTCAGCGATTCAGCCCATTGCGGAGTCACTTCCATGGCCCTCCAACCCATCACGTCAACAAACAACACGCCCCACCCCACGCCCCATATCGTGAAGCCCATCCCCGTCGTCCTGAATGGACGCGCCCTCGAGCCCAACCGGCGCATTCCGCTCAATCTGGATTGGGTTGAAGGTGTGCGCGTGAACACCAGCGCGCTGGAGCGGCGCGCGGCGACCCATGTCGCGCGGCGCACAGTAAAAAAAGAAACGCAGGCAGCTTGGCTGCTGCGCGCCATCGCCTGCATGGACCTGACCACCCTGAGCGGCGACGACTCGGCCGACCGCGTGCGGCGTCTCTGCGCCAAGGCGCGCAACCCGCTGCAGCGCCACATCGTTGAGGGCCTCGGCATTGAGGGTCTGCATCTCACGGTTGGCGCGGTCTGCGTCTACCACGCATTTGTCGAGACGGCCGTAAAGGCGCTAGAAGGCTCAGGCATTCCTGTCGCCGCGGTTTCGGCCGGATTTCCCGCAGGCCTTTCGCCGCTGGCCGAGCGCGTGGAAGAGATTCAACGCAGCGTGGAGGCCGGCGCGCAGGAGATCGACATCGTGATTACTCGCGCGCATGTCTTCGACGGCGAGTGGCAAGCGCTCTACGACGAGGTTGCGGCGTTCAGGCAGGCCGCCGGCCCGGCACACATGAAAGCCATCCTGGGCACCGGCGACCTGATGACGCTGCGCAACGTTGCCCGCGCCAGTTGGGTGGCGATGATGGCCGGAGCAGACTTCATCAAAACGTCAACGGGAAAAGAGACCGTGAACGCAACGCTGCCCGTCTCGCTGGTGATGGTCCGCTGCATTCGCGACTACGCCGAACGCACGGGCAGCGCGGTCGGATTCAAGGCGGCAGGCGGCATTCGCACGGCGAAGCAGGCGACGGATTGGCTCGCGATGATGAAGGATGAGCTGGGCCGTCCATGGCTGGAGCCGTCACTCTTTCGGTTCGGCGCCAGCGGAATGTTAGGCGATATCGAGCGCCAACTGGAGCATCATCTAACTGGGCGCTATTCGGCTACGTACCGTCATCCCATCGCGTAGAGATCTCGCTGAGGGTCACAAGGAGACGCTGTGAGCATTGCGGAAAAGTTCTACACCATGGAGTACGGCGTCGCGCCGGAGGATCCCAAGGAAGCGGTGCAGTGGCTCGAGCGGCACCACCGCCGATTTGAGGAGTTCATCGGCGGCGCATGGGTAAAGCCCGCAAGCGGCGAGTACCAGACCACGAGCGATCCCTCCACGGGCGAAACCCTCGCCGAGGTTGCCAGGGGAAACACCGCCGATGTCGAGGCCGCCGTCTCCGCCGCCCGCAAAGCTTTTCCCGCGTGGCAGGCGCTGAGCGGCCATGAGCGTGCACGCTATTTGTACGCTCTCGCTCGTCAGGTGCAAAAGCATTCGCGCCGTCTCGCTGTTCTCGAAACGATGGACAATGGTAAGCCCATCCGCGAGAGCCGCGACATCGACATTCCTCTTGTCGCCCGCCACTTTTATCACCACGCCGGTTGGGCGCAGCTTCTTGAGTCCGAATTTCCCAACTACCAGGCCTGCGGCGTCGTCGGCCAAATCATTCCGTGGAATTTCCCCCTCCTGATGTTTGCTTGGAAAGTCGCTCCGGCGCTCGCCGCGGGCAACACAGTGGTCATCAAGCCGGCGAAGTATACGCCGCTCACCGCGCTCGTCTTTGCCGAGCTGGCCATGGAAGTGGGCCTGCCTCCGGGCGTTCTCAACGTGCTCACCTGCGACGCCAAGACCGGTCAGGCGCTCATCGAACATCCCGACATCGACAAGGTCGCATTTACCGGCTCGACCGAAGTTGGTCGGATTATCCGCAAGGCCACTTCCAAAACCAATAAAAAACTCTCGCTCGAGCTTGGCGGCAAATCGCCATTTGTCGTATTCGACGACGCCGATCTCGACTCCGCGGTCGAAGGTCTTGTCGACGCCATCTGGTTCAACCAGGGTCAGGTGTGCTGCGCGGGCTCGCGGCTCCTGGTGCAGGAGCGCGTGGCCGAAACGCTTTATACCAAGATTCGTACTCGCATGGAATCGCTGCGCGTGGGACCGCCGCTCGACAAGGCCATCGACATTGGAGCGATTGTTTCGCCAGTGCAGCTTGAGTCCATTCGCAAAATGGTCGATGCAGGCGTGGCCGAGGGCGCGCGGTGCTGGCAGCCGAGTAATCCTCTGCCTGAGAAAGGCTGCTTCTTCCCACCAACATTGCTCACCGACGTCCATCCCGGGTCGATAGTCGTCCAGGAAGAGATCTTTGGTCCGGTTCTTGTTGCCATGACCTTCCGCACGCCGGCCGAAGCTGCTGAGCTGGCCAACAACACCATCTACGGCCTCGCAGCGAGCGTCTGGAGCGAAAACATTAACGTCGCTCTCGACCTGGCTTCGCAGGTAAAAGCCGGTGTTGTCTGGGTCAACTGCACCAACCAATTTGACGCGGCCTGCGGATTCGGCGGCTATCGCGAATCCGGCTACGGACGCGAAGGCGGGCGCGAGGGAATGCTCGAGTACCTGACGCCGAAGTGGTTGCACGCGCTGCCGCCGTCGCCCGAGAAAGCGGCTCGCCCCGACGCCCCAGACCCCAACGCTCCGGAAATCGACGCTTCCGGCGAAACCGACGCCCAAGAGAGCACGACCCCGTTTATCTCTTCACATATCGACCGCACCGTTAAGCAGTACATTGCTGGCAAACAGGCCCGGCCCGACTCCGGCTACTCATTCCCGGTTTACGGCCGCGCGGGTGAATTGCTCGGCGAAGCTCCGCTCGGAAACCGCAAAGACATTCGCAACGCAGTCGAAGCCGCGCGCAATGCCTCAGGCTGGGCGAAAACTTCAGCGCACAACCGCGCGCAGGTCCTCTACTTCCTCGCCGAAAACATGATCCAACGCCGCGACGAAATCGCGCATAGACTTTCGCGCGCCGCCGGGTCAAAACCGAGTACTGCCCTACGCCCGAGTAATGTCCCCAGCGAAGTCCAGGCCGGCCCCGAACAGGCGGGCATTGTCCAGGCAAGCATGGAAATTGACCTCTCTATCCGGCGCATCTTCACCTATGCCGCCTGGGCCGACAAGTACGATGGCCAGGTCCACAATCCTCCTGGCCGCAACATCGCCATCGCCATGAACGAGGCCGTCGGCGCAATCGGAATTCTCGCGCCGTCCGAGGCTCCGCTGCTCGGCCTGCTCTCGCTGGTGCTCCCGGCCATCGCCGTCGGCAACACCGTGGTCGCTGTGCCTTCTGATCGCTATCCGCTCATCATCGGCGACTTATATCAACTGCTTGACACGAGCGACGTGCCCGCCGGTGTTGTGAATCTTGTCGCCGGCCATCCCGCGGAGCTGGCAAAGACCCTCGCCGAGCACGACGGCATCGAGGCCATCTGGTGCTTCCGCAGCAATGAGGAAGCCGACGCTGTGCGCGCCGCCTCTATCGGCAATATGAAGCAGGTGTGGACCAACGACGGGCACGAATACGACTGGTTCAATCCCGTGCAGGCCGAAGGCCGCTGGTTCCTGCAGCACGCCACGCAGGTAAAGAACATCTGGGTGCCCTACGGTGAATAATCCGCGAGCCTGTCTATTTTCCGATGCAGAAAGTGGAGAAAATCAGGTTCAGGATGTCGTCCGACGTAGTTTGGCCGGTAAGCGAGTCGAGGGCCCACAGCCCGCGGTAGAGGTCAATCAGAATCATCTCGTGTGGAATGCCGCTGGCGTTGGCTTTCGCTGCGTCGGCGAGCGCCGAAAGCGCGGTAGTGACAGCCTGGTGTTGGCGAAGATTTGTCAGCATGCCTGGTTCGGCTGCGGCGCCGCCGGTCGCAAGCGCCAGAATGCGTTCGCGCAGCGCGGCGATTCCTTCGCCGGTGAGCGCTGAAGTCGCGAGCGAGGCCAGCCCTGCAAGTGCGGGCTGTGACGCAGAAGCAAACTCCGATTCGCCCGTCAGTAGATCGCTCTTGTTGAGCGCAACAATTGCCGGCCTTCCCTCGACCGCGGCGAACAGCCGTTGGTCCTCATCGTTGAGCGGCTGCGTGGCGTCGAGAACGACGAGCACCAGAGCTGCATCGGCCAGCGCTTCGTGGCTGCGGCGGATGCCGAGCTGCTCCGCTTCCTCGAGCAGATCGCGGGCGCCTTCGCGGAAACCTGCCGTGTCCACCAATTCAATGGGAATGCCGTCGAGAGAAATGCGCTCGGTGACCAGGTCGCGCGTGGTGCCGGGCGATGCGGTGACGATGGCGCGGTCGCGTTCAACCAACCTATTGAACAGCGAGCTCTTGCCCACGTTGGGGCGGCCCACGATGGCCAGCGTCAAGCCGTCGTGGACGATGCGGCCGCGCGCAAACGACGCTTCGAGCCCGGCGAGCGTCGAAGTGATCTCGTCAATGCGGCGCGCAATTTCGGTCTGCGGTGTCACGTCGATGTCGTCTTCCGCAAAGTCGATGCCGGCCTCGAGCAGAGCAATCAGCTCCACCAGCGATTGCTTCGCGGGCGCTGCGCGGCGGCTGAGCGCGCCGCCCATTTGGCTGGCGGCCTGGCGCGCCTGCGTCAGTGTCTGTGCATCGATCAGGTCGCGAACCGCTTCAGCTTGCGTCAGATCAAGCCGCCCGGCCAGAAAAGCGCGCTGGGTGAACTCTCCCGGCTCGGCCAGGCGCGCGCCGAGCTCGAGTGCGCGGCGCAACAGAAGCTCAAGCACAACGGGCGAGCCGTGCGCGGCAATCTCGACAAGATCTTCCGATGTATAAGAATTGGGCGCGGCGAAAAACGTAACAAGCGCCTCGTCGATGCTCGTGGAACGGGCGCGCGCACCTTCAGAATCTGGCGCCTCCTCCATGGCGCCTGCAGCCTCCCGTATATCGATCACGTCGGCCAGTCGGGCATGGGCGTGCTCAAGGGGTTGATGAGGCCTCACGAGCAGTGCGGCAATCGACGCGGCCTGCGGCCCACTCAGGCGCACGATTCCGATGCCGCCCC
>CAZANC010000005.1:0-37988 GCA_964486495.1 uncultured Occallatibacter sp.
GGTAAAGGCCTGCGGATTTTAAGTCCGCTGCGTCTGCCAATTTCGCCATCCGGGCTCGCCTTCATATTATGAGGCCGTTTAGGCCTCGCGGGCAGTCCACCCGCCGTCCACCTCTTGACGCTCTCTTAGCGGCGCGCGCTGCATCACCCCCGTGGCGATCTTTCCACAACTTGCTCTGAAGCGCCACCCCCCCGTATCATCCGGCAAGAGCAACCACCATGAGCGACTTGGAAAGCAAGACCGGCTTGCGCGTGAAGGGGCGGCTTATGTCCGCCTCGGAGATCGAGCGTACCCTGGTGCGCCTGGCTCACGAAATCGTTGAGAAGAGCAACGGCAGCGAAGATCTGGCTTTGGTGGGCATCAAGCGCCGTGGTGTTCCCCTCGCGGAGCGACTGGGCAAGCTCATTTCAAACATCGAAAAGCGGCACGTCGATACGGGTGTGCTCGACATTCAGTTTTATCGCGACGATCTGTCCACGGCGGACGTTAGGCCAGTGGTCACGCCCGGAGCCGTCGGCTTCGATGTGGAGGGCCGCGACATTGTGATCTGCGACGATGTGCTTTACACCGGACGCACCATCCGCGCCGCACTCGACGCGCTCTTCGACCATGGCCGGCCGCGTCGCGTTCAACTGGCCGTGCTTATTGACCGCGGGCACCGCGAGCTGCCCATCGAAGCCACCTACGTGGGCAAGCATGTTCCCACCAGTAGCCGCGAGATTATCGAAGTGAAGTTTCAGGAAGTCGACTCCACCGAGCAAGTGCTGCTGGTGGAGAAGACGAGCTGAAGTTCGTCCTTCCAGCCGCGACCCTCAGAACTTCGCAGAACGATGAAGAGTGAGCGGCAGCCGGCTGGAGGTTTCGAATGGTAAGGCGCCTCTTCAACCCGATCGGGGCCAGGCGCTCCGATATAGGTCAACGATGAATCCAGCCGCACCCGCGATTCGCCGCGCACTGACAACTCCGCCTGTGCCAGCTTCAGCATTTCCCTACAACCCGGGGTCGTTGCTATCGGTTCTCGATTTGACTGTCGAAGGGGTCAGCCGCCTGCTTGTGCGCGCCACCGAGCTGGAGCACGAGGATCCCATCGTGCGCGATCGCATCCTTGCCAAGCGGAGGATCGCGTTGCTGTTCTACGAATCTTCCACGCGCACCCGAACCAGCTTCGAGTTGGCATCAAAAGCGCTGGGCGCCGACACTACGCTGGTCTCGAACCTGAGCTCAAGCATCGAGAAGGGCGAGTCTCTGAAGGATACGGGCCTGACACTACGGGCCCTGGGCGCGGAGGCCATCATCCTCCGCCACAACTCCTCCGGTGCGGCATGGCTACTGGAAGAGTCGACGCGGCTGCCTGTGGTCAACGCGGGCGACGGCATGCACGAGCATCCCACGCAGGCGTTGCTTGACCTGAGAACGATCCTGACGCACCTCCGGCCGGGAGTGAGCGGAGTGAAGCCTGACACACTCGCCGGAGTGACGGTGATGATCGTCGGCGACATTCTGCACAGCCGGGTGGCGCGGTCGAACATGCTGTTGCTGCCGCGTGTCGGCGCACGGGTGCTGCTCTGCGGGCCGAAGGAGTTGCTGCCGGAACAGGCTGCGCGGTCAGGGCCGGGGATCGAGATCGAGCGGGACTTCGAGTCCGCGCTCAAGCAGTCGCAGGCGGTGATGATGCTGCGCATCCAGGCGGAACGGCTGGCCGGGCTGCAACTGGACCTCGAAGAGTACAAGGCCAGCTACCAACTTACCGGGCAGCGGCTGGCGGCGCTCGCGCCAGAAGCGGTGGTGCTGCATCCGGGGCCGATCATTCGCGGCATGGAGATTACGGCCGGCGTAGCCGATGGAGTTCAGTCGGCGATCCTGGAACAGGTGACGAACGGATTGGCCATTCGCATGGCGGTGATGGAGCGCGCGTTGACGGCGGAAAATGGAGCTTTCGCGGACAGGTCTTCATCCGCTGGGTCGGAGAACGGAGGCCGCGTATGACGGCGATGGCGATATGCGGCGGGCGACTGGTCGATCCGGCGGCGGGAGTGGACGGGCTGAAGGACGTGCTGCTGATCGATGGGCGCGTGGCGGAGATCGCCGGCACGGGAAAGCTGAAGAGCAAAAACGGCGCGGAGATTCTGGACGCAACAGGATTGGTCGTGGCTCCGGGACTGATCGACATCCACGTGCACCTGCGCGAGCCGGGACAAGCGTACAAGGAGACCATCGCGACGGGAACGGCGGCTGCGGCAGCGGGCGGCTTCTCGAGCGTGGCGGCGATGCCCAACACTACGCCGGTAAACGACTCGCCCGAAGTCACGCGGTGGATGCAGGCGCCGGAGCGCGGCGCGCAGGTGCGCGTCTTCCCGATCGCGGCGGCAACGCGCGGGTCGAAAGGTGAAGCGATCAGCGATTACGCGGCGCTGAAGTCGGCTGGAGCCGTGGCCGTGACGGACGATGGAAGGCCGATCCTGAAGGACAGCATGATGCGGGAGTCGCTGGCCGCGGCGGCGCGCGTGGGGCTCACCGTCATCCAGCACGCCGAAGACACGCGCATGACCCAAGGCGCCAGCATGAACCTCGGCCCCGTTTCGTTCAAGCTCGGTCTGCGCGGAATGCCAACCGAAGCCGAGACAAGCATCGTGGAGCGCGACATTCGGCTGGTTGCTGAGCTGCGCGAGGCGCATCCGCACCTGCACGTTGCGCACATATCCACCGCCGCAGCGCTGGCCGCGGTGCGCCAGGCTCGGCGCAATGGCCTGCGCGTCACGTGCGAAGTTACTCCGCATCACTTCCTGCTGACTGACGAACACGTTGGACTCTACAACACGCACGCCAAGATGAATCCGCCGCTGCGCTCGGCGGCCGATCGCGATGCCATGATCGAAGGGATTCTCGACGGAGTTGTGGACGCAATCGCCACCGATCACGCGCCGCACGCAATGCACGAAAAGGAAGTCGAGTTTGAGCTGGCGCCGAACGGAATCATCGGCCTCGAAACCGCGCTGGGCCTGAGCCTTCACTGGCTGCATCGCGAGTGGCGCGTGCCACTCGGCCGCGTGCTGAGCCTGCTAAGCGCGCAGCCTGCTGCGCTGCTCGGGTTGAAGGGCCGCGGAACGTTGACCGTTGGCAGCTACGCTGACGTTGTCGTCTTCGATCCCAAAGTCGAGTGGACGTATCGCGCGACAGAATCGCAATCGAAGGCCAAGAACACTCCGTTCGATGGCTGGCAAATGCAGGGCAAAGTGCGCTGGACGCTGAGCGAAGGAAAAATTGCCTACGCAAGCCTCCCGTAAGCGAGACCACCCAGGCAATTCCTCCGCGCGGACGCAAAGGGACCGCATCCCACAAGCCGACCTATGGGAACCAAAGGTGAGAACTGAACTGAGCGCTGGGCTACTTGTCGATCTTCGCGAAGGGGTAAGCGCTGATCATCTCTCTGAGGATATCTGTGTTCAGATCACATCGCTTGATTGTGAACTTTCGGAGTCTCGGCAGCCTTGGGATCACGGTGGCCTTGGATGCCTCGACCCCAAACAGATCGAGTGTTTCGAGGGAGACCAGATCTGAAAGCCACTGGAAATCTCTGAGTCGGCAATGGTAGAGCGATAGGGAAGTTAGCCCGGCCAGCTGACCAAAGATCGAGACATCGCTCTCGCGGAACATGCTCAATGTGACATGTTTGAGCCTTCTCAGTTCCTTGAGGAACGTGAGGCTAAAATCGCAAGAAAAGATACTCACGCTGCGAAGGTTAGGACACATTGCGAGGTTCTCGGGATTGAGGACGGTCGTCTGAAAGACGGTCAGCCATTCCAGGCCCGGCATGCCGGCGATCTGGGCTGCGTCAACCCTGCAGCGACTGATGTCTAGGCCAATCAACGCAGTTAATTCTTCGAAACCAGCGACCTTTGTCAGGTCCATTCGCTCTAGCAAGAGTCGGCGAAGAGACTTTGCATAACGAAGCGGGACGAGGTCTGAGACTGCCGATCCCCCGAGGCGCAGCGACGTCAAATTGGGAAGCATCTCAACAACATCAAGGCTGCGGGCCATTTCGCCTGAAACCGAGAGCTCCTTCGCCTCCGCAACATCGATGACCTCGAATCCAAACCTTTCGATTATTTGGGCGACCGCTCCGCCTGGGAGATTCTGGGGGACAAGCCGCGGGGCAATCAGCTCAAGGAATAGCTCTCGATCGACCCGGTCTGAAGCGCGCACGACCTCATTCAGCACCGCGGCGCTTGTGTTGCTTGCGTACTCGGCGATCGCTTGAACCGCTTCGCGTGTACCGATTACGGAGAGAGCGCGTACACAGGCTGCGGACTCCCGTGATCCGAGGTAGCGATGCCCCGGCCTCAGGAAGGGGATCGCAAGCTCGCCAGCTGCATCAGCAATATCCATCGCATCCGTGACGCTTTTAGGCGGGAAGAGCTTTCCAATTCGGCGCCCGACTTCGGCCTGCAGGCCACGGTCAATGTTCACCGAGGCCTCGAGGCTGGCCGCAGCTAGCAAGTAAAGCCGAGGGCCTCCGGATCGCGCCCTGTCTCCCAGCTCGACCAGGGATTTGATCAACTTGAGTCTTTCAGCGGGGCGAGCTAGGCCTGCACCGAGAGCCACCACTTCCCTCCATTGCGAGATCGTGGCGTTCGAGAGGAGCACGCCGATGTCGCCTTCGTCTATTGCGGCCTTCGCTGCCATGAACTCTTGAAAGGTGCGATGGGCAAAGTCGACTCTGTCCTTGACGGGCTCGCGCAGAATACCGCTCCTCTGCAAAAAGAACTTCAACGTGGTCTCACCAGTCGCGGGAATCCCTTCTCTGTTTTCGAGCCGGAACGTCTCGAGTCTTTTTTGAAGCCGATTTTCTGCATCGCTGGCCAGGATTTCGCTCCACCCGTTCTTTACCATCCAATATGCAAGGTCATCTAGCAACGATCTCTTTTCTCGGTAACTCAGGCGTGGGTATCCACTCAGCGCGAGCCCGCTCTCAGGGTCGCGTCTCTCCAAGAGCATTGCGCAGCAGCGCTCATAGAGGTCGAGGCGGTCCGCCGGGAGCTGTTCGTTCGTGTCCCGGTGCAACGCACAAATCACCCCGCACAGGAGCGGATTCGTAGCAAGCCTCCGGACCGCGGGGTTTCCGCTGAGCGCCCTCTTAAGATTATTTGCAAGGCGCCCGAGGGAGGCTGCTTCCTCCTGCCGTTGCACCTCTTCGGCGGCAGCCATATGCCAGTGTTCGACAAATGCTTCGATGCCCGCAGCATCCATCGGCTGAAGATCAGCGTCCCTGAATCGCTCTTTCTCGAGCCAATGCCTCCCGACGGCATGCGGTCGAGACGTAACGACGAATCGGCACTCTGGGAATGTCTCCACGATTTCCTTGAGCCACCTTCGCACTTCTTCCCGCCTGTTTTCCGCAACTTCATCGACGCCATCCACCATAACGACAGCTTTTCCGGAACTCAGAATGCCATGCACCCAACCTCGGGGCGTCGTGCCTGAAATTGACGGCGCAACGAGCGACGGAAAATCTTCCGGACGGGGGAAGGGTGAGTTGTCGAATTGGCGGAGTCGGACGAGAAAAGGGAGGAGGGGATTCCAGCTATCCATTGGGGGCTTGAAGTCTCTTGAGGCCGCCCTTACGGCGATCCAGCGAACAAGGGTGGTCTTGCCTCCTCCAGCGGGGCCCGTAATCACTAGCCGACTGCTCCCTGCGAGGACTGCCTCGACGGATTGGACTGCTGACTCATCGTCTTCTTCTGATGCGTGGTCGAAGGGCACGCGTCCCTCCCTCCGCGGGCTCTCGGTTGAGCCACCCACGTCGAGACTCACATAAGCTACGCTGAGCGGCTGCGAACGGCTTGCACGGGTCAGGTCGACGCCGAAGAGTTCCAGCCTGTCTAGGTTTCTAGCCATGGTACGCCGGTATTCAGTTTCGAATTTGGCGGCCTCTAGCTCTTTGTCGTCGTCTGCCTTGGTTCTGATACGGTCTAGGCTTTCGAGGGTACGATGGGCTGCGTCGATTAGTATTTGATCGCGCTTCAGCAGTTCGGACAACGTTCTCTCTGTGAAATTTGGGAGTGCCCGCGCGATGTCGACGATCGATTCGCTTGCTTCCCCGATTATGCGACTGAAAAGTTCCACCCGGCTATCGGGCAGGAGCGACAACTGAGCGGATGCTTCATTCTTGAAGTGGCGGGCGAGCTGAACCGGATCGAGGTCCTTCTGTGCGAGTAGCTCAGCGCTGATTCTGCTGTGATCCAGTGTCTCAGCGACAAGGCTCGCCAGTGCCTCCTGGTCCTCGATCATCAGCAACTTCCCCTCGGTCTCGAATATGAACTTGAGGCTCTCGGCGGCTCGCTCTCCGATGGCGTCCAGTTGACGGATGGCTTCGTTTCGAGCACGGACGTCTGGAATAAGCTCGGTAAGCGCGTCGATCACTGAGTCTCCAGCATCCGAGAGCAGCTTGCTGTCGCCGGTCCAGACCTTCAGCAACGTCTTTGAAATCGCGGGGCCGACGGTTAAGATGAGGGTCTCAATCAAAGGCATTTTTAGCCCCCTTGAACCTTCCCGCCTAGTGCTGCGGGATCTTGATAAAAGTCGGACCACAGATCGCTGTAGCTCTTAGGGGCCGCACTTGTGGCCTATGATACACATTCAAGATTTCGGGCCTCCGATGGATGCCGCCACTTCTGCGCCGCGCTGGATCCCCCAATCAGTCCCGGTAATCGCCCATGTCACCACAAAAACCCTCTCCCACCCCAAACCCGCGCCGGCAACAACCGCTAGCGGCCAGCAACCGTATTTTCGGCTGTCAAGAGCCCTCGCCCGCTCATCCCCCCGCCAACCTCTCCCTAAGTCGTTCTTTTTCTGATCTCTGACCCCTGATCTCTTTTCCCTGTCAAGTTTGCCGATCATTAGCGCCTTCCGGCGCATACTCATTCCATGATCCGCCTCTACTCCAAAACCGACCAGATCGGGTTCCCGGCTCCTGGCTCCTGGCTATTGGCTACTGGCTTTTGGCTATTGGCTTTTGGCTATTGGCTTTTGCCTTTTTTGGCTTTTTGGCAACTGGCTCCTGGCTATTGGCCACTGGGTACCGGCTTTCTCGTTCCCTTGTTCCCTTGGTCCCTTGGTCCCTTGTTCTCTTGGTCCCTCGCCTTTTCTAACCACTAACCACTACCCACTAACCACTGTTTCCGACCCACCCCCCCTGCCGTTTTGTGAAACTGTGAAACTGTGAAACTGTGGAGCCTTTGGAATGAGCGCCTTACACCCCCTCGTCACACAGCTTCACAGAAACTGTGAAACTGTGTAAACAAGAAAAAATGACGGCGAAAGGTTGTTTAAATCACTAAAAAGCAAAGAGATAGAGGACAAATAATCGCCAAAAAACCGATTTCCAAAAATCGCTGAAAATCGCTGTTTCCGAGCCAAAAGCTGAATCGGTCGTCTGACAGAGCTTTTCAGGGATCTCTCACGCGTAGCGAGCCATGGCCAGATCCACGATCTCACCGATCATCTGGGTATAGGAGAGGCCGGATTTCCTGGCGGCCATGGCGAACTCCTGACCGCTGGAGAGCCATGGGTTGGGATTGGCTTCGATGACATAAATCTCGCCCTTGCTGGACAGGCGCATGTCGATGCGGCCATAGTCGCGAAGCTTTACGGCGCGATAGGCCTTGATGGCAATCTCAGTGAGCCGGGTTTCGGTTTCTTCATCAAGGTCTTCGGCGATGGCGGATTTCGTCAGTTTATAGGCTTCAGTGTCTTTGTCGAATTTCACGTCCTGGCTGGCGATCCTGGGCACGCCCTTGGGAAGCCTGGAAAGGTCAAGTTCCACAAGCGGAAGCGCATGCGCGCTCTCGTAGCTGCCGAGGATGGCGGCGTAGATCTCGCGCCCTTCGATGTACTCCTCGATCAGGGCAGGAGAATCGAATTCCGACTGAATATAGGAGATGCGCTCCATCAACTCCTTCACGCTGTTGACGACGGAATCGGCGCCAATGCCGATGGACCCATCTTCAGAGGTGGGTTTGACGATGAGCGGGAAGGCGATGTCGTGCGCGTGGTCGATGGTGCCGCGATAAGATGTCGCGAAGTAGGGCGACTTAATTCCGTAAAAAGCAAACATCTTCTTGGCGATCGATTTGTCCTGCGCAAGAATGACCGCGTGCGGTCCTGCGCCGGTGAAGGGGATATCGAGAATATCGAGGAATGCAGCGACGTGCATCTCCTTGGTGTCATCGCCGGCATAGGATTCGGTGAGGTTGAAGATAAGATCGGCGCTGGATTTGGCGAGCGAGAGCAGCGATTGCGGGCGGCCGTCGAGAACGTGATACGACGGCTCATGGCCGAGCTTCACGAGGGCTTCAAAGATCTCTTCGCGGTCGTGCTTTACCGGCTTCTTCTTGCGTTTCTTTTGACCCTTGCGCTTGCGCGGTGGAGGAGCTTCTTCCTGCTCTTCAGCAGGTTCTTCTTCCCACAAGTCATACAGCACGGTGACTTTCAACTTGGTTCCAGTCATGCGACCTTCAATCGGCGCGGCGGCAGATGCCGGCACGCCTCAGGGATGGATAAACTTGCCCCGAACCAGGTAATTCATTGAGAGTGCGGTTGTGTACACAGTGAACTCCGTGAGGTACTCGGACTCGCGTCGAACGTCCACGCGCAGACCAAGGTCCTCGACACGCTTACAGATAGATTCGACCAGGCGCTTGACGATGGGACGCTGCACGCCGCTCCAATAAGCGACCTTGTCGACGATGGGCTTGCGATGCTGACGCAACATGTCCTGGGCGGGCCGCACTCCCTTGTGGCGCTTGCGGGAGATATTGAAGATGTCCGCCAGGTCGGTATCGAGCGCCAGTTCCTGCAACGGAACCTCCTCCGGCACGCTGAGACGATAGAACTCGCCAACGGTCGATTCCATCTCATCGACGGTGATGTCGGCGCGGCCGCGACGCCGGATGGGCTCGACATCTCCGACTTTTCGCGCCATGCGATCGACGAATCGAAGTTTGGCCAGCGCGGCCCAACCCTGGTAGCGCTTTCGCCAAAGCGAGCGAGGCGTTAGCCAGACGGCAAAGGTTTCGGCAAAATCTTCATCCGGATGCTTCTGCGCGTACCACCCGGCCAAGTGGCGAACAAATTTCCGCGAAAACGGTATGGGGCGGTAGTTATCGCGATAGGCGCGGCGAAACGGACCAAAGAGATCGCGCCATTCAGCCGATTTGTATAACTGGTAAGCGTAGTTGAATGCATGCCCGGCCTCATGACGCATGTACATCATGATTTCGCGGGCGTCTTCGAGATCGTTCATATTGCGCTCAAGCTGGGCCAGGTCAGGGTTGGCCAGATAAAAGGGAATGCCGATGACGGGCTCGCCTGAGGGACATCCCCATTCATCGGTGAGATAACAAAGCGGACGGAACTTGTGGATGCCCTTGGCCTCGAGCTCGCGATAAAGCTGGTGAACGAATCGTTCGAGCGGGGAACCCTCGAGCTTGAGCCCGAGTTCGCGAATGGGCTTGGCGAGTATCTCCTGGAATTCCGTTCGGGTTTTCTCGAAATTGCGCACTGGGGCTATTCAGAGTTCTATACCACTGAAGCAGGTTTGGCACGGGAAGGCGTATCGCTTATGCAAACAGCATTGCCGGCGCAACTTCGGACAGGGGACGGCGCGGCCGCAGCTGGCGATGCTGCTGCATGCAGCGATCGACTGAAAGCCGGAGGAGTAGGGGATTCAGGCTGCTGAGGAAGGCGTGAGCAGCGATCGAATGTCGCGGGTTTCGAGAATCGGCTTGGGCGCACCGTGACGGGCGACGACGATCATGGCCCGGCCGATTTCGTCGGTGGTGAGGACGTGATTGGGAAAGGCGCGGAGCAGAAGCGGAAGCAGCGGGCGGGTGAGCGTGTAGGGAATGCGATAGAGCGCGGTGCGCGAGCGAGCTCCGAAGCGGGGAACGATGATTCCGGGGCGAAACATGAATGCAGCTTCGAAGGGCAGGCGGAGAAGCGCGTTCTCAGTGCGGCCCTTGACGCGCGCCCACATGATGCGGCCGTGCTCGGAGCTGTCGGTTCCCTGCCCTGAGACGTAAACGAAGGTCATGGCGGGATTGAGGCGGGCGAGGGTTTCAGCGGCGCGGAGGGTGATGTCGTAAGTGACGCGCGAGTACTGCTCCTCATTGAGGCCGGCGGAGGAGATGCCGAGCGAGAAGAAGCAGGCGTCGAAACCGGAGAGCTCGGATTCGATGGACGCGTAGTTGGTGAGATCGGCGTGAAGGATTTCGCGCAGCTTGGGATGAGAGACGCCTGTTGCCGAGCGGCCGATGGAGACGACAGACGCGACGCCGGGGTCGAGCAGACATTCGCGGAGAACTCCCTGACCAACCATGCCGGAGGCGCCGAAGAGAAGAACGTTCATGCGGGTCGACCTTCGTAGATGGGCGGTTGATGGATCATCGTGCGCGGATTGCGATTTTCGGCGGGCGGCAACGGTCGGCTCGCAGGGTTCTAGCCTTTGCGGCGGTAGTGGATTTGGAATTCGTAACCGGAGTTGGCGGGGAAAAGAACGGCGACGTGGCGGAGGCGCTCGGCGAGGGCGGGAGCGGCGAGGAGCGGGTATTCGCGCTCGCGGAGGTCGTGGTAGTCGAAGTCAACAGCAAGGGAGAGCATGTAGATGGCGAGAGCGTCGGAGAAAGACGACTCGAAAAAGGCGTTGCGCGCGCGCTCGTCGATACTGGCGGCGCCGGAGGGGTTGATGCCGGGTTGGGGCTCGAGGGCGCGGCGGCGATTCTCCCAGGCGTCCTGGCTGGATTCGCCGCGGACCCGCGCCTCGGCCTGCGACCAAACAAGGGTGGAGAAGCTGTCGGGAACGCCGGCTGCTTCAACGAAGTTGTGGGCTACGTTGATGAAGAATTCGAAGGCGAGGCCGAAGCGGTCTTCGACAAGGCGGGTGGAAATGAAAACGGCCTCAGTGTCGCCGAAGGTGGCGTTGCGATGACAGACGGCGCGGTCGCCGAGTTCGACGGTGTAGGCGGGCGCGACGAGGTTCTCGCCCGTGTCGGCGATGGCAAGGGGAACGAAGTAGTAGGCGCGCTGGCGAAGCGCGGGGGCGAGCGGGGCGGGGACAGCGGCGACGAGACGCTCAAGGTCGGAGTCGGGGACGCGGGTTTCGCCCCAACCGGCGTAGTGGATGCCGTTGGGGGCGTCGAGCACGGCGACCTGTGTGGCGACTTTGTCAGCCTGCCACAGCTCAATTTGTGCAGTACCGGCCATGAATTTGTATTCTAGACGAGAGAGGTCAAGAGATGATGGAGCAAACGGCGCAGAGCGGACGCGGGAAAACGGTGTTCGGTTTTCCGCTGGAGGGGTTCAGCCTGTTCCAAAGCCTGCTGCTGGCCGTGGCGTCGGCGTTTCTGACGTTTTTCGCGACGACGTGCGTGGCAATTTTCGCTCTGCTGGGGTGGAACGTGCTGGGCGGCCATGCGGTGAGCTACGTAGACACGTACCGCTATGTCGGGTTTCCCGCGGGCGTGCTGGTGCTGGTGGTGGCGCTGCCGTTTTTCGGCGTTCTGTGGGTGCGGGCGAAGATGAAGAAGTAAGCGGGCCGGCCGCTGACAGCTTTCGGCGGCGTTCCGTTCGCAGGACGAAACTCAGCAATTGCGCTGGGCCGCTATAGACCGGCGGGCTTGGGGTTTTTGCGGTCGAACTTGGCGACCTGGACTTTGCGGGCGAGCCCGAGTTTGGACAGAATCCAGATGCCCCAGAAGTTGGGATCGATCTCATACCAAGCGAGGCCGTGGCGCGCGGAGACGGGATGGGCGTGGTGGTTGTTATGCCATCCTTCGCCGCCGGTGAGCAGCGCGACCCACCAGCTGTTGCGGGAGTCGTCGTGAGTTTCAAAGCGGCGCTTGCCCCACATGTGGGTTGCCGAGTTGACCAGCCAGGTGGCGTGAAGGCCCAGGGTTACGCGGAGCAACGCGCCCCAGAGGAACATGGCGAGACCGTTGACGAAACCGCCCCAGTACCATCCGAGGGAAAACAGGAGCACACCGCTGATGGTGATGGGCAGCCAGTGGTATTTGCTCATCCAGACATGGAAGCGATCACGGCTGAGGTCGGGCGAATAGCGCGAGAGCGCCTTAATCTGCAGGTGCAATGACTGGCCGAAGAGGATCCATCCGGCGTGGGCCCACCAGCCGCCTTCGCGCGGGGTGTGCGGATCGCCTTCCTTATCGCTGAGCTGGTGATGGACGCGATGCGTTGAGACCCAGAAGATGGGGCCGCCCTCAAGCGAGAGCGTGGCGAAGACCGTCATGGTGTATTCAAGCCACTTGGGCACCCGGTAGCCGCGATGCGTAAGCAGGCGGTGATAGCACATGCCGATGCCGACATTGATGGCGAGGATGTAAAGGATGGCCATGACCAGCAGACGCTGCCAACTGAAGAGGAACAGCGCGGCTATCGCGCCCAGGTGAAAGATGGCGATGACAATGACCATCGGCCAGCTTAAGCCATCGCTGACGGCCATGGCGCGGCCCATGCGAATCTGGCGCCACTTGGCAACGGCTTTGGCGGCGACAGAGGCGGTAATTGACTCGCTCGACTCGGGAACCAGGGAAGTGGGCTGGGTTGACTCAGTGACAACGGTGTCGGTTGAAGGAACGGTGGTTACAGATGCCATGCGAAGGGGAATCCTTGAGAAGTGTCAATGTGCCCACTTATATCTTCTTTATTGTATAGGACAGCCTGCAAAACTGCGCGGACGCCCAGGAAAAGAACAAGCGAAAGTACCGTAAGGCAGTAATCAAAAAGCAAACACCTGCGCGCGGCTGTGCGGGGTCGCGTCGATCTGCGCGGGGGCCGTTTGGTTTCGAGCTTCGACGATAAGCACTGAATTTGGCTGATTCTAAAGGTGCGGGAGCGCGGCGAGAGCTTGCGGCAGGCCCTAGTTGGCGACCGGAGCCGCGATGGATTCAGGGCCGCTGAGGAAGATGCGCGTGGCATCGCCGCGCAGGACGCGATAGAGGGCGAACTGGCGGTCGGTAGCGCCACGAAGCTCGAAGAGAAGCTCGCCGCGGTTGTCGGCTTCCGCGTCGACGGCATCGACGAGGCGCATGCGCGGCGTGAGGTCAAGGTGCGCGGCGTCGGTAACGTTCTTCACCAGGACGACGACACCGCCGTAGAGATCGGGCTGCGCAATCAGCGTGACGAATTTCTCCTGCTCTCCGGTGCCGGTGGTGTGGGCGGAGAGAACCATGGTGGCGCCGGAGCTATATGCCAGCTCGAAGACACGGAACTGCTCGACGAGGAGCGGTGCGGGCAGAGGAGCGGCGGGATTCGTGGATTTGTGCGTGGCGGCGGATTTGGGCTTTGGCTTGGGTGCGGGCGGCGGAGTGAGGCCGAGGGCAGTGCGCGCGAGATCTTCCATTGCGGCCTTCATTTTGTCTTCGTCGTCAGGGTTGGCCCAAGTGTAGTTCCACACGTGCTCAGGGCGGTCGATCGCGTCGGAGACGGCGACGGTCTGCTGCATATCAACGGGAAGGCCGATCAGAGTGGGAAGGACGGCCGCGCCATAGCTTGAGGGCTTGCCATAAAAAAGATGCGGACGGTCAGGATCGGTAGCGCTGGCGACGTCTGAAACGTAGGCCTCATCGTCGTCCTTCTTTTTCTTTTTGAGCTTGGGATTGCCGGAGTCACCGCCGGACCCGTTGCCCGATGCGCTGCCAGACCCGTTCCCGGGCGATGAGCTGTCGTCGGTGTGATGGAGGACGGGACGATCGGGATCCTGAGGCGAAGCGCTGGAGCCGGCGCCAGAGTTGCTGCTTGTACCGGAGCTTGAGCCGGAGCTGGTCTGACTCGAGCCACCGGAGCCGGTGCCGGAGTCGGCGCCGGAGTTGGTGGTTGAGGCGTCGCCGCCCTTGTGCAGCGTGGGACGGTCGGGATCGGGAGCGGGCGCGCTGGAGCCGGGGTCTGCGCCGGGACTGGAGCCTGAGCCGGACGTGCCGCCGCCGGCGGAATCGTCGGCGTGATGCTTGCGGTGCAGGATGGGCACGTCGCTCTGCGCGTCATCCTCTGCGTCAACCTTGGCCACCTGCGTTGGGGCGGGATTGGATTTGGAAAGCGGCCTCCACTTGCCGTAGCCGACCCAGCCACCCTGCTCGTGGGCAGAGGTATCAATGTCAAAGAGGCCTGACGGTTGGCCGTCGTGCTGGAGCTGATACTCGACGTCGCTTTGGAGCGCCAGCGGCTCGGGCTGGGTGAGATAGACGCCGGCGTCATTGAGATCCTGGCCGTCGTAGATGCAGACAGGAACGAGACGGCCGGCCTTGGGATGCGCTTCATCGCCGGTCCACTCAAAGACCGCGACAGCGCGCAGGTCTGGCGCATTCGTTTCGGGTTTGGCGATCTGGCCGGGATATTGCGCGGGCGCGGGGAGGGCGAAGGCGAACAGGAGCGCGGTTCCCCACCCTAGCCGCAAAAACAAAGGCGCGGCAAGGATGGGGCACCCGTTCACCGCCTTTATCCACAATCGACTTGCACTCCGCGATGACACGTTCGACTTCCCTCGACAATAATCGAATTTGACGGCCGCGGCGAAACTGGCGGTTGCACTCGGGCCCGACCCATCTATAGAGAGGATATTCCCCATGAAGCTGAATGAGAAAGTCGCCGACTTTACCCTGCAAACGGACGAGGACAAAACCATGAGTCTCTCTGACTTTGCCGGCAAGCCGGTGATCCTGTTCTTTTACCCGAAAGCCGATACTCCCGGCTGCACCATTGAGGCCTGCGGCTTTCGCGATACGTTCAAGAAACTGCTGGCAGCGGGCACCGTGGTTCTGGGCATCAGCCGCGACACGCCGCGCGACCAGGCCAAGTTCCGGGCGAAGTACGACCTCCCGTACACACTCCTTGCTGATGTAGACGAGAAAGTATGCAAACAGTTTGATGTGCTGAAGGAAAAGAACATGTACGGGAGGAAATCGATGGGCATCGAGCGGACGACGTTTGTGATCGGGCCGGACCGGACGCTGCTTCACATCTATCCCAAGGTGACGCCGCAGGGCCACGCCGAGGAGGTTCTCAAGCTGATTGAGGAATGGAACAAGGCGCACAAATAGCGAGTCGGCGGGTCGGCAAGTTGGCCGGATAGCGTTCTTCGTTGAACCTACGGAATTGGAAGCGAGACCAGGGGGCTGATGAAGAAAAAGACCGTGCGGTTGCCGGGGCGGCTGCTCGAGCGCGCGTTCTTTGAAGATGCGCCGGAACGAGTTGCGCCGAGGCTGCTGGGGAAGCTGCTGGTTTCGAGGACGAGTGCGGGCCTCGTGGCGGGGCGGATTGTCGAGGTTGAGGCTTACCTGGGACCACACGCGCAGCCGGCTGACCGGGCTGCGCACTCGCATCGCGGGCCGACACCACGGAACCAGGTGCTGTTTGGGCCGGCGGGACATGCGTACGTGTACTCGATCTATGGGCTCTACTACTGCATGAACTTTTCCTGCGAGAAAGAAGGCCACGGCGGCGGCGTGCTGCTGCGCGCGCTGGAGCCGGTTGCCGGGCTGGAGCAGATGGCGCGCCTTCGGGGTTTACGACCGGACTCACCGCCGTGTGAGTTGACAAGCGGGCCGGGCCGGTTGTGCCAGGCGATGGGGATCAGCCGGGAGACGCACAACGGACTCGATTTGCTCGATCCGAAATCGCCCTTGCAAGTGCGGGACTACGGTATGCGCGTCAAGCGGGTGCTGGTGACGCGGCGCATCGGCATCCGGCACGCCGTGGAACTGCCGCTGCGGTTTGCGCTGCCCGGAAGCGAATGCGTTTCGGGCCCGAGAAAGATGGACGGCACGCAAATCTTTCTGCGCAAGGGTGGCGCGGCATCCGGGCGCGGCGGGTAGACTGTTACGGTGAACAATCCGGAGCCTCAAGAACAGGCTCCGAGAGGAAACTTGCCAAAGTGAAGCTCACTTCCCTTCTGTCATCCGCTTCCCTGCTGTCGCCCGCCGCCGCAGTCGCCTTGTTGACCGCGGCCGTGCTTGCCACCACCACTGGAGTGCAAGCGACGCAAGACCAGCCGCAGACGAGCGCGCCGGCTGCGCAAACCGCGCCGTCCGGGGGCGCGCCGACGCAAAATGCGACGTCGGGGATGGCGTCCGGCGGCCGCCCGATGCGCAACTTTCCGGCGCCCACCAACCTGCAAGTGCTGCCGAAAGATCTGACGGGCCAACAGGTGCACGAAATCATGGAGGGTTTTGCCGGGTCGCTCGGCGTGCATTGTGACTTTTGCCACGCGGCCGACGCTAAGAACATCGGCCCCAACGGAAAGCCGCGGCTAAATTTTGCCGACGACTCCAAGGATGACAAGAAGATCGCGCGGATCATGCTCACGATGACACAGCAGATCAACGCGGACTATATCAGCAAGGCGTCGGCGATGGATCCGGATGCGATGGGCATGAAGGTGACGTGCGGAACATGCCATCGCGGCCACGAGATGCCCGAGGAGTTCGTGATCCCGAAGGAGGGCGGACCTCCTCCGGCTGGCGGAGCGCCGAATGGCGCTGCGCCGCCGGCTGGCGGAGCACCGCCTCCGGCACACTGAGACTCTGATCGCGTGGAGTTGAGTCTGGAGCGTTGTGCTATCCCTGGTCCCCAAATGCGAGGGGCCAGGGGCACCCAGTTTTTGTGCCTTGTCGGAGACGGGCCACGCGCTATCGCATGCGTCTGCGGCGAGCGGGTGCAGGAGCGGCGGCCGAGAGCCGATGGCGGGCGGCAATGACTGATATACTGAAGATTCGGCAAAGTGATAGCGCGTGACGCTGTGCGCGCCCCGTCGGCTCAGGCCGCGCCCGAAAACATTCGAAGATCTGGAGTTGGACGATGGCACAAATTTGCGATATCTGCGGCAAAGGGCCGCGCTTTGGCAATAACATCTCGCACGCGCACAACATTACGCGGCGGCGCTGGAACGTGAATCTGCAGGCAGTGAAGGCGATGGTGAACGGCGCGCCCAAGAAGCTGCGCGTATGCGCAAGCTGCATCAAGAGCGGAAAAGTCGCGAAGGCGTGATTGCCGCCCCGTCCTCTGAAATGCGCGGACAGGATGGGGCACCGAATTCTGAGGCTCAATGAACCCCGTCCCGAAAGGACGGGGTTTTGTTGTGTGCGAAAGGCCGTGGAATCTCCGAGAGGGTTTTGCCGCTGGCTCGACAACGCCTCAAGGGCTGAACTGGCTGCAAAGACAGGCAGCGACTCACTTGCTTGGTCTCGCCAAGCCGCGAATGATATCGAGCCGGTTGTTCGGAGCGTTAGGTGACAGGAAATCTGGGATGGTGTTTGGGGCTCTCCGAGGACGAAGAAGGAACTCTACAGGCCACTCGGCAATGCGCACTTCCTTTACGAATCGATAATCGCCGGGCTCCGGTTCATCGATATATTCAACCTGTCGAATCAGAGCGAGCGGCTGTTCTGCGCCGGGCGTGTTCTCGGAGAATTTGACGGCCTCAGCATATGTTGCGAAAGAGTAATAGTAGTCGCTGCCTTCTTGCTCATCAACTGCACCGCGTTCTGGGTGCAACCAGACCCGATACTCCAGGATGTCATCCCAGACATATCCTCCGCCTGCCTTTGCCAGCGGTGAATACGAGCCGACAAGGCACGGGTCTATGGCATCGGGATAATCACTAACATCCATGGCCGCCATTTTCGCAGAGAATCGAGGGCCATAGCATTCCTAGCTGGAATGACGCAAGGCAGACTCACGCCGACGGATCGGCGGCTTATTCGCCCTCGCGGGTGAAGCTGAGCGAGGCGGAGTTGATGCAATAGCGCAGGCCGGTGGGACCGGGGCCGTCGGGGAAGACGTGGCCGAGGTGCCCGCCGCAGCGGGCGCAGGTGACCTCCACGCGCCGCATGCCGTGGCTCCTGTCCTCGTGCTCAATGACAGCTTTGGAGCCGGCGGGGATCATGAAGCTGGGCCAGCCGCAGCCGGAGTCGAACTTGGCGCCGCTCATGAAGAGCAGCGCGCCACATGCGGCGCAGTGGTAGTTGCCGGTTTCGTGATTCTCCGTGAGGAGGCCGGTGAAGGGCCGCTCGGTGCCTTTTTCGCGCAGCACATGATACTGCTGCGGCGTGAGAAGGGTTCGCCACTCGGCGTCGCTGCGGACGATTTTCGGCTCCGAATCGGGCTTCTGCTCGGAACCGCTTTTTGAATCCCTTTCGGAATGGGTCTTGAATTCGCTCAAGGTGACCTCCTGCGCTTGCGGGGTGGGAAGACGGGATGCGGGTACAGCGGTTCCAGAATCGATGTCCCCCGAAACCGCTGGCGCCAAGTGGCATTTTCCTCAACCCGGGGTCCCTACAGACAGGTCGTCGTCTCTGGGGTGGAAGTAAATGCCACCTTTCAATCTTCTCAGAAAGGGCGCGTGAATTCTGGAACCGCTCGAGCCGGGGGCCGATGCGGCCGAAACCGCGGGGCACAAGCCTCATGCTTCCATTGAAACAGATCGGCTTGAAAAAAACAGATCTGGGGCAGCGCCGGTCAGACTTCGGCGACAACTTCGATTTCGACGAGCATATTGCGCGGCAAGCGGGAGACTTCAACCGTGGAGCGCGCGGGGAAAGTGTCGCTGTCGGCTCCGAAGTAAGACGCGTAGACCGCGTTCATCGCAGCGAAATCGTTCATGTCTTTGAGAAAGACGGTGGCCTTGACCACCTGGTCAAGACTGCTGCCGGCGGCCTCAAGAATGGCCTTGAGATTCTCGAGAGCTCGCGCGGTCTGTTCCTTGATTCCGCCTGGGACCGCCTGGCCGGTGACCGGATCAAGAGCCACCTGCCCGGCGGTGAAGACGAGGTTTCCTACTCGCACGCCTTGCGCATATGGGCCGATCGCGGCAGGCGCGCCGTCGGTGGTGATATTCGAGCGACTCATGGGTCGATTCTATGACGATGGGCGGGGATGACTCGAGGAAAATTGTGCAGAGAGGAAACATGGTTCGAGCGCCGGACGGCGTGACCCATTAAATGCGATTGGGGCAATTTCCAAAGGAAATTGCCCCAATTCCGGCGGGATGCCCTGTTGCGCGAGCGAGAGTTAGCCGTGGAAGGCGGCCGTGAGACCACCACCAATGGCCATGACCAGCAGCCAATAGGCGGCGTTTATGGCAAAGAGATTTGCGCGGCGGTTCTCGGCAATGTGCTGGGTAAAGAGCGGCGGCGCCATAAATCCAACCCAGCAGATGATGCCAAGCTTGGCGCCCCCCGTGAAGGTGATGGCCCCGGCCCAACCCACGACGTGCGCAATCACAAACGTGAGGAGCAGGCAGGCGATAAACGAGCAGACCATGGTCATGGCGCCGTTTTTGGGCTTGTTGGTCTCGGAAAAGCCGGCCAACAACAACCAGGACTTGCGGAAAACGAGCCCATACCAGAGAGCTCCAAGGAGCCATTCGATCACGGCCGCAATCACGATAATCGTGATGGCGTGCGTGGAAAGCATCATCGCGAACAGAAACGCGGAGTAAGTGACAACGTGCATTCTTGAATCCTCCACTACCGGATTAAGGTTCGGCTCCCACGTGCAAAAGCCCCAAAGACGCGGTTCCCCGCCGGCCAATTTGGCAGGAGTCGCCGCAATCACGATGCGGCATGCGGGGAGCGATGTCAAGAGGTTTCAGGGGTTGCGCGCAGAAGTGGTAACTAACACAAACGAGTCACAGATAGGACCCCAAAGACGCTAGCGGCGCTTGAGCGCTTCAAGCTCATCGAGGGTGCGCGGCCAATCGGCACCGAGCAAGCGCGAGAGGCTGCGATCGGCGAGGACTTTGCCGCCGGTTTGGCAGGTGGCGCAATAGTTGGTTTCATTGTCGGCGTAACGGATGCGCTGGATCGGGTTGCCGCAACGCGGGCAGGGCTTGCCGAAGCGGCCGTGAACAGCCATCTCAGGACGGAACGCGGTGACGCCCTCAGGGAATTTTTTCCTGGCTTCGGTGATGAGCCGATCCATCCATAGGGAAAGTGTGAAGCGGGTGGCGTCGAAGAGGCGCTGCCACTCATCGGGCGTGAGCTTGTGGGTGAGCGCGATGGGCGAGAGACGGGCAGCGTGAAGAATCTCGTCGGAGTAGGCGTTGCCGACTCCGCTGATGAGGCGCGGATCGGTGAGGGCGCGCTTGAGGGTGCGGTTCTCCTGGGTGAGCGCGGCGCGGAAGCCGTCGAGATCGGCGGAAAAGATTTCAACGCCGCCGGGATCGATGTCGCGGAGAGCCTGCTCGCCGCGGAGAAGATGAAGCGAGGCGCGGCGCTTGGAGCCGGCTTCAGTAAGAGTGAGCGAGCCCGAAGGAAAGTCGAGCGCAAGAAGAGATTGACGGCCGGAAAGTTTGGCGTGCGGCGGCCGCCAGTGGAGACGGCCGGCAATCATGAGATGAATGACGAGCCAAAGATTTTCCTGGCTTTGGTCGGGAGCGTCACTGATGCCGATTGCGATGCGCTTGCCGATGCGGCGGAGTTCACGGACGGTGCGGCCTGCAACGGATTCGATGGGAGGGTCGGCGGTGCGGAGAACGAAGACGCTGTGCAGGCGGACACGTTCGAGGGTTTGCCCGAGGATGCGCGGCTCAAGCGCGGCGATGTAGGCGGTGATGTCGGGGAGCTCCGGCATTCACTATCAGGTTGCAGCGAATGAGCTGGCCAGCGCAACGAATTTCTTTCGCTGGCTTACGACAGGATTGTGTTGTCGATCAGCCGGGTTGAGCCGACGAATGCGGCGACGGCGAAGAGCGTGCCGGGGACTGCGGTTTCGACTGGCAACAAAGTGGACCAATCGACGAGGACGATGTAGTCGATGCGAATACCGGACTCCGCGGCGAAAGTTTCACGGGCGGCAGCGGCAAGAGCGCTTGCGCGGCGCTCGCCCTGGGCAACAAGCGATTCGATGCAGCGGACAGCGCGGCTGAGCGTGAGAGCCTGCGCGCGCGCGGACGGGCTGAGGTAGACGTTGCGCGAGCTGATTGCGAGACCGTCGGCGTCGCGGACTATGGGACAGACGACGATTTCGGCGGCGAGCCTGAGATCGGCCGCCATGCGGCGCAGAACGGCGACTTGGGCCGCGTCTTTCTGGCCGAAGAAAGCGCGATCGGGCTCGGCGGCGATAAGCAATTTGGCGACGACGGTGGCAACGCCGCGAAAGTGGCCGGGGCGGGATGCGCCATCGAGGCGATCGCCGAGGCCGGGAACTTCGACAAATGTAGATTCGGGGCCATTGGGGTAGAGCTCTTCGACCGCAGGCGCGAAAAGGACATCGGCGCCTTCTCGCTCGGCGAGAATGCAGTCGGCGTCGAATGAGCGGGGATAGCGCGCGTAGTCCTCGTTGGGGCCGAATTGCGTGGGATTGACGAAGAGGCTGACGGCGACATGGGTGCACGTGGCGCGGGCGGCGCGGATGAGCGAGGCATGGCCCGCATGGAGCGCGCCCATTGTGGGCACGAGGCCGATGGTGTTGCCGAGCGCGGAGCGGAGCGCGCGGGACCAGCGGCGAAGGTCGGCAACGGTTCGGAGGATCTGCATCAGGGTTCAGTTCGCCCAATCCTCGAAGGCGTCGCGATTCACAACTGCCTCATCGGAATCGAAATCGGCGCCAGCAGCGGACACGCCCGTCGCCTGCCGTGCGGGCAGGTGATAGCTCTCGGCGTCCGACGGGAAGGCGCGATGCTCCACGTCTTCGCGATAGCGCTCGATGGCGGAGCGGAAGAGCGCGGAAGCGTCAGCGTAGTGGCGGACGAATTTGGCCGGCGGCGCGAAGGTGAGATTCACGAGGTCGTGGAAGACGAGAATCTGGCCATTGCAATCGGGACCGGCGCCAATTCCGATGGTCGGGACGGACAGCTCGGCGGTGATGGCTGCGGCAGCCTCGCGGGGAACGCCTTCGAGCACGATGGCGCCTGCGCCGGCACGAGCAAGCGCGAATGCGTCGGCCTGAAGCTCGAGCACGGCGTCGGCGGTGCGGGCCTGCACGCGATAGCCGCCGAAGCGATTGACACTTTGCGGTGTGAGGCCGAGATGGCCGACGACAGGAATCTCAGCGTCAACGAGCGCGCGGACAAGCTCGACGCGTGGGCCCTCGATCTTGACGGCTTCAGCGCCGGCCTCCTTGACGAAGCGAACGGCATTGGCGACGGCATCGGCGATGGAGCCGTGATAGCTGCCGAAGGGCATGTCGGCGACGACGAGCGCGCGACGAACGGCGCGGCGCACGGCGCGGGTGTGGTGGAGCATCTCGTCGACGGTGACGGCGAGCGTGTTTTCCTGGCCGAGGACGACCATGGCGAGCGAATCGCCGATGAGGATGAGGTCGACACCGGCCTCGTCAACGAGACGCGCTGTGGGGTAGTCGTACGCGGTGAGCGCGGAGATGGGCTTGCCCTGGCGCTTCATTTCGCCGAGGGCGGGCATGGTGACTTTGGGAAGAGAAACGCCGGACGGCGTGAGGGGCGCGCCCGCAGAAGATGGGTTGATGCTCATCATGGGCTCCAGTGCCGCTCCGAAGACTCAGGATGCGACCCGAACAAGTCCAGTATACGCCGGACCCTCCTATGAACTTTCCCACGAGCTGCGGGAAAGTTCATAGGAGACTTTAGAGATTCCCCGACGGAAACAGCGCTATCGAACAGCTTCTTCCAAGTTGTATAAGGGTGAGAGCGGGGAGCGAGTGCGAATCCGAGCCGCCTCGGAATTGCCCAGCGCCGCGGAGGAAACATGGCCTACGATCTGGCGATCGTGCTGCCCACGTTCAACGAGAGCGGCAATGTGGGTCCGATTGTCGATCGCCTGGAAAAGGCGCTCAAGGGCATCCGCTACGAAGTGATTTTTGTGGACGATGACTCGCCGGACGGCACTGCCGATGTAGTGCGGCGGCTGGCTGAGCGGCACGACAACGTGCGCGTGCTGCAGCGGATCGGCAGGCGTGGATTGGCGTCAGCGTGCATTGAGGGGATTCTGGGCGCCGCAGCACCTTATGTAGCGGTGATGGACGCGGACATGCAACACGATGAGGCAGCGTTGCCGGAGATGCTGCGCCGGATTCGCGAAGAGAATCTCGATCTGGTTGTGGGTTCGCGCAACATGGCCGGCGGCAGCATGGGCGAGTTTACCAGGTGGCGCGTGAAATTGAGCCACCTGGGCAAGCGGCTTAGCCTGATGGGCGTCGAACACGAGCTCAGCGATCCCATGAGCGGTTTCTTCATGGTGCGCGTGTCGACTTTCGAGAGGTTTGCTCACCGGCTTTCGGGGATCGGCTTCAAGATTCTGCTGGACATCGTGCTTTCGGCGGGGCCAGGACTGAAAATGGGCGAGGTGCCTTACTGCTTCAGGCAGCGCGAGCATGGCGAAAGCAAGCTCGACATGCTGGTGGGTCTGGAGTACTTCGAGCTGCTGGTGGACAAGCACCTGGGGAACGTGGTGAATGTGCGCTTTGTGCTCTTTGGAATGGTGGGCGCGGTGGGCGTGGGAGTGCACCTGCTGATCTTGAGCGCGCTGCTCAAGCTTGCGGGGCTGAGCTTCGCCATGGGCCAGGCAATTACTACATTTATTGTTATGATTTTGAATTTTGTCTTGAATAACTCCGTGACCTACCGCGATCGGCGGCTGCGCGGATGGAGATTTTGGAGCGGCCTGATCACGTTCTGCCTGGCTTGCGGGTTGGGCGTGGCGGCGAACGTGGCCATCGCAAGCGAGGCGTTCCGCCGCGGAGTTCCGTGGGTGTTGGCGGCAGTGACGGGCCTGCTGTTCACCGCGGTTTGGAATTACGGCGTGACGTCAATGACAACGTGGAGGCAGGAGCGGCGCTCAAGCGAGAAGCGCGCCAGGCAGCGGATGGAGGCGGGCGCGTTGCAGGCTGGCCGGCAAGGCGACGGAAAGATACCGGCAAAGACGATGTGAAAAAAGCAGGGAATAGGGAATAGGGATTAGAGAGACGGGTGGCTGGGCGGTGCTTGTGTTGCCTGCGCAAGCAGTGCTGCCGCATACTGGCGGACAGAATGATTTCTCCGATTACAACCGGGATTTATGCAGGATTGGGCGCGGCCGCGTGTGCCGGCGCGGCGTGGGGAGCATACTCCTATGCCTCCCTGTGGCCGGGTTCGCGGTTATTCGGTGCGGGGCTCACTGCGCCGGAACGGCCGGGCGAACTGGCGCTGACCTTCGACGACGGGCCGAATGCAACATGGACGCCTAAATTGCTGGACGTTCTGCGGAGCCATGAATTGCACGCGACGTTCTTTCTCGTGGGCGCGCGCGCGAAAGCGGAGCCGGAACTGGTGCGGCGGACAGTGGGGGCCGGACATTTGATCGGAAATCACTCCTGGGACCATCGAAACCTGGCGCGGAGCTCTTCGGACGTCATTCGAGAAGAATTAAGGCGCACGCAGGACGTGCTGGAGCAGATTACCGGTAAGGCGGTGAAGTTTTTCAGGCCGCCTTACGGAGCGCGGCGGCCGGCAGTGTTTCGTATTGCGCGCGAGATGGGCCTGAAGCTGGTGCTGTGGAACGCAATGACTTCGGATTGGAGCGATCCTTCAGCGGACCGGATCGCGTACAAGTTGGCGGAGAGGATCGACCGGCTGCGGCAGAGGGGCCGCGCGACGAACATCGTGCTGCACGACGGCGGTCATGGCGACCCGGCAGCAAACCGGGCGGCGTCAGTGGGCGCGGCGGAGAGGCTCATTGAACGGTACAAAGCGACGCACCATTTTGTGACGCTGGACGCATGGGTCTGAGCGCGCGAATCAGTTTTCGTGCAACGACGCGAATGCCGCGCGGGCAGCGGCGATGGTGGCTTTCACCTCGGCGTCGCCGTGTGCGGCAGAGATGAACGCAGCTTCGAATTGCGAGGGCGGGAGCCAGATTCCACGATCGAGCATTGCGCGATGGAAGCGGCCGAAAGCCTGGGTGTCGCTGCGCGCGGCGCGGGCGTAGTTGGTGACGGGGCCTTTCGAGAAGAACCATGTCCACATGGAGCCAGCGCGGTTGGTGGTGAGCGGAATACCGGCGCGGTCGGCTTCGGCGGCGACGCCTTCGGCGACAGCTTTGGATGTCGCTTCAAGCCGCGGATAAACTTCACGTTCGTGTTTCTGTAGATAGCTGATGGTCGCGATGCCCGCGGCCATGGCGAGCGGATTGCCGCTGAGCGTTCCGGCTTGGTAGACAGGCCCCAAAGGCGAGACCAAATCCATAAAAACACGCTTGCCGCCGAAGGCGCCGACGGGAAGGCCTCCGCCAACAATTTTCCCAAGAGTGACGAGATCGGGGTTGAGCGAGTAGAGCTGGCAGGCGCCGCCGAGGGCCACACGAAAGCCGGTCATAACTTCATCCACGATGAACAGCGCGCCGTGGCTTGCAGTGAGATTGCGCAGAGCAGATAAAAAGCCGGGCGCGGGAGGGATGCAGCCCGCGTTGCCGACGATGGGCTCGACAATGACGGCGGCGATGGCTTTGGGGTGAGCGGCGAAAGCGGCTTTGACGGCGTTGATGTCGTTGTAGGGCAAGGCGAGGGTGAGGCGGGCAATTTCTTTCGGTACGCCTGCTGAGCCGGGGATGCCGAAAGTGGCCACTCCGGAGCCGGCTTTGACGAGTAGCCCATCAGCGTGGCCGTGATAGCAGCCCTCGAATTTGACGATGAGCTTGCGGCCAGTGACGGCGCGGGCCAGGCGGATGGCCGACATGGTGGCCTCAGTGCCGGAGCTCACGAAGCGCATTTTTTCGATGGCGGGAAAGCAAGCCACGATGCGCTCGGCGAGATCGGCCTCGGCGGCGTTGGATGCGCCGAAGCTGGCGGAGTTGCGCGCAGCGCGCTCGATGACCTCGACGACAGGCGGAAAGGCGTGGCCGAGGATCATCGGACCCCATGAACCGAAGTAGTCGATGTAACGATTGCCATCGGGGTCGATGAGGTAGGCGCCTTGGGCGCGCTCGATGAATGGCGGCGAGCCGCCTACCGCGCGAAATGCCCGCACAGGCGAGTTGACCCCACCGGGGAAGAACTGCTCGGCGCGCTCGTGGAGCGCCTTTGAACGGGCGTGTTGCGGGGCGCGATTTTCGGCGCTCCGAATCTTGGCGCACATGGTGGCTTCAGTATAGAGGGCAAGCGGCGGCACGGCAGGCGCGTTGAAATGCTCTGATTTGAGCGCGGCAATTCGTGGAGTGTCAGCGAATTTAACGGAACCTGCGGTCGAACTCTACTGCGCATTGTGCTTCTTGGCGGCAGCGGCCTTAGCGGCGAGGGCAACACCGGCGGTCCCGAGGACAATGGCGAGGCCGAAGACTGCGCCGCGAAAGAAGTCGTTCCAATCGGTGCCTAGGTGGGGGAGGGGCGGCGAAATCCGGGGCCAGGTAACGCCGATCGTAATGAGAGACAAGCCAACAACGATCAATGCCATGGCGGCGGGGATCGCCTTTTCTGGAGATTCCTGAAGTTTGCGGAGAATCATGGTTCACTTTCACTGAGCTGCAGAGCGCCGATCGATTGCCGGGCCATCGGCGGAGATGGTTTCAAATCCGGTCTGTTTTAAATCCCGTCTGGGCGGCAGCGGCGCGCTGCGCGCAGGCAGAAGAGGTTGATGGTGACGGAAAGGCCGAGGAAGAATCCGCAAAAGGCATCGAGCCAATTGTGGTTGACCGGGAAGTACTCGCGGAAGATCCATGGCGTCAGGCCGAGCACAAGAGACACGTTGGCGAGCTCGAACAGGCGGCGGTGTTTCGGATCGAGGCGGCGATACAAAGCGTGCATGGAAGATTCCCCTTTTCGAGTTCAGTGGTTGAAGCGGCACGGCGAGAAGTGGTTTCAATCGTGCGCAGGTTCGTTGCCTGATTGCATTGCACGTTTGGCGTAGATACGGGCGAGTTGGAAGACCACCAAAACGTCAATGGAGGTTCCAATCCCCGCACAAACACCGCGGCACAGGTCGTCGGACGCAGCCGTCAGATGGACCAGCGACAACAGCGATTGCGGCCAGCCGAAGGCGCAGGCGAGGTCGACCTGAGCAACGAGGAGCAGGGCAATGAGAACCGGCAAAGATTTCTTCGGATTGAAAGAGTCAAACGCAAACATTGGAATTCCTTTCCAGTTGACGGCGGCGAAGCAGGCACAGCAAAAGCGTCTCCGGCGAATCTAGTTTTTGAGTCGGTACCAGCGCATGAGTGCGACTTTTGTCAGACCCATTGCATAGATCACGGCAATCAGATCCCAGGGCACGCGGTGCTCGACGAGCAGCTGATATTCAAGTATCCCGAAGGCGATGAGCACACCGACGATGGCCGCGGCGCTGGTCGAGCGGCGCTGATGCTCACGAGACCGCTCGTCGGCGACCTGATCGAGCATAAGGATGCGGTTGAGAATGGGATAGGTCATGATTGGTTCTCCAACTGGAAGATTTGGTCGGTGGAAGAGGAAAAGATGCGGGCGAAAATGAGGGCTAGCTCGAGCGAAGGGACATAGCGGTTGCGTTCGATGGAGTTGATGCTCTGTCGCGAGACGCCAGCGGCCTGGGCCAGTTGCTCCTGCGTCCAGCCGAGGGCGATGCGAAGCTCCTTGACGCGGTTTGTAATGGTCTGCGACACGGTTTCTGGTGCCTCGTCCATGTAAAGCTGACTTTCCAATCCAGAGTAGCCCGGATTGGTTTCGATGTCAAGCCGACTTTCCATTTCTTGAGGAAAAATCAGGCGGAGCCGATGGTGGCACGGCGAGAGCGGAGGCCATGCCGCGTGTCGATTTGTGGGAAATGGGCGCGATGATAGCTGCTAGAATTCTGCTTTCCGGCTCCTCTCGGCCGAAGCAATCCGCCGAATCAATCTATTGATAAGAAAGCCTGCGCCGTGGTTCAAGAGAATGCACCGAAAACCGTGACTTACGCTGACGCCGGGGTGGACCTGCGCAGCGCCGACCACGCCAAGGAGCGCATCAAGTACCTGGCGCAAAAGACGTTTAACCGAAATGTACTGGGCGGGATTGGGAGTTTCGGCGCGCTCTACCGGCTGGACATGCAGCGGTGGAAGAACCCGATCCTGGTGAGCTCGGCCGACGGTGTGGGAACCAAGCTGAAGGTGGCCTTTCAACTGGGGCTGCACCAGACCGTGGGTGCGGATCTTGTGAATCATTGCGTGAACGACATTGCCGTGCAGGGCGCGACACCGCTGTTTTTTCTGGATTACCTGGCGACGGGAAAGCTGGACGAGGACGTGGTGGAGAGCGTGGTGAGCGGGCTGGCCGATGCGTGCAAGGCCAACGCGTGCGTGCTGATCGGCGGCGAGACGGCGCAGATGCCGGGGTTCTACTCCGACGGCGAGTACGACCTGGCGGGATTTATTGTGGGCGCGGTGGACCGAGACAAGATGGTGACGGGCGTGGGCATCAAGCCTGGCGACGTGCTGATCGGATTACCCTCGACGGGCCTGCACACCAACGGCTATTCGCTGGCGCGCAAGCTGCTGTTCGAGGTGGCCGGGTACAAGGCCACGCAATACGTCACTGCCATCAAAGAGAAGGCCGGCGCTGCGCTGCTCCGGACGCACCGCAGTTATCTGCACGTGATCCAGAAGCTGGTGACGGGCGGGCTGACCACGGGCATGGCGCACATCACCGGCGGCGGCATCACGGAGAACCTGCCGCGCATCCTGCCCAAGGGAGTTGGGGCGCAGGTGGAGATTGGATCGTGGCCGGTGCTGCCCATCTTCGAGCACCTGAGGGAGCTGGGGAACATTCCGCAGGAAGAGATGATGCGGACGTTCAACATGGGCATCGGACTGATTGCGGCGATTCCGGCGGCGAAGTTTACGCGCGCCAAGAACCTGCTTGACCGGTCGGAAGAGAAGTTCTACGTGGTTGGCCGCGTGGTGAAGGGCGAGCGCCGGGTGCAGTACACATAGCAGCGGAGTCAGCGGAGCTAGCGGGTTAGCGGAGCCAGGTTCGCGGACTTCAGAGATTCAAAGTGAAATCCGGGGCACCTCGCGCGGCTCGATGACGGACCCTGCGAGCGTTGTTAACCCCGATCGCTGCACTGGATCGATAATCTTGGAATTCTCCGCCAACTCGCAAACTCACCGCTCGCCCTTTCGTCTCGGAATTCTTCTCTCCGGCCGAGGATCGAATTTTTGGGCCATTGCCGAGTCGATTCGCGCGGGACGGCTGAAGGGCGCGGAGATCGCAGTGGTGATCTCGAATGTAGCCGAAGCCGCCGGATTGGCAACGGCGCGCGAGATGGGACTGCCAACGGCGGTCTTTGAATCCAGAGGCCGCAAGCGCGAAGAGCACGACGCCGATGTGATCGCATCGCTGCGCGCGCACGGCGTTGAACTGGTTTGCCTGGCCGGCTACATGCGGCTGTTGTCGCCCCAGTTCGTGGCTGCGTTTCCCCATCGCATCCTCAACATTCATCCCTCGCTGCTGCCGGCGTTTCCGGGGCTGGAGGCACAGGAGCAGGCGTTCGCCTACGGCGCAAAGGTGACGGGCTGCAGCGTTCACTTTGTGGACGAGGAGCTCGATCACGGCGCGATCGTGGTGCAGCGTGCGGTTCCGGTGCTGGAGGCGGACGATGAACACTCGCTCGCGGAACGGATCCTGAAGGAAGAGCACCTGGCGTACACCGAAGCGATTGCGCGCGTGGTGAGCGGGGAGTTCGAGGTGCGCGGGCGTAGGTACGTGAAGAAACAGGGAACAGGACGAGCTTCTAGCTACTAGCTTCCAGTCCCTAAGCTTGAGGGTGGCCGCTGGGAGGGGTTTTCGCTCAAAGAAAATATGGACTGCACCCCCAAAGTGGGGGCAGGGTATGTTTCCGGCATGTCGACGCCTCTAACCAGGCGGAGAACGGTGCTGCCGCATCTGAATAGATGCGGTGCCGAGCGTCGTGCCGTCCGCTTTGGCTCCATATTCGCTGGCCACTTACGTCTTCGCCGAAATGGGCGTCGCCGGCAGATCGAAGGCCGCCGGCGGATCCGGCTGTGCCGGGTTGAAGTCCGGCAGATCTTTGGTGAGCAGCTTTGCAATCGGCAGTTTTTCTGTGCGGATTTCGTGAACCACGCATCGCGCCAGTTCATAGGCCCCGTACTTGTTGAAGTGCGTATCGTCGCTGATAGCGTGGGTCTGGTTTGTGAAGGCATTGGCTGGATAGTGCATGAATGCCTTCAACGTGCCTTCGGGACCCATCGCATCAAACAGAGTCTTGCTCATCGCATTCAGATCAATAAGCGCTGCATGTTGAGCTGCGGCAACCTCGCGCACCGCGTCGGGATAGCCGGCGAGAGAGTTGGTGATCTTTCCCTCCCCATCAAATGTTCGCCGGTTCATGCTGGTTACAAGTACCGGCGTTGCGCCCTTGGCGCGGGTCTGCACGATGAAATCGGCGAGTAGTTTCTTATACTCGTCGAGCGAGACTGCGTTGGGCTTCTGATCGTTGTGTCCGAACTGTATGAAGAAATAGTCGCCCCGCTGGATGAGCGACATGACCTTCGCGAATCGCTGCTCGCTCACAAAACTTTTGATTGTTTCTCCGGACTCTGCGTGATTGGCAATGACGACGCCAGGGCGAAAGAAACGTGGAAGCATCTGGCCCCACGCGGCCCACGGATCCACGTCCTGATCCACCACCGTGGAGTCGCCGGCCAGATAGATCGTCGTCTCGTGCACCGGCTTGATGGTAATCGACCGGAAACTCGGATGGTCGCCGCCGAATTCGAGAGTCAACTTGTTGTCCCAGTCCAGGTTGCCGACTTCGCGTGGTTTCAGCGCTACGCGATGAGTTGCGTCGCCGCCTATCTCCGGCAAGCGGACGTTGGTATCAAATGTTCGCGTCACCGAGCTGTTGGCCGTCACCGAGACCTTCTCAAGCATGAGCCGGCGCGCCTCTGCCCAAACCGTGGTGGTCGAGGCCTGCTCCCCGCCGAGAACAACCTTTACGCGATAGCTTCCTTCTGGAAGCGCAACGGAAAAGAAAAACGGCTTGTCGCTGGAGCAGGATTGGGCGCCAATTTTCGGAACCGTATTCAGGTCGAATCCAGGCGCGGTTGCTGTGTAAACAGATGCCGCAGAGAGCACCGTCGAATCTCTCTGTGCCTTTCCACACACATACTTCTGCGCCTGAGCCACAAAAGCGCCAAAAACAAGAACGACAGCAACAATGCTTTTCATAAAGATTGGCCTGCCTGATGTTCAAGTTCATTGTCACGACTCAAACGCGATGCCGAGGTCGCGCGTCGCCAGAGCCGCCACTTCGGTCTGAAGTTGACGGCTGACTCTTGAACGGTTGCGGACAGATTGCCGGCCAGTAGAAGCTGCGTTTCTGCGGTGCCAAGAAGATCATTTCGACTTGGTTTATGCTGACTTGCGCCTGGCATTGGACTTGACCAGCGCGATCTTCTTTGCGGGGAGCTCTTTTTCACTCTTTGGCGGTTTCTTGCCCGCGCGTGTATCCGGGCCGATACTCTTCCGTAGCGCGTCCATCAAGTTGATGACGTTGGCCGGTTGTTTTCTGGGAGCTTCGTCGATTGGAACGGGCAGATTGTTGATCCTGGCCTCGACAAGCGCCTTGACCGCGACCTCATAGCCGTCTTCAAATTTGTTCAAATCCAGCTTAGCCGACATCTTCTTGATCAAGCTCTCGGCGAGCTCCAAAGAGTCGGCAGTGACGGCTGTAGGCTTGATGTCGCGGAAGTAGTCGTTCTGGTTCCGCAATTCATTTGGAAAGCGCAGTGTGTATGCCAACATCCCGCGATCGTCATGGGATGCAGGCACTACAGCAAGAATGCTCTCTCGCCCTGAGAACGCGACTTTCCCAATGGCTGCCTTGCCGGTATTCACGAGAGCCTGCCGGACAACCGTGAAGGCTTCCGTCTGAGAGTCATTTTCGGGGAGCACGAAATAGGGTTTCTCCACGTATTCCGGGTCCAACTCGTTCGCGTCAGCAAACTGAGAGACTGCGATTGTATGTTTTGACGGGACACGAAGGTTCTCAAGCTCGGCAGGTTCGATAACGACGTACTGGCCCTTCTTATATTCGTAGCCTTTGACAATCTCGTCCTTATCGACCGCTGTCGTTGCTTCGTCACTCTCGGCTGCGCTCTCCAGCACCTTTTGATGCCGGATGCGCTCGCCCGTTTTGCGGCTGATCTGGTGAAAGCTGATCTGACTCTTGCTCTCGGTGGCAACATAGAGGCTCACACCGAAAGACACGAGCGATATCTGTAGATTCCCTGTCCAATAGGGACGCGCCATTTGACCCCCTTGAGTTTTTCGTTCGCGCGAAATCGACCCTGAGATTTTGGAGTTTACCGTACTTATGCACCAGGAGTGAAGCAAGAATCGAATCTATCTATTCCTTCGGGTCTCTTTCGGGCCGCGCTTCGCCTTGTCTTCGCTCTCAAAGGACCTTTCGACCCGCCGAACTCCCATCGGTCAATCCACCTTCACCCCCATCGCGCGGATCGTTTTCTTGTCCAGAACTTGTTTGGACGCATTCATCGGCTGCCACGGATCGTGCCGCAATCGGTTTTTCCAGCTGGAGAAATTCCAGACATAGAATCTGGGCCGGGCTGGGGATTGCAATTCTTTCCAATCCAGGGTGGCAGCGACCGGGACGCCGGGACGCGCGCGAGTGGAGAACGGTGCGATCGCCGTGGCTTCACGGTCATTACGCAGATAGTCGAGATAAATCCTGTTGGTCCGCGCAGCCTTGCTCATCTTGGTGATATAGAGCCCTGGATTCGATTTTTCCATCTGAAGAACGACCGCATGCGAGAACTGCTTGATGATCGGCCATTCGTATTTCGGCTGGATAGGCACCACAACATGCAGTCCCTTGCCGCCGGTGCTTTTTAGAAAACTTGTCAGGTTCAGTTGCTTCAGCCGGCCACGCAACTCCTCAGCCGCAGACGCCAACGAGTTCCACGAAACAGCTTCGTCCGGGTCAAGGTCAAAGATGATGCGATCGGGTTTTTCGAGCGAATGGTTCTTCGAACCCCATGGATGAATCTCAAGAACACCGAGTTGCGCAAGGCCAAGCAGCCCCTCCAAAGTGTTCACCGTGAGAAAGTCTTCCTTTTTCCCGGTTTTTCTGTTCGGGATCGAAACATTTCTGACTCCGGCCGGCAAACCCGAGCTTGTGTGCTTCTGAAAGAAACAGGGCTTGCCGATGCCATCTGGACAGCGGACCACGCTGAGCGGCCGGTCGGCGATATGCACCAGGAGATGGTTGGCGACGGCAAGGTAGTACTCGGCGACTTGCAGCTTGGTCACTCCGCTCTGTGCGTCGATGACTTTCCCGGGATGCGTAAAACGAACTCCATTTAGAGTCTGTCCAGCCATCTTGCGATCAGGCTGCGAAGCAGCTGCCTGATCAGGAGATGAGGGAGAGCAATCACGACAGTCTTCCTTCGCTTGCGCAGTTTCCCGGGTAACATCCTGCGGGATTTTGTCCTCGCGAAGGCCACGGAAAGACGATTGGCGGATGAGATTGTCACGGGTCCATGCCGAGAAACTGACTTGCGCGACTAACTCCGGCTTGACCCACGAGACCTTTCGTTGGGCCTCCACAGGAACTTTTTCAAAAGGCCGCGTCTTCCTCACCAGGAGGTCGAGCCGGTCTCGCAGCGCGCGATGGGTCGCGTCCGAGAAGCCGGTTCCCACACGCCCCGCATAGCGAAGCTTGCCACCTTCGTAGTATCCAAGCAGCAGAGCGCCGATTCCGCGGCCTCCTCTTTCGGGAGGCGTAAAGCCTCCAATCACGAATTCCTGCTGCAATGCGCATTTCATCTTGAGCCAGGCGATGCCGCGGCCGGAGGTGTACGGCGCAGAAGCCAGTTTTGAGACCACTCCCTCGGCTCCGAGCTCGCACGCCTTGGCGAAGACTTCGCTTCCTCTGCCTTCGATATGCTCGCTTAGCCGCAGTGCAGAACCCCTCTCGACCTGCGAAAACAACTGCGCAAGAATGGCCTTGCGCTCCAACAGAGGGAGCTTGCGAACATTATGTCCATTGAGATGGAGCAGATCAAACGCAAAGTAGACCAGGTTCTCCTGCTTTCCTTCCTGGAACGCTGCCTGCAAATCGGAGAAGTTGCTTCTTCCCTCATGGTCCAGTGCAACGAGCTCTCCATCGAGGATGCAGCTCTCGACCTTCAGCTTTGCGGCTATTTGCGCAAGGCCCTGCATGCGGTGGGTCCAGTCCAGGCCGGTGCGCGTGAACAGCTTTACCCCAGGTGCATCGCTCGCGCCTTTCCTGCTTGACACCACATGGATCTGGATGCGGTATCCATCGAGCTTCAACTCGTGGATCCAGTTGTTGCCCGCTGGGGCCTTGCGTCCGTGCCCGGCAAGTTGGGGTGGAACGAATCCGGGAAACAATTCGCGCGGCGCCTGGCGCAGAAAGCGCCGGATCTTCTGCTGCTGCCGGGCATCGGCTTTGGGCGCTCGCGTGGAAGATCGAAGTTCGGGGTCTTTGTCGCTGAGCAGAAGACCCTGCTTCGAATCCCAAACGTGGTCTTTGCTTGCGGCGATCTGCTCCATGGTTCTTTGCGTAATCGCGCTATTGGGGGCTATCTCCGTGATCGCGGGAGCGTCTTCGGGTTGAACCCACTCGTCGTTCTCTTTGATCAAGAGCCAGTTGGGCTTGTTAGAACGATCACGGGCATTCTTCATGCGCACCAGCACCCACTTACCCTTCAGTTTGGTGCCGTTCAATTCGAACTTGAGATTTCCTTTTTCCAGGTCTCGATCGACGTTTCCAAGTCCCTTCCACTCGCCGTAATCCCAGATCATCACGGTTCCGCCACCGTATTGTCCCTTGGGGATGGTTCCCTCAAAACCGCCGTATTCCATTGGGTGATCCTCGACCTCAACGGCGAGGCGCTTGTCGCCGGGAAAGTAGCTGGGCCCCTTGGTGACCGCCCAGCTCTTGAGTACGCCATGCCACCCCAGCCTGAAATCGTAGTGAAGACGCGTGGCAGCGTGCTTCTGAACAACGAAAGGCTGTGGTCCAGGGGCATCAGTATGGGCCTGTCCCCGTCTATTGCCCTCAGGTTCCGAAGTGATCTGGAAGTCGCGCATGGAGCGATAGCGCTCAAGCTGGCGATCGACTGCTTTCGCGAATTCGGAACGCGACTTGGCTCGTGGTGGCATGGACGGATCTCGTGGGCAGGCAGGACTTCGCGGCTCTCATCTCTCAAATTAGCGCGTTTGCCGATGGCTGGCCATGGAATTCACGCTAACCCTCTGCCTCATGCATGGTATGTCTGGCTCCCGATGGACGAGAGACGGCGGGAAAAAGCACCAAGACAGGCAGAGATCAGTGAACCGCTGAGGGAGCGTGTATGTGACAGGTCTCGGCTTCTTCTCTATCTATATATATGACTGATCTGTTTGCCTGATACAGCCGCCAGAACGCACGGAGGCCATTGTCGATGACAATCTTGAGCCCTTCGATTTCAGGAAAACTGCTAGGAAATGCCAGGAAGCCCCGACCGGAGCCGCAAGTCCTTCGCCATCACCTGCAAGCGGTGCCGCCACGATGTGCCCACTGGCCTGAGGGAATTTCCCTTTTCAATCCATCACCGTGGAATGCTGCCTGTGCGGCGAACTGCGTCGGTACCTTCCGACCGAGGTCTTCCTCGGGCGACCCGACCAACTCGTCCCTTGCCAGCAGCGGACCGGAGGCCGGTGAGGTTCGACCCGGACGCGAATATTCCGCATCACCATGCCTGTCAAGCGTGATTGCTGACAGCGTGCAACTGGCAAGAATGACTCTTGAAAGAGTTGTTTAGTGCCCCGAGCGAGTGAAGCGAAGCAGGCCCATAATCTGACCACCATGCCGGTTCCGTTCCATCCCGCCGTGCCGATTGCTTTCCATCCTAACTACTTCTTCATTTGCCCCAACTGCGGAAAGCTTATAGAAGTGATTATTTATTTCGAGAAAGTGGACCGGAAACCAGACGCAGAAATATTTCTGAGTTGCTTGCCAGCTATGCCACAGATATAGAGAATCAAGCCAGCCGTCATTACCACCACTGTCGGGATTGATAACCAAGATAATAGATTTTCAGCCACCATATTTTCCACACTCTCCAAGGCTAGTTGCGCCAGCGAAGAACTGATGTTCGTGAAGCCAGTCGCTACCGCTGTCGCAACATCGTTAACATCCGTAATCACGGCGAGGGCAATTAGGCAGCAGAACAACGCATACTCGACCAAATCCTGTCCCTCTTCGCTGCTCGCCAGAGTTTGCAAATTCACGTACTACGTGAGAAGTTCGTGGTGCATGTGCTCTTGTTCCCTTATTTCGTCTTGAACCCAGACTCTAGGGCAGAGAATGAAAACGTGCAATGCGGCTTTTGCTGCACGCGCCGCTGCCCGTTAAGTGCTCATTCCCCGCGCCCCGGTAACCGATGCATGGTTACCGGCCGTGTCTTAACTCCTCCTCGGCCTTCTTGTCCAAAACGAGCCGTGCCACCCGTGAGGGGCTTTCGTGTGTGGGTCGGAATATATGTTGTCTATCGCACATACGCGAACAAAAGCTAGCGTATCCTCATGGCACACGAAAATTGCCCTTGACCGCCGACAGCCAACGGCAGCAATCGCGTCACTAGCGGGGAATTTCAAATCCTCCTCGATAGCCGGAAGGGCGTATGGAATTTGTCGACAGGGAATTGACGTGCGTGGATTGCGGAGCCGAGTTCGTGTTTACAGCGCGGGAGCAGGTCTTCTTTCACGACGAACAATTGAATTAATAGCCTGTGGGACTTTTGGTGCCGAAGAAGGGACTCGAACCCCCACACCCTTGCGAGTACGTGGACCTGAACCACGCGCGTCTGCCAATTCCGCCACTTCGGCACTTGAGACTGCTCAGGCGGGTTCCGCCGAGCGGGCAGCAATCCTGAGTCTCGCAAATGCGCTCTGCGGTGTCAAATCCCCGCCACCGACGAAATGGCCTCGTCACGCCGGCGTCTTCACGCGCTGCTTCAGCATTGCGACGGCCTTCGCCATGCGATTCTGCCGCGTCTCTTCCTTCTTCGCATCCTCAATCCACTTCACATATTCCTTGCGGTGCGTGTAGCTCAGCTTCTCGAATCCCGCCAGCGGGCCTTCCTTCTTCAGCAATGCCTTCAGCGCGGCCGGAATCATAATCACGCGTTCGCTCTCGTCCTTCCAGACAACGACCTCGATTGTGTCGCCCGGGCCTTTGCCGGTCTGCTCGCGAATTCCCTTCAGCACCGGCAGCATGTGCTGCGGCGCACCGTATTTGATCATCGACCCGGTATACGGAACTCCGTTGAACGTCACCTTCACTGGGACGCGGCCCTTTATGCCGAATTCCTTTTGCACGTCGTACGGAAAAAGCACGTACGCGCCTCCGCTGAGGGTGTCCTCGATCTTCGCTTTGAATTTGTATCTCTTCATGGATGCCTGTGCCTCCCGAAAATGCTCTCCATGTCGATCCTGCCCAGTCGCTCTCGCATGTGCGGGTCCGCAAGCGAAACAAACATCCCACCCGGCGCTCTCTAAAATCGTCCAGCGCGAGAATGGGATGTTTTGATCGTGCTCCGCCTGTTGGGCCGTTTAAACCAGCTTCGCGTCCAGCGTGATCTCCGTGTTGTTCGCGAAGAGCTTCGAAATCGGGCAGCCTGCCTTGGCGTCGGCCGCGGCCTTGTCGAAGACTTCCTTGGTCGCGCCCGGAACGCTCGCGGTCGTGGTCAGCGCAATTCTCGTAATCGCAAACCCGGCGTCGACCTTGGCCAGCGTCACCGCCGCCTGAGTCTCAATCTTCGCTGGTGTCAATCCCGCTCCGCCCAACTGCGCTCCCAGAGCCATCGAGAAGCAGCTTGCGTGGGCCGCAGCAATCAACTCCTCGGGCGTCGTGCCTGTAGTCGCTCCCTCAAACCGCGTGGCGAAAGAGTAGTTGGCGTTATTCAGCACGCCCGTCGCCGTCGAAATCGTGCCCTTGCCTTCCTTCAGTGATCCAGTCCAAACCGCGCTCGCTTTGC
>CAZANC010000006.1:0-36535 GCA_964486495.1 uncultured Occallatibacter sp.
ACATCGGTGTAAGCCGGCGACCCAAAGGAAACCGGGGTTTTCCGTACTTGCAGTAACTTATTCAGTGAATTTGTACAGAAAAGGAAATTCAGATGCGGCGGGCGAATTGAGCAATGATTCACGCCCAACCCGGCCAATGGGGCATAAGTTTGGCAGCAGATTTCATGGGTTGTTTTCGAGCACGCTGCTCGAGGTTGACAGCGCGGAAATGGGCCCGGAGAGGTTCCAAAATCGCGCATCGAGTGAAGCTGGGGATTCAAAACACGGGGTTACTCGAGATCACGGAACTTGGTTACCGGGAGCTTTAGTGACTAGCACTATACGGGTATTGTCACTCAGTTACCAACCCGTGATGATGAAGACACCTGCAACTCCTCTGTGTCGAGATATTTGACACGCGAGTCTACTGAACTGAGGTCGGACAGGAAGAACTCGCTGGAGAAGCAAAATGAGAGCCACGAAATGTGACTCACAGGGCGAAGCTACGTCTTGATACGCGGATCTTGGGGCTACCGCTCACCGAAAAGACAGGAAGTCGAAATGCCGGCTGCTGAGCCATTCGAATCCGGAATTCCTGACGCCTCACCTTGGTGGGCCGTCTACACTCGCCACCAACATGAAAAAGTCATTGCGGACATGCTCACCGCGAAGGGCTTCAAGGTCTTCCTGCCGCTCTATGAATCTACGCGTCGCTGGAAAGACAGGAGAATGGTGCTTTCTCTGCCCCTGTTTCCGTGCTACCTCTTCGTTCGTGGCGGCCTTGATCGCAGATTGCAAGTCATGACAACTCCGGGAATCCACACGATTCTCTACCGCGGAGACCAGGTAGCAGTCATTCCGGACCGGGAGATTGAAGCAATTCAAAGAGCAGTTGATGGGCCTTCGAGCGTCGAGCCCCATCCGTTTCTCAAGTGCGGCACACGGGTTCGAGTCATAAGGGGGCCGCTCGAGGGTGTCGAGGGGATTCTTATTCGCAAGAAGAATCTGATTCGTCTGATTCTCTCCGTTGACATGCTTGCGCAATCCGTGTCCGTTGAGGTCCATGCCTCCGATGTTGAGCCGTGCACGGCCGCTAGCCAGGAGGGGGACCTGCGCTCTTCATCTTTTTACACGAGCCGGAACCGGATCCAAACCGGAAACCAGCCGCGGGTGGCTGCTTCTTAGGAGCTGGCAGACTCGATCTTCTGACCGCGCCGGTTTGCCCTCAAACCCCTGGCGATCGTCCGGACCTCATTCTTTCAAAATGTGCGTAATCAAGGAATCTTCGATGGGAACTTCTGAGTCATCAGCAAATTCAATCCGCCCAAATTGGTTGGGGAAAGCTATCGTGAAAAGTTTGGGCAATCTGGCGCTCAAATCTTGCCTTCTAAGCTGTCTGGCGCTCTCCGCCGCCTTGTGGGGCCAAACCGCCGATTCGAACCAGCCCAGCGCCGGACCCGATAATGCTGCATCCACCGCCTCTTCGCCACAACCTGATTCGGCCGCCAAAAGCACTCAGGCCGACGCTACCTATATCATCGGCGACGAAGACGTTCTGTCGATCAGTGTATGGAAAGACCAGGACTTGACTCGAGTGGTCCCGGTCCGATCAGACGGGAGAATCTCACTGCCGTTGGTTGGAGAAATGCAGGCGGCCGGCCGAACACCATCACAACTTGAAGAAGACCTGAAGGCCGCCCTTCGCGGATTCATCACTGATCCGCAAGTGACCGTGATCGTGCAGGAGATCAAGAGCCGGAACTTTAACATCCTCGGGCAAGTGACAAAACCCGGCTCCTACCCGCTCACCGCCGATACAACGATTGTTGACGCGATTGCATTGGCCGGCGGATTCAAGGACTTCGCAAAAAAGAAGGGCGTTTACGTCATCCGCCAGGATCCCAACGGAACTGAGATTCGGATCGCCTTCAACTATCAGAATTTCCTCAAGGGAAAGAACACGGCCCAAAACATCCAACTTAAGCCACATGACACAATCGTCGTGCCGTAAAAGGCGCCTATGCTTGCACGAACTTATCTCCTATTTGCATTTCTGCTGGCTGTTCCCGCCTGGTCTCAAGTGGAGCCCGAGGCAGAGGGTGGCCCGCCTCCAGCGAATGAAACTCAAATGATGACGCCGCCGCCCGTGAGCGGAATGCTGTTCGCGAATACGGCCGGCGCTGACGTACGCCACGATTACGTCTCTGCCGCACTCACTGTAAATGCGGCTTATATGGACAATGTTCTCCCCAACGTTTTTTCCAAGCCGGTCAGCGACACGATATTCTTGATCCTTCCGAGTTTCACTCTTGATCGGTCCGCAACCCGGCAACAGGTAAGCCTCAAATACAGCCCGGATTTCTCCTTTTATGTCCCAACCAACGTGCTGAATACCGCGGACAATGAATACACCTCGACCAGCGTGCTTGACGCGGTCGACGATGACGCGTCGTTTCTCTATCAGGGCCGAATAAGTCCCCATGCAACCGTCTACGTCGAGGACAGTTTTCTGAAAACATCCGATGTGTTTAACGTGGGCTACCCGTTCGCTGGTGGAGGAATAACCGGTACGACCCAGGCTCCGGCTCCGGCCGTGATCGCGCCATTCGCCCAGCAGTTGAGAAACACAGTGGACGCCGGTTTCAGCTACCAATTCGCCGCCAACGGCATGGTTGGAGCTGGAGGCAGCTATTCAAACTACGATTTCACCAATCCCACGGCGACCGGTCTCTATGATTCGAACGGCGGCGACATCTCGGCGTTCTACAACTGGCGCATGTCGCGCAAGCAGTATGCAGGTTTCGAGTACGACTACTCCCGAACTCTGGCGCACCCCCCCAGCTCCGAGGTCGCCACGCAGGTCAACACCCTGCTTCCCTTTTATACGCTCTATTTCAATCGTGCCTTTTCGCTTTCTGTCTCTGCGGGCGCGCAACAGGTTAGCGTCGGTCTGACCCAAATGCCGGCATTCACCTCATGGTCGCCTACGGCTGTGGTAAGCCTGGGATGGCAAAACGACCGTGGAGACGTCGCGATTAGCTATCTCCGCACAGACATTGCCGGCCAGGGCTTGCTGACAGCGTATTCTTCGAACTCTGTCAATGCTTCGGGTGGATGGACGTTTAATCGAACATGGATCGCCGGAGGCGCGTTCTCCTACGCAACCATTAGCCCCGTGACGTCCATTCCCGGCCTGATCAATCAAGGCGCGGGAAATGAATCCACAGTGGAAGCCACTCTAACGCACTCGATCGGAGAGCAGTTCACCGTCGCAGGTGGGTACGACCGCCTTGACGAGAATTACACTGGAATTCCCGCCATTACTCCCAACAGCGATCGAGTGTTTGGTACCGTCACTTATGAATTTAGAAGGGATCTGGGGAAGTGACCATGCCGGAGAATATTGAAAATCCGGAAGCGGAACATTTCGACGTCAACCGCCTCGTTGACATCGTTCGCCGTCGCCATCTCCAATTCTTGTTCCCTTTGCTGATTGGCTGGTTGGTCGTTTGGGGCGCCAGCTGGATCGTGTCGCCGCGCTATAAGTCCAGCACGCTCATTCTGGTCGAGCAGCCCAGCATGCCGGAGAACTATGTAACGCCAAATATAAGCGACGATCTGCAAACCCGGTTGCAGAGCATCACGACACAGATATTGAGCCGCACCCGTCTGCTCCTGATTATCGATCGGCTGCACTTGTACGGCGGCACGGCGAACGCGGCCACTGCGGACGATAGAGTCAACCGGATGCGCAAGGATGTCGACGTCGAGCTGGTGCGCGATCCGCAGAAGCAAGATGTTTCGGCATTCAGGATCTCCTACTCTTCCAAGGATCCTCACGTTGCACAGGAGGTGACCGGCGAACTTACCGAGCTATTCATCAATGAGAACTCGAAAGTGCGTGAGCAGGAGTCAGAGAGCACGACGAGCTTCCTCGAACAGCAACTGGAAGAAGCGCGGCAGAACCTGGCTGACCAGGAGGCAAAAGTCAGGCAGTTCGAAAGCGAGCATGAGGGGGCTTTGCCGACGCAGCAGGCGAGCAACTTGCAAATCCTCGCGGGTCTGCAGCAAGAGCTTCAAAACGAGCAGGATGCCCTCAACACCGCTAAACAGCAGCGAGTCTACCTTCAGGCACTGCTGGAACAGGAGCGCGCCGCCGAGACCAAGGTTCGCCCGGCCGGACCTGGAGGCACGGGTGCACCGACTGATTTAGCGACCGTCGACGATCAGCTCGAGAAAATGAGAGGTCAACTGGCGGAACTCAGCTCGCAATACACAGACAATTATCCCGATGTCCAAAGTCTAAAGAAGCGGATCGCCCAAACAGAAGCGATGCGAGCTAACCTTGTTGCAGCTCAGAAACGCAGAAGCCAGGAACCGAAGCCGGCAGATGGTGAACTCGATCCAACGTTGGCCGGGCCGGCGCTGCAAACGCAAGGGAATCTGAAAGCCAATGAGCTCGAGATCGCGAATCGCGAGAGCGCCATTCAGAACCTGGAGTCCAGGATCAACGAGTATCAGGGCCGTCTGAATGCAGAACCGGGTACTGAGGAAGCACTTGCCGATCTGAACCGCGGCTATGATCAATCCAAGGCGAATTACGATGACCTGCTGAAAAAGAAAGACCAATCCGAAATGGCCACGAGCATGGAACAGCTGCAGCAGGGCGAGCGATTCACCATACTCGATCCCCCCAGCTATCCGGCCAAACCGGATTTTCCCAACCGGCTAAAATTCTGCGGGATTGGCCTGGGGGTGGGCTTTGCTTTGGGTCTCGCTATAGCAGGCACGTTTGAGTTCATGGACGATCGCCTGCACAGTGAGCATGAAATCAAATCCCTCCTGCCCATGGCCGTTATCTCCGAGATCCCGGAAGTCGAAAATCCGCTCGATAAAGCCAAGACGAAGAGGCGAATGGCATTGGGATGGGCCACAACATTAGTTGTCTTTGTCGCTATCCTGGCCGGTTCTGTTTTTAGCTTCCTCCACCACTAAACTGTCTCATCCGAATGTACAAAGCCTACTTTCACCTCAAACGTAACCCGTTCGATCTGACCCCAGACCCTCACTGCTTCGTGCCCACTCCGCGGCATAATGAGGCGCTGGCGGCGCTCTACTACGGTGTGCGGCGGCACAAGGGTTTCGTGGTTGTTACCGGCGAGGTGGGCACAGGCAAGACGCTGCTGCTTCGCTGCCTCCTTCGCCTCCTTGAGAACAGCAAGGATATCGCCTACGCGTACCTCTTCAATAGCCGGCTCGAGCCGACGGACTTCCTGCAGTACGTCCTTTCCGACTTCGGACTGCCGGCCTCGGGAAAGAACAAATGCGAACTCCTGCTGGATCTAAGTAAGTTCCTTGTCACGCGGGGTTCGAAGCAATTGACCAGCGTCATCATCGTCGACGAGGCGCATGATTTATCCGCAGACACACTCGAAGAGGTTCGTCTCCTATCGAACCTGGAGACCTCTGAAGACAAACTGGTGCAGATCATATTGGCAGGACAGCCTGAGCTGGATAAGAAGCTGGATTCAGTCGAGTTGAGACAGCTGAAGCAGCGGATTGCGCTCCGAACCCAACTTGGAGCGCTCAACGCCAAGCAGACGCAGGAGTATATTGAGCAGCGCCTGCGGATTGCCGGCGTCGACTCAAGCCAGCCTCCGATCTTTTCTGCGCAAGCGATTGACCATGTGTACTCCTATTCCCGCGGCTTTCCACGCCTCATCAACACCATTTGCGAAAACGCGCTGATCAGCGCCTATGCCAGGCAGACGCCGACGGTAACCGCGCGGATCATTGAGGATGTGGCCACCGAATTCCGTCTCGAAGCGTTTGTGCCTGTGCAGCAGAATTCATAGGCGGCTCGACCCACAGTACGGCTGTGAAAGGGAACCATCGTGAGCCAGATTTTTGATGCATTACAGCGGCAGGAAAGTGAGCGGTCCGGAGACGATTCCTCTGCGCTGTCACAGGGACCCGACCTGCTGCGGCGCGCAGAACGCCGGGCTGCGGCGAGATGGGAAGCATCCGGTCCCCTTTCGGAACTCGACGTGCCGAACAATATTGAAGAGGATGGGCTCGGTGAAATCGAAGTTGCGCCTCCGCCCGCGGCCGTCGAGTCGGCCAAGGGTGTTGCGCATGGTCCGTCCACGGCCAGCCGTTCGGAAGTTCTGGAAAAACTCCCGTCGCTCGAGATTTCGCTTTCCTTGCAAAGCCGGCTAGTGTGCCTCACCGATAAAGAAACTCCGACGGCCGAAGCGATTCGGCTGCTGGGAGTCCGCTTGAAAAATCTCCGTCGCAGCCGGCCTCTGAAGAAAGTGCTCATTACGAGCACGATTCCACAAGAAGGCAAGAGCACGATTTCTGCCAATCTTGCATGCGCCCTCGCCCAGTCATCCGACGAAAAGACATTGCTTATTGAAGGGGATTTGCGACGCCCTTCGCTGCTGAAAATGTTTGGGATCGAAAAGGTCCGGGGTATCTCTGAATGCGTTAGGGACGAAGGGCGAGTGCTTTCCGGCATTTACCGTCTCGAGAATGCGGGCTGCTGGATCCTGCCTGCGGGACAATCTCCTAGCAACCCGCTCGAGCTTCTGCAATCGCAAAGACTGCACGTGCTTATGGACCGGCTTACTGAATACTTTGATTGGATTATCATTGACTCTCCTCCCGTACTTCCTCTGGCGGATACAAGCATCTGGATGCGCATGGCCGATGGAGTTCTTCTCGTTACACGCCAGGGAACAACACAGAAACACCAGTTACAAAAGGGACTCGAAGCGCTGGATCAGCAAAAGCTTCTCGGTGCGCTTCTTAACGGCGCCATGGCCTCAGCCTACAGCGGTTACTACGAAACTCCGTCGATTTCCACCTAGCAAATCCCTTTGACCGCGAGGGGATTATCCGATTTGGCGGTCTCCGCTTCTCCGTCACGTTCGTCGCGGAACCGTCCCTGCAACAACCCAATACCTGAGCAACCTGTGCGTCCCCACCCCGATCGCGAATCCTTTGTGGCCGGATTAGTCATGGGATTGACGCGCATGGAAATTTCACCCGTCACATCGGCAACCAGGAACACACCCGTTAATGGCACGAGAGGAGTCTGTCGTGACACGATTGCATCAACCTAAACCATCGAATTCCCCTGATCCGCTGCTGGAGGGTGCGCCTGCAATTAATCGCGCGCCTCTCGACGAGACGACCTTCCAGCGCATGATTGCGATCGAACGCAAGCGCACGGAGCGCTCCAAGGCTCCATTTATCCTCATGTTGCTCGAAGCGGTCAGCGATCGCGGCCAAAAGAGCAGCAGTGTTACACTCCGGCGCGTTGCAACCGCTTTGCTTCAATCCAGCAGAGACACGGACTTGGTCGGCTGGTACAAGGACAACGCCATCGTTGGCACAATGTTCACGGGCCTCATCGTGAATGACAAACGGGCCCTCCTCGACACATTTCTTGCCAAAGTCAGCGCCACGCTCCAGGAGGAGCTGACCGCCGACGAGTTCAATCAGGTGCGCATATCCTTTCACCTGTTCCCGGATGATTGGGATCATGAAAAGCCGGGCCGGCCGACCAATGCAGCTCTGTATCCCGACCTGGTGAGCGATGACAAAGGGCGCCGCACGGTGCTCATCGTCAAACGCGGATTTGACATTTTCGGAAGCGCAACGATGCTTATCCTGTTGGCGCCCCTCTTTCTCTTCATCGCTCTGGCTATCAAACTTACTTCCAGGGGCCCGGTGTTCTATCGCCAGCAAAGAGTCGGGCGTTACGGTCAGACCTTCACGTTCCTGAAATTCCGCTCCATGTTTGCAAACAACGACAGCAACGTGCATAAGGAGTATGTCACGCGGCTCATCGCCAGCAATCCTTGTGAAGCAAAGCAAAGCGAATGTGGCGGCAGCGTCTACAAACTTACCAACGACAAAAGAATCACGCGCGTGGGCGAGGTTCTGCGCAGAACGAGTCTCGACGAGCTTCCTCAGTTTCTCAATGTGCTCAAGGGAGAGATGTCGCTTGTCGGCCCGCGTCCTCCCATTCCGTATGAGCTAGCCGCTTATCAAACATGGCACCGGCAACGGCTGCTGGCAGTGAAGCCGGGAATTACAGGCCTTTGGCAGGTTATGGGCCGAAGCAGTGTTCGGTTCGATGAAATGGTGCGGCTCGACCTGCGTTATGCTTCCACGTGGACCCCGTGGCTGGACCTGAAGATCCTGCTGCGCACTCCGGGGGCGGTTATTAGAGGTACCGGAGCGTATTGAACTCAGAATCCCGCAATCTTCCCCGGCCGCGCGCTTGGGGAGTCAATGCGGCGCTCTTTTGTAGCTGTCGCATCGGCGGGACCCCATCGACGAGATGCTCTCGAGCACTCGTTCACTCACTAACAAGACCTTCGCAACGTGACTCTGGTTGCACTCAGAGCGGGAACAATTCCTGCGCCCGTCGGATGAGTCTGGCAGCGCGGATCGCTGGGTAGGAGAGAAGAACTTATGGACTTCGGCGTAATCGGATACGGCTACTGGGGTCCGAACATTGTCAGAAATCTTGCCGGCCTTGAAGGCGCCGTGGTGCGCGCCATCTCGGACCTGAGCCCCGCGGCGCAGGCGCGCGCCCGCAAGGCTTATCCCGGTGTGACCGTGACAGACAACGCGATGGAAGTGATCACCTCGCCTCACATCGATGCTGTGGCCATCGTTTCGCCTGTCTGGACTCATTACGAATTGACCAAAGCTGCGCTGAAAAATGGAAAACACGTCTTTGTCGAGAAGCCGTTTACCAGCACGGTCGCTCAAGGAGAGGAACTCGTCAACCTCGCAGAGCAGAAAAATCTGAAATTGATGGTTGACCATACCTTTCTTTTCACGGGCGCGGTCAGACGGATCGCCCAGCTCATCGAAGAAGGCGCGTTGGGACATCTGTATTACTACGACTCAACTCGCGTAAACCTTGGTCTCTTTCAACATGACGTCAATGTGCTTTGGGATCTGGCCCCGCACGATCTTTCCATCATGGACCATCTCATCAAGGCCAGTCCTGAAGCTGTTTCGGCGACGGGGCAAGGTCATTTGAACGGGCATGAAGATGTGGCCTTCATGACGCTCTACTTTCCCGACAAAGTCATCGCCCACATCAATGTGAACTGGTTGTCCCCGGTCAAGGTCAGGACGACGCTGATTGGCGGCGAGAAGCGAATGATCGTCTGGAACGATCTTGAGGCCGACGAAAAAGTGAAGGTCTATGACAAGGGAGTCAAGATCACCAGCCGGGAGGGCGTTTACGATCTCCTGGTCAGTTACCGATCGGGAGATATGTGGTCTCCGCAACTGGAGCAAGTCGAAGCCCTGCGCCAGGAGCTCGGCTACTTCGTGGAGTGCATTACCACCGGCAAGGAGCCGTTCAATAACGGGCACGCGGGCCTGCGCGTCGTCAGGATGCTTGAAGCTGCCAGCGAGTCCTTGAACAAGAAGGGAGCGTTTGTCCGCTTATGAGCGAATTCAACTCTGTCGCGGCAGACGTGAAGCTCGGAGTCAACGTGAAGCTGTCGAAGTTTGTCAATCTCTACGGATGCGAGATCGGAGATGAGACCAAGATCGGGGCATTTGTCGAGGTCCAGAAGAATGCCCGGATTGGAAAGCGTTGCAAGGTCTCGAGCCACTCGTTCATCTGTGAAGGCGTGGCAATCGAGGACAACGTCTTTATCGGGCATGGAGTGACGTTTACCAATGACACCTACCCGCGCTCCACGAACAGCGATGGAACGCTGCAAAACGGCGCGGACTGGGAAGTCAGGCCCACGATCGTGCGCAAGGGCGCGTCGATCGGCTCCGGTGCCACTCTTCTTTGCAATCTAAGCGTCGGTGAAAACGCGATTGTAGGCGCCGGGAGCGTTGTAACCAAAGATGTTCCACCCAACACCATCGTGGCTGGAAATCCGGCCCGGGTACTGCGATCGATTGAAGCACGAACCGAGGAGTCCAATGTCAGAGACTAACAAAATACCATTTCTTGATCTCATTACGCCGCATGCGGAACTCGAGCAACAGCTTACGGAAGTCTTTCACCGTGCCCTGCGCACCGCCGGATTCATCGGCGGCCCGATGGTGGTGGAATTCGAGGCCTCTTTCGCGGAATTCTGTGCCGCGGAGCATGCCGTGGCCGTCAGCAGCGGAACCGACGCGCTTCGCTTCGCTTTGATCGCTTGCGGCGTCGGATCCGGCGATGTCGTCGTGACTGTGCCCAATACATTCATCGCTACCACAGAGGCAATATCGCAGGCCCGCGCGATACCGGAGTTTGTGGATGTCGATGAACAAACCTACAACCTCTCCGTCGAAATGCTCGAGCGGTTCCTGGAAAAGCGGTGCGTCAGAAATAATGCAGGCAAGCTCATCAGCCTGCGCAGTGGAAGGCCGGTCAAGGCAATCGTCCCCGTGCATCTCTACGGCCAGATGGCCGACATGGATCCGATCCTTGCATTGGCCGACCGCTTCGGGCTTGTCGTAGTTGAAGATGCCTGTCAGGCGCACGGTGCGGAATATTTCTCCAAGCGGCACAACCGCTGGATAAAGGCCGGCACCATGGGCCGCGCAGCTGCATTCAGCTTTTACCCGGGCAAGAACCTCGGGGCATGTGGCGAGGGCGGAGCGGTCACTACGGATGACAGGGAAGTGGCTGAAAAGGTCAGGATGCTTCGCGATCACGGTCAGGAAAGGAAATACATTCACGGCCTGGAGGGATACAACGGGCGCCTGGACGCGATCCAGGCGGGCATCTTGCAGGTTAAACTCTCTCATCTCGATCGATGGAATTCCCAACGAAGAGAGCGGGCGGGGATCTATAACCGGCTTCTCGCGGATAACGATGCCGTTATTCGGCCGCATGAGCCTTCCTCGTCCCGGGCCGTATATCACCTCTATGTTGTCCGCACAAGCGATCGCGAAGGCTTGATGGATCATCTTACACACGCCGGCATTGGAACTGGAATTCATTATCCGATCCCGCTTCATCTGCAAAAGGCATATGCGCACTTGAATTACAGCCAGGGAGATTTTCCGGTCGCGGAAAGGGTGGCGACAGAGATTGTTTCCTTGCCAATGTATCCGCAACTTACAGAAGGTCAACAGGCGATCGTGGCCAGGGGACTGCTAACATTCCTGCAGGATTTTGCCTCGGCGCCAGGTCCCGTGGACGAGAACTTACTCGTGCCGCAAAAGAGCTCGATATAGTTGCCGCATAACTGAATGTCTCTCCTATTCTGCGAATAACTGCTTGTAAAGCTGGCCACTCCCCGCTATCGAGTGCCCGCCGCAAGCACCCTTATTGATCTTCCCATGACAAACTCCACTAGATATGTACTCATTACACCGGCGCGGAACGAAGCCGACTACATCGGCCTCACGCTGAAGTCAATGGCCGTGCAGACGCTTCGCCCGCTGAAGTGGGTTATCGTAAGTGACGGCTCAACCGATGGAACGGATGAAATCGTGCGCGGCTACACGGCTGACTACCCGTGGATTGAGTTAGTCCGCGCGGCGGAGCGTAAAGAGAGGCACTTTGCCGGCAAGGTGTATGCGTTCAACGCCGGTTATGAGCGGGTCAGGGATCTCGACTTTGATATCGTTGGAAATCTCGACGCAGACGTCTCCTTCGAGCCCGATCACTTTGAGTTCCTGGTTTCCAGAATGGAAGAAAACCCGAAACTTGGCGTTGCCGGCGCACCGTTTCGCGAGGGGACGTTTCAGTACGATTATAGGTTCTCAAATATTGAGAATGTCTGGGGAGGGTGCCAGCTTTTCCGGCGTGCATGCTTCGAGGAAATTGGCGGATATATGCCGCTGAAAGGCGGCTGTATCGACCATGTCGCCGTCCTGTCTGCACGGCAGCAAGGCTGGCAGACGCGGACGTTTAGCGACAAAGTCTGCATTCATCATCGCCAAATGGGCACGGCGCTCAACGGAGTCATCAAGGCGAAATTCAGATTGGGCGTGAAAGATTACTCAGTCGGCAACCATCCGCTTTGGCAGCTTTCCAGGAGTATCTATCAGATCACGCAGCGCCCCTATCTGCTTGGCGGCCTCGCACTCGGGGCTGGATACGCCTGGTCTGCTGTTCAGCGGGTCAAAATCGCGATATCGCCGGAACTGGTGGCGTTTGTGCGGCACGAGCAAATGCAGCGTCTGAAAAAGGTATTTAGCTTTTAGAGTTTCGCCAAAACGCCGGATTTCTTGTTGTTTTGGCAGATAACTCATTTGGCCGCTTCGTGCAATTTGCGTACGGCGCGAAGAAGCTTTGAGAAGTAACAGCGCAGGCCGGAGACCGGAGTGAACGAACTTCCCCACATCACAGTTTGCGTCTGCACCTATAAGCGGCCGGAAATGCTGAAGCGTTTGCTGACCGAGGTCAGCCGGCAGGAGACGGATGGCCGCTTCACTGTTTCTGCGGTGGTCGCGGACAACGACCCGGCGCATTCAGGCGAGGTCATCGTAGACGAGATCCGGCGCTCGACGTCTCTTTTAATCCAATACTGCGTTGAGCCGACACCGGGCATCGCGCCAACGCGCAACCGAGCGATTGCAAATGCGGAGGGGGATTACGTCGCGTTTATCGATGATGACGAATTTCCCATTCGAACTTGGTTGCAGATCTTATTGAAAACCTGCGATGCCTATCAGGTCGACGGCGTGTTTGGACCGGTAAAGCGGCACTTTGACGAGCGCCCGCCGGCGTGGCTGCGGAAGAGCCGCTTCTACGATCGCCGTGTGAATCCAACCGGGATGCGCGTGGAGTGGAATGAGGCGCGTACAGGCAATGTCCTCCTGAAGAAAAAGGTTCTGCTTGCGGATCCAATTCCTTTTCGTGAAGAGTTCCGAGTTGGCGAGGATCAGGACTTCTTTAGAAGGCGTATGGAAGCCGGGTGCGTTTTCGTTTGGTGTGCTGAAGCCGAAGCTTTTGAAGTGATTCCTCCGGCCCGTTGGAACCGGGTTTACCTGATGAAGAAAGCGCTGTTGCGAGGAGCGTCCGCGGCGCTCCAACCCAGCTGCGGCGCCGCGAGCGTTTTGAAATCTGTTGTGGCTGTTCCGCTCTACACCATTGCTCTGCCCTTTGTCCTGCTTGCCGGCCAGCATCGCTTCATGACGCTTCTGGTCAAGTTATGCGACCATCTCGGAAAACTCTCAACACTGGCTGGACTCAATCTGGTCAAGGAAGCATACGTTGCGGAGAAATCGGCATGATCATTCCGAACGGTGAGAACTCCTACATTCTCGAGCCAGATGAACTTATTCTCGTGACCGGCGCTACCGGCTTTATCGGGAAGAGGGTGGTGCAGAGTTTGCTCGATCGCGGCGTGCGCAGGATACGCTGCTTTACCCGGAGCACAGCACCGGTCGAGAGGCTGGAGGAGTCCTTCAGCCAATCTGCCGGTGCAAGCCTGGAGTTCTATCAGGGCAACCTGCTTTCCCAGGCTGATTGCGCGGCGGCCACGAAGGGCGTCTCGGTCATCATCCATCTCGCCGCAGGGCGCGGAGAAAAGTCGTTTCCCGATGCCTTCATGAATTCCGTAGTTACCACCCGCAATCTCCTGGAGGCAGCTCTTCAGAACGGCTGTCTCAAACGCTTCGTCAACATCGGCTCCTTTGCGGTCTATTCGAATACCAACAAGCCGGGCGGCAAACTGCTCGACGAGAATTGCCCTGTGGAGACCCGGCCCGAAGTCCGCGGCGAGGCCTATTGCTTTGCCAAATGCCGGCAAGACGACATCGTCATGCAATATGGCCGCGAGCGTGGTCTCCCTTACGTGATCGTCCGGCCGGGAACTGTCTACGGGCCCGGCAATCTAGGCATTCCGGGACGTGTGGGAATCAATACGTTCGGACCTTTTCTGCACCTCGGCGGTTCTAATTCGATCCCTCTCACCTACGTCGACAATTGCGCTGATGCAATCGCGCTCGCCGCGCTTAAACAAGGAGTCGACGGCGAAGTATTCAATGTCGTCGACGACAATTTGCCCTCAAGCCGCCAGTTCCTGAGGCTTTACAAACGAAATGTCCGGCGGTTCCGCTCCCTTTATGTCCCCAAAGCGATCAGTTACGCCTTTTGTTCTTTGTGGGAGCGGTACAGCGCATGGTCGGAGGGTCAACTCCCCCCGGCGTTCAATCGCAGCCGGTGGAACTCTTTCTGGAAACCGACGCGCTATTCCAACTCCAAGCTGAAGAACCGTCTGGGATGGAAGCCCGTTGTTGCGACCCATGACGGTTTGCGCCACTATTTTGAGGCCTGCCGAACGGAACTTCATGCTTAAGATTGCCATCGTAGGCTGCGGCAAAATTGCGGACGCGCATGCGGCGCAGATTCAACGGATTCCGGGCTGCGAGATTGTAGGCGTCTGCGATCGTGAGCCGCTCATGGCGCGTCAGCTCTATGATCGCTACCCCGTCAAGGCGCATTACTCGGACTTGCGCGCGATGCTGGAAGAGAGCCACCCAGACGCCGTTCACATCACGACGCCACCTGAAGGTCATTTTGAGCTGGCAAGGATCTGTCTCGAGGCGGGCGCGCACGTCTATGTCGAAAAACCGTTCACGGTTTATGAGCACCAGGCTCAGACGCTCATAAGGCTCGCCAATGAGCGTGGCTTGAAAATTACCGCTGGGCACGATGATCAGTTCAGTCATGTGGCACGTCGCTTTCGCGAACTGGTCAAGGACGGGTACCTGGGAGACAGGGTCGTGCACATGGAAAGCTACTACTGTTACGAGCTCGCCACGAGCGGTTACGCCGGCGCGCTGCTTGGCGACAAGAATCATTGGGCACGCAAGCTTCCAGGAAAACTACTGCACAATACCATCAGCCACGGGATCGCGCGCATCGCGGAATTCTTATCCGATGATTCGCCGAGCGTGACGGCCCAGGGATTCATTAGCCAGTTTCTGAGCAGCCGAGGAGAAACCGAAATCATCGATGAGCTCCGCGTACTGCTAGTCGAAAGAAACGGCACGACCGCAACATTCACGTTTTCCTCGCAAATGCGCCCGTCGCTTCATCTCTTCCGGGTTTACGGAAACAAGAATGGGCTGGTTCTCGATCAGGACCAGGAAACATTGATCAAGTTACGCGGATCGCGGTACAAGAGCTACGCAGAGAAATTCGTGCCTCCAGTCAGTTTCGCCAAGCAATATCTCGGCAACCTTCGCACGAATCTTGGCTACTTCTGGACGAGAGACTTCCAGATGAAGTCTGGAATGAAGTATTTGATTGAGTCTTTCTATCGCTCAATCGAAGAGGACACGCCGCCTCCGATACCTTACCGGGAGATCCTGCTTACGGCCAGAATCATGGAGATCATCTTCTCTCAGTTAACAGCGTTGTCCCCGGCCGATCAGGAAGGGCTATCGCTCCAGACAACGCACTAAGCTCAAAACACGGAGAGGTCGCCGTTGGTAAGGCAGCAGTCAGTGCATCGATTGCGGTGGGCAACCACCCGGAGGTTCGAATCCTTCCCCTCTCCGCCAATTCTTCCTAACTGCCTGACGAGGCAACCATAAGGTTTGTTTTCCAATGATAGAAGTTGACGGGACGAAGATACAGGTTCGCGGGTCGCTGGTGAAAATTGCACGCCTCGATGGCGAGAAATTTCTCTTTGCCGCCGATCCGGAACGGATGATTCAGACGCTTCGCAATCGAAGACAGCGAATCGACCTGTTTACGTTCATTCAGAGAGCGACTGAAACGAGCCCCAAATACAGCTATCCGATGGAATGGGATAACCTTGCGGCCTTGTCGATCTCAAGTTTCGATTACTGGTGGAATCAACAGCTTGGGTTCAAGGCGCGCAATAAGGCCAAGCAAGCCCAGAAGAAGGGCGTGGAAATTCGGGAAGTGCCGTTCAGCGATGACCTGGTGAAGGGTATCTGGGAGATTTACAACGAGACGCCCGTCCGCCAGGGCAGGAAATTTCCGCATTATGGCAAGGACCTCGAAACCGTGCGCCGAGAAGAAGCAACATATCTCGACGAAAGTATCTTTGTCGGAGCATTCCTCGGTGAAAAACTTGTCGGCTTTATCAAGATTTTGATTGACCGCGACGGAAATCAAGCGGGATTGCTGAACATTGTCTCGCTCATTGCGGAGCGTGATAAGGCGCCAACCAACGCGCTGGTGGCGGCTGCAGTCAAGGCTTGTGCTTCCAGAGGCCTTTCTTTGTTGACGTATTCCAATTTCTCGTATGGCAAAAAGCAGCGCGACAGCCTCAGCGATTTCAAGGAGCGTAACGCCTTCCAACGGATCGACGTACCGCGCTACTACGTTCCGTTGACGGCTCTTGGCCACGCCGCGCTCCGGCTTAAATTGCACCACCGTTTGGCGGATCGAATTCCGGAGTTTGCGTCCGAGCGGCTTCGTGAATTTCGCGACGCCTGGTATAAACGTAGATTTCCGAGCATTGGGGAAGCTTCTTAAGCATCGATATGCCCGGAATCGTTGGAATCGTTACGAAGCGGCCGCGGCAGTGGGCCCAGGAGCAGTTGCGGCAGATGGTGTCCGCGCTGTGCCACGAGCCGTTCTATGAGTCGGGCACGTGGATCGATGAGGCGTCCGGTGTCTATGTTGGCTGGATCGCGCGCAGGGATTCCTTCTCCGATCGAATGCCATTGCGCAACGAGCAGGGAGACCGCGTCCTTCTATTCTCAGGCGAAGAGTACCCTGAGCCGGGGATCACTGCACTGCTCCAGAGCAAGGGCCATACACTCGAGGATAAGCCGGCAGCTTATCTGGTCCATGTATCGGAGGAGGATCCAGCATTTCCCAGGAGTCTGAACGGAAGATTTCACGGACTCCTGGCCGACCGGTCTGCAGCGACCGCGACGCTTTTTAACGATCGCTACGGCATGCATCGGATGTACTACCATGAAGCTCGCGACGCGTTCTTCTTTGCGGCGGAAGCAAAAGCGATACTCGCAGTGCGCCCTGAACTGCGCGACGCCGATTCTCGGAGTATGGGCGAGTTTGTCGCCTGCGGCTGTGTCCTTGAGGACCGAACTCTCTTTCGCGACATTCGCATCCTGCCTACTGCGTCAAAGTGGGTTTTTGAGAACGGAACTCTGCTCAGAAAAGGAAAGTATTTTGAACCGGCTGAATGGGAGAACCAGGGACCGCTCGACCAGGAAGCCTATTACGCGCAACTGAAAGAGGTGTTTTCCCGCAATCTTCCGCGATACTTCGCCGGGCAGGAGAGAATTGGAATTTCGCTCACTGGCGGCCTCGATACGCGAATGATCGTGGCATGGATGGCGGCCGATCCTCAGTCAATTCCAAGCTACACTTTTGGCGGTCCATTCCGCGATTGCGAGGACGTTACTATTGCTCGAAAGGTCGCCAAAACCTGCGACCTGCCGTATCAGGTCATACCTATCGGCGATGATTTCCTCAAGCGATTCGGTCACTACGCGGAAAGGACCGTTTACCTCAGCGATGGATGCGCCGCGGTCAATCGCGCAGCCGATCTCTACTTGAACGAAATTGCCGCTGGCATCGCTCCCATAAGAATGACCGGGAATTATGGCAGCGAAATCTTACGCCGCCTGCGCGCATTCAAGCCGGCAGACCCGGCGCTCGATCTATTCCAGCCTGAGTTCCTCTCGAATGTAACCCGCGCTAAAGCAACCTACCAGGAAATCAGTCAGGGTCATGCGGTTTCATTTACCGCGTTTAAGCAGGCGCCATGGTACCAATACGGCCTGCTTGCACTCGAGCAAACTCAGCTTTTCGTCCGATCACCGTTCCTTGACAACGATCTCGTCCGCACCGCGTTTCGAGCGCCGCGGTCGGACCTCTTGAAGAGCAATATCTTTGAAGACAGCGGCGACTGCACCCGCTTGATTGCGGATGGAAAGAAGGAACTCCAGGGCATTCCCACTGATCGCGGCCTGGGTGGCGCATCCGGGTTGACCGCTCCGCTACTGCGAAGCTTTCTTGAGTTCACGTTCAAAGCTGAGTACGCCTACGACTACGGAATGCCGCAGTGGCTTGCACGAGTTGATCATTCTCTCTCAGCGCTCCATCTGGAACGCATGTTTCTCGGGCGTCACAAATTCTGCCACTTTCGTCTTTGGTACAGAGATGCTTTGTCGGACTATGTACGAGAGATCCTGCTCGATCCACGCAGTCTTTCTCGCCCCTACATCCGCCGCGAGACCATGGAGGCAATGGTGCTCCACCATATCAAAGGTGACAGGAACTATACGACGGAAATCACCAGATTGCTGACTTTGGAATTGCAGCATCGGCTCCTCTTGGATTCCCAATGATGATTGAGTCGGGGAGTCTCGCCTGATGCCGATGCTGGCTTCGTGCCTCTGTTGGTTGTTGATCGCGTGGCTTCTTGTGCGCGATGTCAGGCGTCGCCGTTCCGTGAGTGCTGCGGTCTGGATCCCCGTTGTCCTCGTTGTGATTCTCGGATCGAGGCCTGTCTCTCTCTGGCTCGCTGGCGGTGGCGATGTCATTCAGGAGTCTGGGAACGCAGTGAAGGGGATGGGGAATGAAGCTTCCACCAGCCCGTTCGACCAGCTTTTCTATTTTTGCACTCTTGCCGGTTCTTTGCTTGTCGCTTTTCTAAGAAAAGTCAAATGGACAAAACTCTTCGCCGCGAACACTACGATCGTTCTTTTCTACCTGTATTTTGCCCTTAGCGTATTGTGGTCGGGCGATCCGGGCGGCTCACTGAAACGGCTGCTGAAGGATTTCGGTCTGATATTCGTAATAAGCGTGATCTATTCTGAAGCGGATCCATTGCAGGCAATAAAAGCCGTATATGTTAGGTGCGCTTCCGTTCTCTTCCCGCTCTCAGTTCTGTTTATCAAGTACTTTCCCGGCTACTCCCGCATTTACGACGTAAACGGCGATATCCAAATCACCGGCGTCACGATGCAGAAGAACAGCTTGGGCGAACTAGTCCTGATTTGCATGCTTTTTCTCTTTTGGGACTGCCTTGAAGCGCTTCCTATTGGGTCGCGGCTGCGGTGGAAGCACTTACCGTTTGACCGTTTGGCCCTGCTCGCGATCGGTGCGTGGTTGTTAGAGCTGTCGCAGAGCAAGACGGCCTTGATGAGCCTCGTGGTTGGCTCTGCATTGATGCTGACAAGAAAGCGGTTTGCTTCAAGAACGATGAATCGTGCGGTGCTGGCAGGCGCCCTGTGTGCGCCTTTCCTTCTATTCTCTTCACAGCAGTTCGCCTCGGTGATCGCCCCAATCGTAGAAGCATTAGGACGAAATATGACCTTTACGGGCAGGGCTGATATCTGGCAGCAAATCACCCTCAAAACGGTGAATCCGCTGATCGGCGCAGGATACTGGAACTTCTGGGGCGGGCCAGGCGGGTACGCGATTAGCGAGACCATGAAAACCACGGTCCCAAACGCCCATGACGGATACCTGGATATCTACATTGACGGCGGATTTATCGGCCTCGCGATCCTATTCGTAATGCTCGTGGCGCGTGGAAACAGAATCATAAACGCTAGTTGGTTGCAAAGAAGAAATGTGGATCGCTTTATGCGCGTCCGCTTTGCATTCCTGATCGTGGCGATTCTGTACAATCTGTCTGAATCTGCGTTTTCACGCATGGGCCTTATTTGGTTCACTACTCTGCTGATGCTTCTTGAATTCCCTAAGAATGCCCTCGCAGCGCGAATTCAGGGGACTTTGCCCAAAACAGCGGAGCGGATTCCTGATCATCAAGCTCGTGCCTTTGCGAATTTCTAGACGGCAACTCACTCGCGATCCGCGAATCGTTAATAGTCCATGGAAATGCATCTCAAGATGACTAAGCGCCTACTCTGGTTTTCCATCCTCACCGTCGCGGCTCATGCCTCCGTGCTCTTCGTGGCGATCCCGGCGCTTAGCCATCGCATGGCCCCCTCGTACAATCAGAATCGCATGGCCGACGGATACGACTTGCTCGCAGAGAATCTCGCCGCAGGCAACGGTTATCGGTTTTATCCTGACACCGCCAAAACTCTGATGAGAGAGCCCGGCTATCCTGTTTTTCTCGCCGGCCTGCTGCTGGTCTTCGGCGAGAGCCTGGTCGTGGTCAAGATCGCGAATATGATCCTGGCGTTCCTTACCGCGTGGCTTATGGTCCTGATCGTAAGAGAGATGACGGCGGAGGCGCGCATTCCCGGCAAGCTCTTGATCTTTGGGCCTCCTTTGCTCTTTCTCTTTTATCCCGGCACCCTGATCGCGGAAAGCCGCGGGGGGATTGAGATTGTCTTCGGCCTACTGCTTGCCACTTTCATCTTCACCGTCTATAGGGCAATCAAAAGCAATCGCTGGCTGGATTACGTAATATGCGGCGCGGTTCTGGGGCTTACCGTGTTATTTAGGAGCACGCCCATCCTCTTTCCGCTCTTCCTTCTTGCCTTTCTGCTCTATTTCGTAGGCCGGCGCGTCGGAGGGCTTATTGTCTGCAGAAATGTTTCCATCATCATTCTCACCATGCTGACCGTACTTTCGCCGTGGATCGTCCGCAATTACTCACTCACGGGAAGATTCATACCGACTGCAAGTGTGATGGGGGTATCCGCGCAGGCGGGCCAGTACATCAATCAGCATCTTTTCGAAGGTAAGCCATGGTGGCTCCTTGACCGGCAAGCATCGCGTGAAAGAGACGCCATGGCGGCTAAGTTGGGATATCCGTTTGAAGATGGCGCTGCGGGATACTATCAAACCTTCTATAACACTATTGACGAGATCAAGTTCTCCCAGTATCTTACTGCGGAGGTAACTCAGGAATACAAGGAATCTCCTCTGCTTCTGGTGCGCTGCATAGGGCAAAATCTGATCAACTTCTGGATCGCGGGAAAAACCTGGACAGCCACCGCGATGAACGCCGTTTTACAGCTTCCGTATCTCGCCCTCGCTATGATCGGCGTGATTCATTGTTTCAGAAACGGCCAAGCCAGGGCCGTTGGTCTTCTTATGCTTCTAATCGTCTATGATGTGGGCGTTCATGCTCCCATTCTGGCTCAAGCGAGGTACAGTATTTCCCTGATGCCGTTTGTGGCAATACTGAGTACGATGGGGATCGTCGCCATTCAAAACAGAATCGCGGCAAAACCGCAGGTGTCAGACCTCATGAGTGTCTAATCGGCGATCTGAGAATCCGCTTGCTCTCAAGCGAAGTGAAGTGGGGCGAAAGCTCTGCGCGTTTCGCAGTCGAGTCAGAAGTTGCTCAAATTGAGATCGGCCGGTCGTGCAAGCGGCGCCGCGAGAAGCGAGAAAGATCAGGCAATGGGACTGGCTCCAACAACAAGAATCGTCAATTGGTACAAGAGGAATGCAGCCAGCGTACTGTATCGGCGGCCAACACATATAAGGCCCGACGTGCCGCTGATCTCCTTCACCTTTGATGATTTTCCCCGGTCGGCATTGCATACTGGCGGCGCCATTTTGAAGAGCCGATCTTTGAACGGGACGTATTACGCCTCTCTCGGCTGCCTGGGCTCAGATTCTCCCTCCGGTCCATTGTGTATAGCGGAGGATTTAAGTGCAGCATTGGAGGACGGACACGAGCTCGGCTGCCACACGTTTTCCCATAACCACTCTTGGGATACGCGAAGCTCGACCTTTGAGGAGTCGATCCTTCAGAATCAAGCTGCTCTCAGTTCCATTGCTCCCGGCGTTTTGTTCCGGAGCTTTTCCTATCCCATCAGCTTCCCCCACCCCGCGGTGAAGCGGGTCTGCGCCAAACATTTCGATTGTTGCCGAGGCGGGGGGCAAACGCTCAACGCCGGCACGGCAGACCTCAACCAATTGTCGGCATTTTTCCTGGAAAAGGCACAAGGCAACATTGAGCCCGTTAAGGCTTTGATTGATAGGAATCATCAGATGCGAGGATGGATCATCTTTGCCACTCACGATGTTGCCCCGGAACCGGGCCCTTACGGGTGCAGCCCGGAGTTTTTCGAGCAAGTCGTACAATGCGCCGTCGACTCAGGGGCGCGAGTGCTGCCTGTCGCAGAGGCTTTGAACGTCGTTTGCGGACTGCAAGGTTCGGTATCCGGCTCTTACGGCACCGGTGCAGCTGCTCCAGTAAGGCCTGAAGGGCCTGCGGGCCCGGCAAGCGAGTAGCAGTTATTGGCGTTAAAAGTTAGGGGGCCGCTGCTGCCATTCGTCAACCCGCCTATCACATTCAAGTAGCAGTTAGCAGCCGGGATCAGATACGCATGGCCGCCAACGCTGGCGACATTTCCTCCTGAGACATCTGGACCGACAGCCGGCCACGGAATCGAAGTCGACCACCAGGAAGGCCGAAGCGACAAGAAGAATGAAGGTGGCAGAATTTGACTGGCGGGCACGGCATTTGCATAAAGGGACAACCCGCTGGGCACTTCGCTGGAGACAAAGCGAACTGTGTTGCATGCTGCATCACCGGTGCAGGCGGCATAATTTCCCCAGCGCATCAACGTAGAGGCAGTCAAAGGATCATTCGGAATCGTGGGCGAAAACCCATTGCACGAACCGTAGTAGACGCCGTTCTGGTCGGAGTACCCCAACACGAATACGGACACGTTTGAGTTACTGCTATTTCCGCAATCGGTCGCGCTCGCAGCCTGTGTCGAATAGATCGAATGGTAACTCTGCGTGCCAAGCACGCTGCCGATTACGTTGTAATAGCGGCTGTACGTAAAGAAAAAGAGCGCCCAGGTAGCTGAATCTTTTGTTCCGTTGGCCGTTGCCGGGTCATGCCCGTTGTAGTAATCGCGGAAGAAAGTCTGCATGTTGCTTGTCCCGTGAATCGAATCCGCGTTGAACCCGACGTCTTCATTGCCTTCGAAAAGGTTGTACTCGTCTCCCACGCTATGATGACCATCCTGTTGCTGGAAATCGCCCGGTCCAAAATAGTCATCGACGGAATAATTGTAGGCATAAACCGTGCCCACACATCCTTGAGTAATCAATGGGGAAGCGATGTGGTGCAGGACATTATTGACGACAAGATTATCCGAGCTGCTGAATCCGCATTCAATCCCATAACCTTCCGAACTTGGATTCGACCCATAGAAATAGCTGTTCTGCACGGTGATATGCGAGGACTGATAAAACTCCAGATGCTCCGAGACGCCGTTCTGATCGTTCAAAGAGCGGACGTTGCTCACCCAGCTATTTGCAGCATTCACGAATTGAATACCCATGCCGTAAACGCCCGATCCATTCGATCCGCGATGATCGAGCGAGAGGTTTTCAATTCCGTCACCCGTTACGGGCAAAGAACTCGACCACCACGCTCCGGGAGTTTGGCTGCTTCGCCAGTTTGGCGCATAGATTCCCGGCGTGATCCCAATCGTCCATGGACCGCTGCCGCTGATGGAAGTTACCGTAACTTGCTGATTCTGACCCCGCTTCGGACGGCCATTCGTGACGCCGCCCTGCTCGCTGCAGTCCCCCGCCGCGCCCGACGTTTGGCAAACGTACATGTTTCCCGTGTCGGAAGCGTCGTCCGCCTGATCCAGAATCAGCAGACTTCCTACGTGGAGATTCGAAATGTTGCCTGTGCTAACGGCCCCAAGGGTGATCGTTGTACTTCCCTGGGCATAACCCGCCGTCCACGTCGCGACGTTGCTCGGACCGCCCCCGTAATCGTTGTTGCCGTTCATCACGCAAACGTCCGCATTCAGGCCGTTACAGCCTCCCTGCTTCGTGAACGTGATAAAGGTTTGGTCAGGTCCAGCGCCGCGCAATGTCACATTGTTTGTGTTGTTGAAGAAAATCTGTCCAGCAAAGCTGTAGTTTCCTGCGCTAAGAAAGACCACCTGCCCACTTGGACAGCTAGCAATTGCGGCGTTGACCGACGCCAGACTGGCGCCGGCACTCAGGGTCGCACAAATCGTCGTGCGGTTGGGGATCGTTGCACTGCCGGCAAGGGTCCAGTTAATTGCACGCGTCGGGTCAACGATGCCAGACCACAACTGCTGTCCATTACTTATGTTGGAAAAGCCCAACACGAAAAAGGCGAGCGAAAGGATCATTCGATTGCGCAGCAAGACATTCCTCCTAAGTGGGACCAATGCAACAAGTGTTTCATCTTGATGGAACCAAGAAAGTCGGACCGCTCTTTGCGTTCCTGAGCGATCAATCGTCTTACTGATCGGCTAAAGTTTGCCCTGTTTTCATCGTTATACCACCGAATTGGGCTAAGCAGGAGGCTGGGGCAAACTAAAGTAACTGAGGCTGAACCGTTCGTTATAATCTCAAGGTTACCTTCGTCGAATGGGCATTGAATCCGCCACAAGTGTAGCCCTCCAGGGCATGCAAGTAAAGCTTCATGGGTTCGAGAGCCTGTCGGCTATGCCCATTTCGGACCTGATCGGTTCGCATTCCAAAGACGAAGACGCCCTGCAGTAGTTTCGCATTGCGAGCTAACGCAGCCAAAACAAACCGTTTCGCAACCAGGAGGCCACATTTTGAAGATCAGCATTTTTGGCTTGGGCTATGTAGGGGCCGTGACCGCCGGGTGCTTTGCCGCCGATGGGCACCAGGTGCTCGGCGTCGACCCGGTTCCGGAGAAGGTGGAGCTGATGAATCGCGGCCAGTCCCCGATCGTCGAGGCCGAGATCGGCGAGATCGTTGCCGAAACCGCTCGCAATGGCCGATTGCGCGCAACACAGGATCCCACCGTCGCGGTCGAGGATACAGACCTTTCGTTTGTGTGTGTTGGAACTCCGAGCCAGTCGAACGGCAATCTTGACCTTAGGTACATTCGCCGCATTTGCGAGCAAATCGGAAATGCTCTTCGCACCAAGTCGGATCGGCACACTGTAGTCATCCGAAGCACCATCCTGCCCGGAACCATGAGGAACGTTGTCATCCCAACGCTTCAGGAGTTCTCCCGGAAAAGGGCAGGCGAGGATTTCGGAATTTGCAACAACCCGGAGTTTCTCCGGGAAGGTTCCGCGGTCCGTGACTTTCGGTCCCCGCCGAAAACAGTGATTGGCGAATTGGATCGGGCCAGCGGCGACCTGCTCGCCTCGTTGTACGAGAAGCTCGATGCCCCGCTTATTCGCACCGATCTTAATACTGCCGAAATGGTGAAGTACGTCGACAATTGCTGGCATGCGCTCAAAATCGGATTTGCCAACGAGATCGGAAACCTTTGCGACTCGATCGACGTCGATGCCGAAGCCGTGATGAATATCTTCTGCCAGGATAAGAAGCTGAATATCTCGCCGGCCTACTTGAAGCCTGGTTTCGCCTTTGGCGGTTCCTGCCTTCCCAAAGATCTGCGGGCGCTTTCCTATCAAGCCAAAATGCGCGATTTGGAACTCCCGATTCTAAGCGCGGTTCTTCCCAGCAATGAGATGCAGGTTGCGCGCGGGGCAAAGCTCGTGGTGGATAGCGGAAACTCGCGCGTCGGGGTGCTCGGATTCAGCTTCAAGGCCGGCACCGACGATTTGCGCGAGAGTCCCGTCATTGAGGTCATTGAGCGGCTCATCGGAAAAGGCTACGATCTCCGAATCTACGACCGCAATGTAAGTATGGCTGCTCTGGTCGGCGCCAATCGAGACTTTATTCTCAACCGCATCCCTCATATCTCGCGGCTTATGGTTTCCAGCATCGATGCGGTGCTGGCTCATGCAAAAACCATTGTGATTGGTAACAACGACCCGGAATTCAGTCAGATCCAAACCAAACTCCGCGAGGATCAGGTTCTCGTCGATCTGGTTCGCATTACTCGTCAAGGGAGTACGAATGATAAGCGCCAAGTCACCTATGCTTGAAACGCTCCAGGCGCCGATTGCGGACCCTCGAGAAAAGTCGAGCCTCTTCGCATCTATCGAGCGGCTCTCGGGCTGGCTTGAGCGGCACGACTATCGCGGGTACGACACTTTTGACGGACTGAATGCCAGGTTCGTTCGTCCCCTCACGCTCAACAGCGCGCTTCTCCGCACTGTCCTTCTTCAGGGTGTGCGGCGATTTCCAATGAACCTTCGGCCGCTCCTGGGTGTCACCCCCGAGCGGTCGACCAAAGGCATGGGGTTCCTCGCTCGGGCCTTCATCCGCCTCAACAAGGCAACAGGCAATCCGATATGGAACCAACGCGCCGAATCAGCCCTCCAGTGGCTGATGGAGAACCGGTCGAGCGGCTACAGCGGGGCGTGTTGGGGAAATCATTTCGATTACCAGGCGCGCACGTTCTACCTTCCCAAAGGTGTGCCAACTGTCGTCTGGACTTCCCTGATCGGGCACGCTTTCCTCGATGGATGGGAGCATTTCCACTCAGACGAGTATCTGAGCATTGCAGTAAGCGCCTGCGAACACATCGTGAACGACCTTGCGGCGATTCCGGACGGGGACGCAGTTTGTATCGCCTATATTCCCGGCAAAGATACGATGGTTCACAATGCCAACACCCTGGGAGCGAGTCTTCTCGCACGGACCTACGCGGCAACCGGGAATGACTCATTCCTTAACCTGGCGCGGAAGGCCCTCGCTTACACAGCCAACTATCAGAGGGCCGATGGCTCCTGGTACTACGGCGAAAAGGAGAATCTCCATTGGGTCGATAACTTCCACACGGCCTATGTACTCGATTGCTTCAAGCATTACCTTCAAAGTACCGGTGACGACCGCTTTATGGACGGTACAATGCGGGGATACGAATACTGGAAAAACACATTTTTTTTGCCCGACGGGACTCCGCGCTACTACTCCAATAAATCGTTGCCGATCGATATCCAATGCAGTTCGCAGGCCATCGATACCCTTACCCTCTTCCGGGATCTCGATCCGGAGGCCCTGCCGCTGGCGCTCAAAGTCGCGAAGTGGACCATCGGTAATATGCAGGATCGCAGCGGCTACTTCTACTACAGAAGATATTCCCGGCATCTTGTGAACAAGACTCCCACCTTGCACTGGGGCCAGGCAACCATGCTGTGCGCCCTGGCTGGACTGTACCAATCCATCTAAAAAGGCATCGTACGACCACCTCTATGAGAAAAGTCCTGATTATTGTCGAGAACCTTCCTGTTCCTTTTGACAGCCGCGTCTGGAAGGAGGCGTGCGCACTTTATCGGGCTGGGTATGAAGTCACCGCACTCTGTCCGCGCGGCAAGGGCTTCGAAAAAGTCCACGAAATCCTTGAAGGCGTTCACATCTACCGCCACCCCATGCCTCCGGAAGGAAATTCTCCATTTGGCTATGTATGGGAGTACGCATGCGCGTTGCTTTGGGAGTTTCTCTTTGCATGGTGGATCTTTTTCGCGCGCGGCTTCGACGTGATTCAGGGGTGCAATCCGCCCGACGACATCTTTCTTGTAGCTCTGCCTTTCAAACTGTTTGGCGTAAGTTATATCTTTGATCATCACGACGCAAATCCCGAGTTGTATCTGTCGAAGTATGACAGGCAGGATATCTTCTATAAGGCTCAAGTATGGCTCGAGCGGCTAACCTATCACGCTGCAAGCATCGTAATGGCAACCAACGAGAGTTATAAGTCGATTGCCCTGAAACGCGGCGGCTTCGATCCAGGAGATGTCTTTGTAGTTCGCAATGGTCCCGATCTTGAGAAGTTCAAACTGGTTCCGTCACAACCTGCTCTGAAATACGGCAAGAAGTATTTAGTTGGATATGTCGGAACCATGAGCACGCAAGAAGGCCTGGATCTCCTCGTCGAAGTTGCTGCGGCCATCAGGAAAGGTGGCCGCTCCGATGTTCACTTCACCTGCGTCGGGGGTGGTCCCGGCCTAGCCGAGTTGCGGCGCATGGTCGAGGAGCGCAACCTCGGGGAGATGATGAACTTCACCGGCCGGATTTCCGATGACGACCTGCTCCAGGTCCTTTCCACCTCGGACGTGTGCGTGAATCCAGATAAACCATGCGAAATGAATGACATATCAACCATGATCAAGATCGCCGAGTACATGGCTTTGGGCAAGCCCATCGTTCAGTTCGATTTGAAGGAAGGCCGTTTCACCGCCGGCGAGGCCTCGCTTTATTGCGGCGGCGATGACTTGGTCGCCGACTTTGCGAAAAAGATTCTGTGGTTGCTCGACCACCCCGAGGAACGCGGGCGCATGGGAGAATTTGGCCGGAAGCGAGTCCAACAGAACCTTGCGTGGAAATACTCCGAAAGTAACTTGCTCTCCGCCTACGATCGCGCGTTCAATAAGCGAGGTGGCCGTCTCGTGAAGCCCTTGACCAAATCCGCTGACAGTTCATCCTCCGCGGTGAGCTAGGGTTGCGATCGGATTAGGCCTGCTGTTTCTTAAAGACACGAACGATGAACCTGAATCCTTCACTTGGAAACTTTTCTAACGGAGCGTATCAACTATGAAAGTCGTAATTTTCTGCGGTGGTCTGGGACTGCGATTGCGGGAATATTCGGAAAATGTTCCCAAACCACTGGTCCCAATCGGAGATGCGCCGGTAATTTGGCACCTCATGAAGTACTACGCCCACTATGGGCACAAGGACTTTATTCTGTGCCTGGGACACAAGGGCGAGGCGATCAAGAAGTTCTTTCTCGACTACAATGAGGCCTTATCCAACGACTTTGTGCTGTCTCATGGCGGTCAGAACGTTCAGCTTCTGAATACCGACTTCAGCAACTGGACGATCACCTTCTCCGATACCGGGTCCAAGTCACTAATCGGCGAGCGCATGCTCGCGGTGCGCGAATACCTTAAGGGAGAGGAAGTGTTTCTCGCGAACTACGTCGACGGATTAACGGATATCGATCTGGACATGGTAATCGACCGGCTTCTCAAGTCGAACAAAACTGCCTGCTTTGTATCAGTGCCCCCGATGCAAACCTTCCACCTCGTGGAATCCGACAGCGAATGCAACGTTACAAGCATCAACCACGCGGCGACCTCGCACACGTGGATCAACGGAGGATACTTCGTTTTCCGGCAACGGATCTTCGATTACATACGGCCAGGCGAAGATCTGGTCGATGAACCGTTTGCACGACTCATCGCGGCAAAGGAACTGATCACCATCCGGCACGATGGTTTCTGGGCGTGCATGGATACGTTCAAGGAAAGACAAGTGTTGGAAGATCTTTGGTCGAAGGGCGGCGCACCGTGGCATAAGTGGTCGAAGATCGGTCAGAAGGCTACGGCGCCCGGTGCCGAACGTTAGGAAAACACCGAACACGTTGATCCTCTAAAAGATTCCTGAACGACAAGCCTCTTCAGGAACGGTCGGCGATAACGGAACTAACAGACAATGGACTTTTCGTCGAGCCCAGGTTTACGTAGTGCCAATGAAATCTCTAGTCAATAAAAAAGTCGGAAGGAAGGCACCCGGTATCGCATCGAACCCGTTAGGCGCGGATGGAGAATCCGCAAGTATTGGCTCCGCCAGACTCGCCGCACGTGCTGCAGCGGAAAAAGAACGCTTCCGCACCGATCATCTGCATGAAAACATTGGACACCGCGCGATCAGCGGCGGATTCGTAACCTTCACTGCGCAGGCGGCAAAGTTCATCCTCAACTTTGCGGCCGCGGCGGTTCTCGCGAGACTCTTGAACGCCAGGGACTTCGGACTCTTTGGCATGGTCCTCGGCGTTACTGCAATCGTAGGCGTCTTCAAGGAACTCGGACTCTCCACTGCGACGGTGCAGAGAGACGTAATTACCCAGGAACAGGTTTCAAACCTTTTTTGGATTAATGTCGGGTTTTGCGGCGTATTGTCCCTCGTTAGCGCCGGATTGGCGCCATTGGTGGCACGCTTTTACCACGATCTAAGAGTTACTAATATCATGCTGGCTCTTTCAGTAAGCTTCCTGCTGACTGGCTCCACGGTCCAGCATCAGGCCTTGCTGACGCGGCAAATGCGTTTCCGGGCTCTGGCTCTGATTGATGTAACTTCAATGGCCATCGGGTTTGGCAGTGCGTGCGTTTTCGCCTGGAAGGGATTCGGATACTGGGCTTTGGTCATCCAGCAATTGGTGACCGCGGCGTGCAGCCTCATCATGACCTGGTTAATTTCGGGGTGGATGCCCCATATGCCTTCGCGCAACAGCGGTGTTAAGCCCATGGTGATGTTTGGGGCGCACCTGAGCATGGCTGATTTTGTGGGCCAATTCTCCGCCAACTCCGACAGTATCTTACTGGGACGCTTTTTCGGAGCTGTCCCTCTCGGTTTCTATACGCGCGCGCAAGTGTTGCTGGCTCGGCCCATCGCGCAAGTTGTCGCGCCCATCAATGCGGTTTTGATTCCGGTCTTATCCAGGCTTCAATCGGATGCGGAACGCTACCGGCGCAGCTTTCTGTTGGCCTTTGGCGGTCTGGCGTTGGTCGTTTTTTCATTTTCCGCGATGTGCCTCGCGCTAGCCAAGCCACTGGTGCTCGTGATCCTCGGTCCCAAGTGGACCAGCGTTGTCCCGCTGTTTGCCGCCTTCACGCTCGTGGCTCTTTCAGGACCTCTCAGTGCCGTTTGCACCTGGATCTATGAGAGCCAGGGGAGAGGCCGGGATCAGTTGCATAACCACACCCTGGCTGGAGCCGTAACAATTGTTGCCTATCTGCTGGGCCTCCGCTGGGGGCCTCTCGGGGTGATTATCTCAACGGCGGTCGTCAGCATTGTGATCCGCTTGCCGATCGTCTATTACCTTGCCGGCCGAAAGGGCCCGGTAGGGACACGCGATCTCTGGATGGCATTTCTCTCTCATCTTCCGTGCTGGGTCGTTGTATTCCTGGTGACCGCTCTGGCATATAAGGCAGTCGGGCATGCCTCTCCAATCGTGCAATTGCTTATCTGTGGACCGGTCGGCGCAGTCGTCGGGGGCGCCCTGATTCTTATCTTCCCTCGTCCGCGCCACAGCGCACTCTTTGTTAGCGGCAAGATCGCCAACGCCCTGAAAGCGAGGTTCGCGACTTCGTGAGTCTTCCAGCAATCGACGAAGTAACTGCCCCAACACAGAGCGAACCGCGCTCCTCGCCGCCGTCCGGACAAGCGCGGATCGCCTTTTTTGGGATCTTCGGAATTCAAAATCTCGGCAACGAATGTACCCTCCAGGCGATTCTCCATAACGCGCGCAAAGCCCTGCCTGACGCCGACGTCCACGCCATCAGCTTCAATCCCACCGATACAGTTCGCAGGCATCGCCTCGACTCGATTCCGGTGTCGTTACAGGATTTTTCCGGCGTTGTTCAAAGGCGAGGACTGCGGGGTGCCCTCGCGAAAATCCTCCGGCTATGCCGCCGCGGTCCGGCTGAATTGATGGACTGGATCTCGGCCGTCAGAGCCCTGCGAGGCACTGACGTGGTCTTTATGACGGGCACCGGAATGTTGACCGACTATGCCACAACGGCAATCGGATTTCCGTATCACGTCTTCAGGTGGACCGCCGCGGCCCGGCTCGCTAAGTCAAAGGTGCGATTTGTCGGTGTCGGCGTAGGTCCCATCTACGAGAAACTGAGTCGCCGGTTCATCAAAACCGCTCTATCGTTAGCTGACTACATAAGCTTCCGCGATCAGAATTCACAAAACCGGATCAGGAACATCGGCTTCAACAGCGAGAAAGATCACGTTTTTCCGGACTTGGCTTTTAGCCTCCCGCTGGACCTCTTCCCAAAACGTTCCGACCGCGGGCCCCGACCTCTCCAAGTAGGCCTCGGCGTCATGGATCATCGCGATATTCATCTTTGGACCGATGAGCAGCACAGTGCTCAATACTCCGCCTACCTTGAGAAGATGTGCGATTTCGTTACGTGGCTTGTCGTGCATAGGTACTCGGTCCGCATCCTGCAGGGCGATGCGCGGCATGACACAGGCACGAGAGCAGAGCTCAAATCCAAATTGGAAGCAAGAGGAATTCGCTATTCCGAAGCCGGGATCATCGACGAGGGAAGCGCGACAGTGGAGGAGTTGATCAACCAGATCGCGCAAGTCGATATCGTGGTATCGCCGCGGTTTCATAACCTCGTCCTCGGCTTGATGATGAACATTCCGGCAATCTCGATATCCTACGATCCCAAGAATGATTGTCTGCTTGATGAGGTTGGACTGGGGGTTTACCACCAGCAGCTAACAGAATTGGATGTCACTAAACTGATTGACCAGTTCCTTGAACTTGAGGCGCGGACCGGCGAAGTCAAGCCGTTGATCGAGAAGAGAACAAAGGAATTCCGCGAACTCCTCGACGAGCAATACAGTCTCATTTTTTCGAACTTCAAGCGCTAGCCATTAGCCCATATTCGATCCTCTCGGTCGAAACCCATGTAAGGCCGGACGCTGAAGATTCGTCTGATTAAGCAGACTTTCACTTGAATGCCTTGAGGATAGAATGAACCAGCCAGATCCAAACTTCAGAGACAGAGACTACTGGATTGTCGAGAACACACTTTACACCCAGGCCAGCTTCCGCTTGCGCAAATGCGCTCGTTTGATCGATGGCATGGCGGGCAACCGGAAGTGTTCTCTTCTGGACGTAGGGTGTGGACCGGCCGCCCTGGAGCCCTTGTTGAAGCGAAACGTCGCTTACTACGGCATCGATATCGCAATACACAATCCTGCGGAAAATCTGCGGGAAATCGACATTGCCAACCAACCCATAGCTTTCAACGACAAGCGATTTGATTTTGTTGTCGCTTTGGGCGTCTTCGAGTACATGGGACACCAACAAAAGAAAAAACTTCAGGAAATCTTGGATATTCTCAAAGAGGACGGCAAGTTAGTACTCAGCTATATTAACTTTGGTCATTATCGCCGGCAGATTTGGCCGAACTACAATAATGTCCAATCGACTGCCGAAATGATGAAGGCTTTGAGTGAGTTCTTTCAGGTCGAAAGACACTTTCCGGCTTCCCACCATTGGCGGCAAAAACAACCGGGAAAGCACTCTCTCCCATCTCTACAGATGAACATGAACTTCAATATTCCTGTACTCAGCTCAATGCTGGCGGTCGAGTACTTCTTCATTTGTTCGCCGCGCCATAAAGCAGTCACGGCTTCGATGTAGAATTCCGCTTTCTTGCTTGTACCCAGTGTTAAGCTGTCACTAATTACGAAAAACTGTTTGAAGGAGAATTGTGGGGCAATCCTTGCTTTTTACGCCAACCTCGGTTGTTGGCGCAGTTGTGATCGATTCAATTCTCCGGGAAGATGATCGCGGGCACTTTTCCCGCAGTTGGTGCATGAAGGAATTTGCGGACGCGGGCATCGAGTTCGTGCCCGTACAGGCGAATACTGGGTTTAGTCTTCGCAAGGGAACATTGCGGGGCATGCACTTTCAAGTCGCGCCGGCACTTGAGGCCAAGCTTGTGCGCTGTACCAGGGGCGCGCTGTTCGATGTCGTGGTGGACTTGCGTCATGACTCTTCATCCCGGCATAAGTGGTTTGGAGTCGAGCTCAGCGCGGATAACAACCGGATGTTATATGTGCCGGAAGGTTGCGCGCACGGATATCAGACTCTGCAGGACTCGACGGATCTGTACTATATGACGTCACAATACTTCGCTCCCAGTGCGGCACATGGGGTAAGGTATGACGATCAGGCGTTTGGAATTGAATGGCCGCTCATGCCCATTGCAGTCTCCGAGCAGGACCGAAATTGGCCGCTGCTGGGCGAAGGGAATTCGCTATGATGCTTGACACCGCACTCCAGGAACTTGAGAAATCAGGTAAACCAATCCGCGTTGGAATTATCGGCGCCGGCGCAGCTGGGCGCGCCATCGCGCTGCAACTCGCCACGCCCCCTCCGGGAATCCGTCTCGCCGCCATCGTAAACCGGACACCGGAACACGGAGAACGTGCATTTCGCGAGGCCGGCATTAAGGAATGGCGATGCCCCGAGACGCCCCAGGAAGCAGGAGAAGCGATCCGCCGCGGAATCCCAGTCCTTACTGACAATCCTTCTGTGGTCACTGACTGTGACGCAATCGACGTGATTATTGAAGGGACCGGGACCATCGAATATGCGGCCGGGATCGTTCTTGCCGCGTTCAATCACGGCAAGCATGTGGTGTTGGTCAACGCTGAGCTGGACGCTTTTTTGGGACCTGTGTTGAAAACCAGGGCTGATCGCGCGGGAGTCGTCATCACGCATACCGATGGCGAAGAGCCGGGAGTTGCGATGACCCTGTTGCGCTATCTTCGTGCCACGGGACTGCGCCCGGTCGCTGCAGGAAACCTCAAAGGCATGGTGGATCACTACCGTAATCCGGAGACACAGAAGGGCTTTGCGCTGAAATACGATCAGGATCCCCGCAAGGTAACATCCTTTGCCGATGCCACAAAGCTCTCCATGGAAACGACTGTGCTCGCAAACGCAACCGGGTTCCAGGCTGGCCGCCGAGGCATGTATGGACCCCCTTGCGAGCATGTTCGCGAGATGGCCAGTCTCCTCCCCGCTGATCAGATGCTCGCCACTGGTCTGGTCGACTATGCTCTCGGAGCAGCGCCGCATACCGGGGCGTTTGTCGTCGTGTACGAGGAGAATCCGCTTAAACAGGCTCAGCTCGGCTACGTGAAGATGGGCGACGGGCCTTTCTATGTGTTCTACACGCCGTTTCACTTGCCGCACATTCAGATTGCCTCCACCATCGGTCGTGCCGTCATTTATGGCGACCCGACTGTCGCCCCGATCGCCGGGCCTGTTTGTGAAGTAATGACTCTCGCTAAACGCGATATGAAGGCCGGCGAACGGCTTGATGGTGTCGGAGGATTTTGCGCTTACGGCGTCATTGACAATACTTCCGCGGCTCGTGCCGTCAATGCACTGCCGCTGAGCTTGTCGGAAGATTGCGTGCTTCGCCGCGATGTCTTGAAGGACGAAGTGATTTCATTCGCCGATGTCAAGCTGCCGCCCCGCCCTGTAGTTGACGAGCTATGGAGCGAGCATCTTACGCGCTGGCCGGTAGCGGAACAAGCTGCCGCAAAGTAAGACCGGGCGAGAGATCGTCGCCTTGCACTTACGCTACAAACAACGAATCGACAGGCTCTTGAGCCGCTGCATTGCGCTTGCTTCACGGGTAATAACTACCATGATGTTGCCCATCGGATCTTCCCTATGATGCCTGACCAAAGTTTCTGGAAGAGTCGCCGTGTATTCCTCACCGGCCACACTGGCTTCAAAGGCAGCTGGCTCACTTTATGGCTCCAGGCACTCGGGGCCGAGGTAACAGGGTATTCCTTGCCGCCTCCCACACAGCCAAGCCTCTTTGAGCAAGCTGAAGTCGGGGGCTCTGTGCGCTCGATCGTGGCGGATATTCGCGATTTCGATCAAGTCAAGAAAGCGCTTAGCGACTCCCGGCCTGAAGTCGTCATTCACATGGCCGCCCAGACAATCGTTCGCCGTGGCTATGAAGATCCCATCGAAACCTATTCGACAAATGTGATGGGAACGGTGAATCTGTTCGAGGCATTACGGCAGTTGAAGCTTCCGTGTGCGGTTGTCAACGTTACAAGCGATAAGTGCTATTACAACCGCGAGTGGGTGTGGGCATACCGCGAGGAAGATACCTTGGGTGGACACGATCCTTACTCGAATTCAAAGGCTTGCGCCGAACTCGTAAGTAGTGCTTTTCGAGACTCCTTCTTTCCTCCCAACGATCATCGAAGTCACGGCGTTGCCCTTGCAACAGCTCGCGCGGGGAATGTTATCGGTGGCGGCGACTGGACGGCCAATCAGCTTATTCCCGATCTGATGCGAGCCTTCCTGGCAGGAGAGGCCTGCCTCATCCGGAATCCGGCTGCTACCCGGCCCTGGCAATTTGTGCTGGAACCCCTGCGAGGGTATCTGCTTTTGGCAGAACAATTGTTGAAGGATCCGAAGACTTTTGCCGCTGGCTGGAACTTCGGCCCCGCCGAGGACGATGCGAGACCTGTTTCATGGATCGCCGATAGACTCGTAAGTTCATGGGGAGACGGCGCAAAATGGGTCCACGATGGCGCTATTCACTCCCATGAGGCAAACCTCCTCAAGTTGGATGCCTCCAAGGCGAAGTCCTGCCTGAACTGGAAGCCCATCCTACCCCTCGATTCCGCACTCGACTGGATTGTGACTTGGTATCGATCCTTTCATGGGAAAGCTGACCTCGGCGCTCTCACGCGATCCCAGATCAAGCAGTATGAGGCACTCGCCTCGAAGTAACTGGCGCCGGCCACAGCCGATGCCCGTCTTGACCCAATGCCTGTCCTGACAAGGATCGATTTACTGGATGCATGAGCGAAGCAACAGTCGACGAAAGACATAGAAAATCATCTTTAGGAATTGCCGGAGAAAAACAATGAATCGTAATAGCGATCAGGGACAACGTGCTAAGTCACGCATTCTCTTGTACTCACATAAGAATATTTATGATCAGGACGTTTGGCGGTGCCCGTTTAGAGAATTCGAAACCATCTTGCAAGAGGTCGATGCAGTCGATGTGTTGGCTCCGGCGCCCAAGCCTTCGTATTCCCGCGGAAAAAGAGTTGCCATGCGAATCGGCGAATTCGTGCCGCTCCCGATCAATCCAGGGGTCCCGGTGACCAAAATAGAAGGGGAGTACGACCTCTTCATCACCGTGTGTGAGAAGGTGTCGGAACTTCTGCATATGAAAGCGCTTCAAGGCGTAA
>CAZANC010000006.1:36635-37965 GCA_964486495.1 uncultured Occallatibacter sp.
ACCGTGTGTGAGAAGGTGTCGGAACTTCTGCATATGAAAGCGCTTCAAGGCGTAAAAGACAAGTGCAAGAAGACTGTTTGCTGGATTCCTGAGTTTTACTTCAAAGACATCCCGCTCTACAAGAGCTGCGTCGAGGTGCTGAAGCAGTTTGACTATGTCATATTCATGTTCGCTGCAAATGAGCCATTCAAGGCTATCCTCACCTGCCCGAACCAATACTTACCTGCAGGCATCGATACTTTGAACTTCTGCCCGTATCCGAATCCGCCCGCTCGCTCGATCGACGTTTTGAGCATCGGGCGCAGGGCACCCGCAACCCATAACGCTTTGCTTAAGATGGCGCGCGAAGACGGTAAATTCTACGTTTACGACACTATCGATGCTTTGAATGGCTACAATTTGGAAGAGCACCGCCTGATGATTGCGAACATGGCCAAAAGGAGCCGGTATTTCATCGTGAGTCCAGGCAAATTTGACAGGCCTGAGGAAACCGGCGGTGTAAGTGAATTCGGCTATCGGTATTTTGAGGCCGCATCGGCCGGCACACTTATGATCGGCATGCGCCCATTCAACAATCCGGAATTCGACAAGATTTTCACGTGGCGGGATGCGGTCCTCGAGGTGCCATTCACCACGGATGAGATTGTTTCCGTAATTCATGAATTCGACAAGGAACCGGAAAGACAAATGAAAGCGCGCCACACCAACATTACTCAGTGTCTCAGGAACCACGATTGGGTGTACCGCTGGGAGTCGGTGCTGAAGCTCGTGGGAATGGAACCGTTACCCATGCTGGAAAAGAGAAAACGAGTTTTAAGCGAATTAGCTGCGCTGGTCGACAAAGATTTTTCCGGGAGATACGCAGCACAGGACGGAGCCTCACTCTTGTCCGCTAGTCGAGTGCAGTAACGAATCGTGGACTTTGTCCATTCCAAAGTCGCGTGAGCGGAGCTCAGGATATGCAGAAGGTTACTCTTGGCGAGGGAGGGCACAAACCGCTAACGGTACTGTGTTTGGGATGCCACTCCGATGACATCGAAATCGGCTGCGGCGGAACAATCCTCCGGCTGATTAAAGATTATCCCGGCGTAAAGTTCTACTGGGTTGTCTTTAGCGCCATTGGGGTGCGCAGGGATGAGGCGCAGCGGGCCGCCGAACTCTTCGCGGGCTCGGAGCATCTGGAGCAAATCGTTCTCAAGGAGTTTCCCGACGGCTTTATGCCTTTCGTAGGCTCCGAAGTGAAAGCCATCTTCGAGGAATTGAAGGCCAAAGTCTCGCCTGACTTGATACTTACGCATCAGCGCCGCGACGCGCATCAGGATCACCGGCT
>CAZANC010000007.1:0-36273 GCA_964486495.1 uncultured Occallatibacter sp.
CCAGCGTCATGTTGCGCAAGTGAATGCGATTAAAGGGTGTTTCGCGCACGCAGAGAAGGAGCGGGCGGCGCTCCTTGAGCGTGACGTCAGCGGCGCGGGCAATGAGGGAGTTGGCGAGGCCGAGGGCGATCGCGGCGAGGGTTCCCATGGAACAGGGCAGGATGATCATTCCATCGGAGGGGTGGCTGCCGCTGGCAATGGAAGCGCCGATGTCGGAGTCGGAGAGCTGGATTATTTTTTGCGGCGCGGCGCCGAGGAGCTTTTTGAGCAGATTGGTGCGGCCGGAGACGCCGAGTTCTTCGGCGAGGACGCGGAGCGAGTTTTCAGAGGCGACAAAGTGGACACGGGCGACGCGGAAGTCGGCTTCGAGGGCGCGGAGTGCCTCGCGGGCGAGGCTTGCGCCGGAAGCGCCGGTGATGGCGAGGGTTAAATTCAGCTTCTAGCTCCTAGCTGCTAGCTGCTAGCTTTCAGCTTGTTCGTGCAGCTTTGGGCGTTCGTGCTTTACCAGGGCCCAAAAGCGGGGCCTGGGGCAACCGCAGTTCGAGTCAGCGGCCCCGATGCGTCATCCAGAAAGCGAGGCCAAACCAGAATGGTGCGCTTGTCAGCAAACAGGAAAACCACAATCCCATCAAGAATAGCTTTCTTGCGCGCAATCTGGCGCGAACCTCGTCCCGTCTTCTTCCGACTATTTCGACGATCCACCCCAAGGTGTAGCACACATTTGCCATGATGCCGTAGGCGACGACGCCCAAGGCCAGTGCCATTGGCTCAATCGCGTCTTCGCCAACGGGAATCACTTTGTCCATCAGGAACTCCATTACAAAAATGGAGGCGATTCCGATGGCAAACAGGATCGCGTTGTAGAGCAGCCGTCGGAGCTCCCACCATCGAATGACTTCCCAGTTTGTCATTGTAGATTCCCCGCTTCGACGCAGTCGCAATTCGAGGCGATCACTCCCCGAGCACGCGCTTGAAGATGGCGTCGACGTTGGTGAGCTGCCGCGAGTAGTCGAAGGTGCGGGCGAGCTTCTTGGGGCTGAGCAGTTTTGCAATTTTGGGGTCGCGCGCCACTTCGTCGCGGAAGCTCAGGTCGTCTTTCCAGGCGCGCATGGCGTGCAACTGCACCAGCTCGTAGGCGGCTTCGCGCAACATGCCTGCTTCGGCGAGATCAAGAAGCAATTGGCCCGAGAAGATGAGGCCGCCGGTGGATTCGAGATTCTTTTTCATCCGCTCCGGGTAAACGAGCAGGCAGTCAATGAGGTCGGTGGTTTTGGCCAGCAGATAGTCGACGAGGATGGTGGAGTCGGGGAAGATGACGCGCTCGACGGATGAGTGGGAGATGTCGCGCTCGTGCCAGAGCGGGATGTTTTCCATGGCGGCCTGGGCGTTGCCGCGGAGGATGCGCGCGAGGCCGCTGATTTGCTCCGAAGTGATGGGGTTCTTTTTGTGCGGCATTGCCGAGGAGCCTTTTTGCTTTTCGCTGAAGTACTCCTGCGCCTCGCGAACCTCGGTGCGTTGCAGGTGGCGGATTTCGACGGCGATTTTGTCGAGGGTGCTGCCGATGATGGCGAGGGTGGTGATGTAGGCGGCGTGGCGGTCGCGCTGGATGACTTGCGTGGCGACGGGCGCGGGCTTGAGGCCCAGGTGTTTGCACACCTTTTCCTCTTGGTTCGGATTCAGGTGACCAAACGTGCCGACGGCGCCGGAGAGTTTGCCGACGCGCATGCCCTCGGCGGCGGCGGCGAAGCGGACGGCATTGCGCTCCATTTCGGCGTACCAGTTGAGAAGCTTGAGGCCGAAGGTGGTGGGCTCGGCGTGGATGCCGTGAGTGCGACCGATCGTGGGCGTATGCTTGAATTCGATGGCGCGGCGCTTGAGGACGGCGAGCAGAGCGGCGATGCCGCCGCTGAGGAGCGTTGACGCTTCTTTGATCTGGAGGGCCTGTGCGCTGTCGACGATGTCGTTCGAGGTGAGGCCATAGTGCAGCCAACGCGACTCGGCTTCGAGGCCCTGGGCTTTTAGCGACTCTGCCACTGCAGTCGTGAAGGCGATGACGTCGTGCTTAACTTCGGATTCGATTTCAAGGACGCGGGCTGCAGAGACGGTGGCTTTGGTGGCGATGGCCTTGGCGGCGGAGGCGGGAATGACGCCGTCTTCAGCGAGAACCGCGCTCGCCGCTGCTTCCACTTGGAGCCAGCAGCGGAATTTGTTTTCGTCCGTCCAGATGGCGCCCATGGCGGGGCGCGTGTAGCGATCGATCAAGGCAAGCTCCTAGCTACTAGCTTCTGGCTGCTAGCTCCATGACGGTTATGCGAGACAGATTTGCGCACGCGAAGCGAGGCGCAAAATGCCAAGCTCACACAGACGCCTTCAACGCTCATGCCAACCTTCAATTGTACCGGGGGAAGCGGCGCTATCCGCGAGGAATTCCGAGTCGGGTGAACAGTTCGTCGATGAGCAGGCCGCGGCCGGGCTTATAGGGCTGGAACCATTCGCCATCGATGACGAGTTGCGGGACGGCGCGCTTGCCGACGCGGTTGACGAGTTCGGCCGAGGCGGACGGGTCGGCGTCGACATTGATCTCGGTGTATGCGACGCCGTGCTGATCGAGAAACTGCTTGGCGGAGCGGCAATCGCGGCACCAGGCGGTGGTGTAAACCTGCACGTTCATAGGGAAATTTTACCCAAATTGCGATGCTACGATCTGTGATCAGAAGCACCCAGGAGATTGGATGACTGCGGATCAAATTAAGTCGCTGCTAAAGCTGGAGCCGCACCCGGTGGAGGGCGGATGGTTTCGCCGGACGTATACCTCGGCGGGAAACGTAGAGCTGCCGCGCGGCGTGCGGGCGCAGGGCACGGCGATTTACTACCTGCTCGAGGCCGGGACGTTCTCGGAGATGCATGTGCTGGATTCGGACGAGATCTTCCACTTCTATCTTGGCGACCCAATCGAGATGCTTCAGTTGTATGAGGACGGCAGCGGCTCCGCCGTTTTTACTCTTGGAGGAGATTTAAGGGCCGGACAGAATGTGCAACTCGTGGTTCCGGCGGGGGTATGGCAGGGGACGCGGCTCGTGGAGGGCGGAAAAGTGGCGCTGCTGGGGTGCACGGTGACGCCGAGGTTCGATTTTGCAGATTACCGCGGCGGGAGTTACGCGGAGTTGGCGGCGAAGTGGCCGGCGGAGGCGGAGAGGATCAAGAAGTTGACGAGGAAGTAGCGGGGTTAGCAAGTTAGCGAGATGGCGGCGCTGCGCGCCTGTTCGCAAGTTAGCAAGTTGGCAATCCAGTAAGCCCGCAGGTTGGCGGTTCGCGTTGATCTCATCGCCGCTCGCGGAAGAAATTGCGGAGAAGTTCGGCGGATTCACCGGCGGCGATTCCCTGCTCTAGCTGAATTTGATGATTGAGCTGGGGGTGGTTGAGGACGGAGAGGACTGAGCCGCAGGCGCCGGCCTTGGGGTCGGCGGCGGCAAAGACGAGGCGGTCGATGCGGGCGTGAATCATGGCTCCGGCGCACATGGCGCAGGGCTCGAGCGTGACATAGAGCGTACAGCCGGAGAGGCGGTAGTTGGTGAGGGCCGCCGCGGCCGCGCGCAGGGCGACGATTTCGGCGTGGGCCGTGGGGTCGACGTCGCGCAGGACGCGATTCTGGCCGCGGGCGATGATCGCACAATTGTGGACGACGACTGCGCCGATGGGAACTTCGCCCTCTTCCGCGGCCAGACGGGCTTCGACCAGCGCGACCTGCATGGCTTGAGGATCATCGATCATGGTTTCGATGGTACGGCCGCGGGTTGCTGCTGGGTCATGCAATGGAGCGCGCCAAAGCCCCAGATCAGGTCGACTGAATGGACGCCGATGACTTCGCGGCCGGGGAAGAGTTCGGCGAGAGTGTTGAGCGCCACGCGGTCGTTGGGATCGTGGAAGGTGGGTACAAGGACGAGGCCGTTGGCGACGTAGAAGTTGGCGTAGCTGGCTGGGAGGCGCTGGCCGCGAAAGACGACGGGGCGAGGCATGGGCAACTCGACGATGGTGAACTGTTTGCCCTCAGGAGTACGCGCGGATTTGAGGCGCGAGAGGTTTTCTGCGAGGGGGGCGTGGTTGGAATCGCGCGTGTCCGGCTCGACGGCGGCGATGATGGTTGTGGGCGCGACAAAGCGGGCGATGTCGTCGATGTGGCCATGCGTGTCGTCGCCGACGATGCCGCGATTGAGCCAGATGGTTTGGTCGATGGCGAGATAGTCGTGAAAGACGCGCTCGAGTTGCGCGCGGCTGACGCCGGGGTTGCGCTGCTGCACCTCGCTCAGATGGCATTCCTCGGTGGTGAGGAGTGATCCTGCGCCGTTGACGTCGATGGAGCCACCTTCGAGTACGCAGTGGTACTTCGTACCGTTCTCGTTTTGGACGAGAGGTGCCCAGGCCGGAACGCCGAGCAACTTGGCAACGCGGCCGGGAAGCTTGTCGTCGAGATGCCAGTCAGAGTACTTGGCCCAGGCGTTGAAGCGCCAATTGGTGAGGGCGACGCTGCCTTCGGCGTTGCGGATGAAGATCGGGCCGGAGTCGCGCGTCCAGCCGCGATCGGTGGGCCAGGCGTGGAAGATGACTTGGTCGAGATTCGCGCCGGTGCGGCGGAGCATGGATGTGACACGTTGCAGGGCGGACGCGTTTTCGACAATGAGATGCACGCGCTCGCGGGCGGCGAGCAGGCGGACGATTTCAGCGTAGAGCCAGGGGATGGATTGGAATTTGCCGGGCCAGTCCTCGGGGTTGTGCGGCCAGGCAAGCCAGGTGGCCTCATGCAGCTCCCACTCGGCAGGCATGCAGTAGCCGAGGGCGCGGGGGGTTTTGATGGGTTCGTTCAAATTGCTGGTCCTTCGCGTGTGTCGCGGTGAAAGCGGTTGGTTGAGGCTCGTGCGATCCCAGGTCTCAAAATCGAGACCTGGGGCACCCGCTATTTATGCTCTTTTTGCGCGGTGCCTGTGTGCTTCGGACTTGTTTGCGCGGGATCGAGAAAGCGCTGGGTGATGGGCGCGTAGGCGTCGACGCGGCGGTCGCGGAGAAAGGGCCAATTGCGGCGCGTTTCTTCAATCAGCGAGCGATCGACTTCGCCGAGTACGATTTCTTCGGCATCGTGGCCGGCCTTGGCGACGATGCGGCCGAAGGGGTCGGCGAGAAAGCTGCCGCCCCAGAATTCGAGGCCCGGCCCACTGGCGCGATTTCCCAGAATGTCGCCATTTTCGATACCAACGCGATTCACTGCGGCCACGTAGATGCCGTTGGCGATGGCGTGGGAGCGCTGGATGGTGCGCCATGCGTCGAATTGTGCTGTGCCGAACTCATCCTTCTCCGCCGGGTGCCAGCCAATGGCTGTGGGATAGAACAGAACTTCTGCGCCCTGCAGAGCCATGAGCCGCGCGGCCTCGGGATACCATTGGTCCCAGCAAACGAGCGTGCCGACGCGGCCGGCGGATGTGTCGACGGCCTGAAAGCCAAGATCGCCGGGCGCGAAATAGTACTTCTCGTAGTACAGCGGGTCGTCGGGGATATGCATCTTGCGGTAAACGCCGGCGACCTGACCGTCAGCGTTCAAAGTGACGGCGGTGTTGTGGTAAAGGCCAGGTGCGCGGCGCTCGAAGAGCGAAGCGACCACCGAGACGCGGGACTCGCGGGCAACTTCGGCCAGCCTGGCAGTGGAGGGGCCCGGGATGGGCTCGGCAAGATCGAAGAGGCGCAGATCTTCGCGCTGGCAAAAATATTGCGTGCGGAAGAGCTCGGGCAGGCAGACGATCTGCGCGCCGAGTTTCGCGGCCTCGCGAACGTGGCTCAAAGCCGCCGAGAAATTCACCTCGGGATCCGCGCCCATGCGCATCTGCACGAGGGCAACCGTGAATTTGTGCGCCGTAGTCATTGCTGGTCTTAATGAGCCTCCGTGTGGCTGTCCTCCGTTGAGGATGATTATGGCCGATGCAACAAGGCCAACCCCGGCATGCGGAATTGGCCTCTGCACAGGAGGCGGGGTGTGCCGCTACTCTTCCAGGATCAGGACAGCGGCGGCGATGGTAGTGGTCCACTTGCCGCGCTTGTCGCCAACGGCCGACTGGGTAATGTTGCTGGTGCGTACAATTTTGTTGGAAATGCGGTAGATTTCCTTTTTCTCGTCCCAGCTTTTGTCGGGATCGAATTCGACGTCCAGCGTGGTAGCGAGCATTTCGGCAGCCAGTTCCTCGGCGTACTCGCCGGCTTGATCGTCGGTCTCGCCAAAACTGTGGTGCTCGCTGAGGTAGCCGTAGGTGTTGCGATCGGCCGGAATGGCCACACCGATGCTGCAAGCGACCAGGCGGTGCGGCTCTCGGGTGGAATTCTCAGCGATGACTGCGAATACGACCTCACCGTCGTCCAGGTACTTGAGGCCTTCTTTGCGCGGAATCATTTTGCATTGCGGCGGAAAGATGGAGGAGACGCGCACCAGATTCTGCGAAGCGATGCCCGCATCGCGCAGCGCCAGCTCAAAGGAGGTCAGCCGCTCCTTATGCTTGCCGACGCCCTTGGTGAAGAAAAGCTTCTTTGGGACCATTCTTTTTCCCAATTTCTATATGCCCTCCGTACGTGAAAGAAGTGTGGCCGTTTTTTGACGTTCCCGCATGAGTCTATCTCATCCTGAAGGGTGCGAACAGAGTTTCGCTTATTTTCATTTGAGGTTCACAGCGAGGGATTTAGCGCGGGGTTCCCAACCGTCTCCGGGTGGTTTGCGGATCGGGCTCCGGATGGGGGCAATGAGGCGTCGTGCCGATCATGCGCCGAAGCAACTTTCCTGCGCACGGCGCGTTTAATAGGCATGAAGCAACGGATGGTTTGGCTGGGAATCCCTGTTTTGAGCGTGGCGTTGAGCTGCGCGGCCGTGTCGGCACAAGCTCCTGAACCCTCGACAGCGCCCGATCCGGGAAGCGCGGCGGGCGCCGCACCCGCGCCGGCGAGCACTGACCTCAGTCAGGCGATCCTGGAGTGGACGCCACCAGCTCTCGCGGAGTTGGGCGGGCAGGCGGTAGCGAAAGAGAGCTTCACGCTGGATCGGACGATGCTGGCAGCGGCGGCCGGGCTCATGCCGGACTCGGACGCCGACCTGAGGCAGACGGTTGCCAAGCTCGACGGCGTGAGTGTCCACGTGTTGCGGTTCGCGGCTGACGGCCAAGCCGACCCCGCACAGATTGAGGCGATCCGCGAGGCCTACCACCTGCGCGGCTGGAAGCACGTTCTAAGCTCGACGAATTTGGGCGGCGCAGACCACAGCGATATTACGGACGTGTGGCTGGTGATGGACGGCGCAACCGTGCGCGGAGGAGTGGTGCTCGTCGACAGCCCGAAGAGCCTGACGCTGGCAACGGTGGCCGGGAACCTGAGCCCGGTGGACATGCTGCATCTGCGCGGCCACTTCGGCATTCCGCGATTCGATAGCGACGGATTGAGCGGCGGCGCGAACCGATAGTCTCGCGGGCACGAAGCGGCTCGTCGTCAGGCAGTCATGGCGCTCCTTTCTTCCGCGTTCTACGCAGCGCTGATCGGCCAAAACGAAAATGCTATAGTCGTGCGTAGCACTCCTCCCGGAGTGATCGAACGATGCAGACGCGCAAGTGGACGATTTCTTTTGTGATTCTGGCTGCCACGGGTTGGGCGGCGCTGGCTCGCGCCAAGGTGGTTGAGGATACGAGCGGTTCTCTCAGGACCCTGAGCAGCATTGCAGATGCGCTCGACTCTGCTGACCGGCATCCAGTGCACGTTCTCTACGTGCACGGCATCGATCAGGTGGGGGCAGGCGATTCCGGAAAGCTGCGCGATTCGATTTGCACCGAGCTCAAGCTGTGCGACGTCACCGACTGGAAGAGTGCGGGCATCGAGTTTGCCGACAAAGGCGAATTCTCGAGCGACGTTGAGCCTCCGACGCTCGCGTATCTGGGTAGCCCGGTATGGAACAGCCCCGAGGAGTGGCACGCAGCGGCGCCATTTGTTGTGCACTGGGTCATTCACCTCAAGGGGCATTCCGCGGTATTGGTGCTGGATGAGATCAACTGGTGGCCGTTGGTGCTGGCCCTTAAATGCCGCCGAGTGATCGCCGCCGAGGCACACCTTTCAGGTCCCGACCAGCATCTGCTGCAGGTTTGTTCCGAACAATCCGTTCAGGATCCGGGCGGATTGGGGCGATTCTATCCCTGGATTCCGGCGGACCAAGCTGCGAAACTGGCGAAGATACGGCCGCGCGGCGTTCTGGTGAACCGAGAGCTGAAGGCAGGGCTCGTCGACTGGGGGCTTTCGGACGTGCTGATGGCGGTGGGACCGCTGGGCGGCATTCTGCGCGATGGGGTGCGGCAATTGATGGCAAAATCGGCGGCGTTCGATCCCCACGCAGCAGAGGCCGATTCGAGCGGAAACGGTGGAATAGGAAAGTACGACTGGAAATCGCAACTGAGCCGGGACAATGCGCTGGACCAGGAATTTATTGGCGTAACGCACAGCCTGGGCAGCTATCTTCTCTTCAACACGCTCAACCCCGAGTTTGACAGTGTGGCCGGACAAAACCTGTCCGCATCAGAAGCCGCCAGGAAAACAGCAGAAGAGAACGCGATGCGTTACATCTTTGAGCGAACATCGCTGGTGTATTTCTTCGCAAACCAGCTTGAGATGCTGGAGATCACGAATCTTGAGAGCGCGCCGGACAGTTCAACGACTGCAATGACATCGCGCGGGTTGTCGCCGACACCGTTCGTTCCCACATCGCCAGCTGCCAACTTCAGGACGCTTGTCAACCGGTGGAAGGATTATCAAACGAGCTTTCAGGGGGTTCTACACCCAAGCGACGACGCGAGCAGGGAGAAGGTTCAGGTAGTGGCATGGAGCGACCCCAGCGACGTGATTACCTACCGCGTGCCGAAGATCGGCGATGTGGAAGTGGTGAATCTCTACGTGAAGAACGCGACGCGCTGGTTCGGGATTTTCGAATCGCCCACCAAAGCGCATGGTGATTACGCTAAAAACGTCGATGTGCTGCGGGTGATGTTTGGAGAGACGAAGATTCAAGGCTCGGCTCATTGAAGGGGCTCATTGAGGGAGATCTAGGCGAGAACTTCTGCCGCCTGCCATTGCCACCGCTAAATTCCAGATGGTAGCCTCAACCTTGGACCAAGACGCTTTGGACTTGTCGAGTTTGAACTAATTCTGGAAGGGACTTCCCTCAAAATCATGCAAAGCACTTACAACGGCCTCGAGTTGCCCAAGACGGGCGAGCCGATCAAATACAAAGACGGGCAATTTGCCGTGCCTGACCACCCCATCATTCCTTTTATCGAGGGCGATGGCACAGGGCGCGACATCTGGAAGGCGTCGCAACGGGTTTTCGATGCGGCCGTAGAAAAAGCGTACGGTGGCAAGCGGGCCATTCGCTGGTTTGAGATCTTCGCCGGCGAGAAGGCTTACAGGCAGTTCAACAACTGGCTGCCCGACGATTCGGTGGCGGCGGCGCGCGACCTGCGCGTTTCCATCAAAGGGCCGCTAACGACGCCGGTCGGCGGCGGCATTCGCTCGCTCAATGTTGCGCTGCGGCAGATTCTCGACCTGTATGCGTGCGTTCGGCCGGTGAAGTACTACCGGGGCGTGCCCAGCCCGGTAAAGCATCCGGAGAAGCTCGACATCGTGATCTTCCGGGAGAACACGGAGGATGTGTACGCGGGAATCGAGTTCAAGCAGGGCACAGAGGATGCGGCTCGGCTGATTTCGTTTCTCAATGACGATCTGCTCAAGGGCGGAAAGAAGAAAGTACGCGCGGATTCGGGCGTGGGCATTAAGCCGATTTCGATTTTTGGGACTAAGAGGCTGGTGCGCTACGCGATCCGCGGGGCGCTCGAGTCGGGACGCAAGACGGTCACGCTCGTCCACAAAGGAAATATTCAGAAATTCACCGAGGGCGCGTTCCGCGAGTGGGGCTACGAGGTCGCGACGCAGGAGTTCCGCGGGCAGACCGTGACGGAGCGCGAGAGCTGGATTCTGGGCAACGTGGAATCGAGGCCCGGCATTTCGATTGAAGAGAATGCAGCGCTGATCGAGCCGGGAGTGGAATTCGGGTCTCCGGCCTTTCGCGAATCGCTTTACGCCGAAGTGAAGGACGTGCTGGACTCGATTGGCAAGAGCCACGGCAACGGCGCATGGAAGCAAAAGGTGCTGGTGAACGACCGCATCGCCGATTCGATCTTCCAGCAGATCATTATTCGACCGGAGGACTACAGCATTCTGGCCACATCGAATCTGAACGGGGACTATATCTCCGACGCGGCGGCTGCGCAGGTGGGAGGCCTCGGCATCGCGCCGGGCGCCAACATCGGCGATGGCTACGCGGTGTTTGAGGCGACACACGGCACGGCGCCCAAGTACGCCGACAAGGATGTGATCAATCCCGGATCGGTGATTTTGTCGGGCGTGATGCTGCTCGACTTCATCGGCTGGAAGGAAGCGGCGAAGATGATCGAGAACGCGATGGAGAAGACGATTCAGCAGAAGTCGGTGACGTACGACTTTGAACGCCAGCTTGCCGGCGCGACGAAGGTGGGCACGAGCGAGTTCGCCACGCGGATTATCGGAAACATGTGACAGCGCCCGAGTTTGTGGGGCTAGCGGAGTTAGAGCAAGCGAAGAGGTCGACAATGGCGATTGAAGTCCGCGGCGTCTGCCCCTACTTCGAGGTCTACGACATGCCGAACTCGATCCGTTTCTATCGCGACCAGCTCGGGTTCGAGATCGTGAGCACGTCGCCACACCGCGGCGGCGACAAGGATCGCTTCCACTGGTGCTTGCTGAGGCTGGGCACCGCAGAGATTATGTTAAACACCGCTTACGAGTTCGACGAAGAGCGACCGGCGCTCGAGGACTATCTTCGGGAGCGCAAGAATCGCGACACTTGCCTCTATTTCGGCTGTCCGGACGTCGATGGGGCGTATGCGGAGTTCGTCGCGAAGGGGGTTGTCGTCGATCGGCCTCTGAAGGTGGCGCCGTACGGCATGAAGCAGATGTACCTGCACGACCCTGACGGTTTCGGACTGTGCTTTCAATGGAAGGTCGCGTGAGACTCGGCCGGCTCGGCTAACGAAAAACAACCAGGAGATTCAAGAATGCGGAAGAAAGTAAGCATTGTGGGCGCGGGGAACGTGGGTGCGACGGCCGCGCACTGGATTGCGGCCAAGGAACTGGCCGATGTGGCACTGATCGACGTGGTGGAAGGCGTTCCGCAGGGAAAGGCGCTGGACTTGCTCGAGGCCATGCCCATTGAGAAGCGCGACGTGGCGATCGTGGGCGCGAACGACTACGCGGCCACGGCGAATTCCGACATTGTGGTGATCACAGCGGGCATTCCGCGCAAGCCGGGCATGAGCCGTGACGATCTGCTTAACACAAACTTCAAAATCATGTCGGACGTGGTACAGAAGGTGGTAGCGCAGTCGCCTGAGTGCATTCTGATCATTGTGTCGAATCCGCTGGACGCGATGGCCCAGGCCGCCTACCGGCAGGCGGGCTTCAATCGCGAGCGGGTGATCGGCATGGCCGGCGTGCTGGATTCGGCGCGCTTCCGCAGCTTCATTGCCGCCGAACTGAACGTGAGCGTTGAAAATGTGACAGCCTTTGTGCTGGGCGGGCACGGCGACACCATGGTGCCGCTGGCTCGCTACTCGACGGTGGCTGGCATTCCCATCACGGAGCTCATCGAGCCCGACCGGCTGGAGCAGATTGTGCAGCGCACGCGCGATGGCGGCGCCGAGATCGTGAAGTACCTGAAGACGGGCAGCGCCTACTACGCGCCATCGGCGGCCGTAACCGAGATGGTGGAGGCGATTCTGAAGGACAAGAAGAAGATTCTGCCCTGCGCGGCGTACCTCGAGGGCGAGTACGGCATCGAGGGCTACTATATCGGCGTGCCGTGCAAGCTGGGCGCAGCGGGACTGGAACAAATCATCGAGATCAAGCTCACGGCGGAGGAAGACGCCGCGCTCAAGAAGAGCGCCGAAGCGGTTAAGGAGCTCTGCGCGGTGATTGGGGTATAGTTTCCGCGGTGCGGAGTCTCCAGCAATTGAAAAGCCCTCGATTCAGACCGCATTCGCGGTAGAATCGAGGGCTTTTGTGTTTCGGGTGCGATGAGTGCCGATCAATCCATCGCCATGCTCAGCTGGTGGCGCACATCGGCGCCGCGAACCCAGAAGATGACGTCGGTGGCGATGTTGGAGGAGTGGTCGGCGATCCGCTCGAGGTTCTTGGCCACAAGGATGCCGTTCATCGCCTGCTGCGTGAATTGCGGCTTCTCTTCGATCAACTTGAGCAGGTCGCTATGGGCGCGGCGGTTCATGCGATCGATCTCGTCGTCCATCTCGCGTACAGAATCGGCAAGTCGTGCGTCGCCGTCGAGGAGCGCCTGCAGCGCGTTGCGAATCATCTGTGCGGCAAAATCGCCCATGGCGGCAAAATCCACCGGCAGCTCCACGTCTTCCGCAGTGAGAGTCTCCTTGGTGCGGCGCGCAATGCTCATCGACTGGTCGCCGATGCGCTCGAGGTCGCCGTTGATCTTTATGACGGCGAGGATGAAGCGGAGATCGATGGCCATGGGCTGCTCCTTGGCCAGCAGTTCATAGGCCATCTCGTCGAGCTCCCGCTGCGCGGTGTCAATGGCCCGCTCATTCTGCTTGACGAATTTGCAGAGACCCTTATCGCGCCGAGTGTAGGCCTCAACGGCCGACTCGACTGCCAACTGGGCAAGCGCAGCCATGGCCAGAAGCTTGTCCTTGAGCTCGGCGAGTTGCTGATGAAAGTGGATACGCGGCACTAGGTTCGATCTCCCATCCGACTATTCTGCACCAAGCGACGTTACAGGAGAACAAATTTCCGCGTGTGCACCAAAACTATTACACACATTGGTAATGCTCCCGAAACGGGCCGGTGGCTCAAATGTTTGACGACCAGCAGGCGAAAAGGCTTCGAGGGCGGTTGGGGATGTGGCCGTGGCGGATGGTCAGGCAGCGTCAGGCGCGAAAGATGGAGGCTCGATCGGGCCCAGCAGGAAGAGATACCCGGCGATGCCGATGGCCAGGTAGGCGGCGGCCACGGCAAACGCCGCCGCGTAGGAGTGGTGCGCCGAGACCAGGTAGCCGGTGAGGATGGAAGCCGTAATCCCGGAGACCTGGCCGCAGAAATTGATGATCCCGCCGACCTTGCCCACGTTAGGACGGCGGGCGATGAAGGAGGGCAGCGACCAGGCCACGGGCGCCGCCGCGGCAAGACCGCTGAGCGAGACGGTAATCCAGAGGAGGGCCTGGGAAGCGCTGTGCGCGTGGGCCGCGCCAAGAATGCCCAGCCCGAAGGCCGTGCCCCCGATGAGGACGGTGCGGCGAACAGCGCTCTGGCCGAAACCGCGCTGGACGAGGAAGTCGACGAGGAATCCGCCGATCGCAAGGTCCGTTGCGGTGGCAACGAACCACGGCACGCTGGTGTAGAGGAACGAGTGCAGGAGATCAATGTGCAGGGCTGAAGACAGATAAGCCGGCAGCCAATAGAGCAGCAGGAAAAAGACGTAGTTATACGCGCCGAAGCCGAGGGCGAGACCAAGGACCTTGCGCTGGGAAAGCAGTTGGCCGAGCGACGATGAGCGCTCCACGACCCGTTCGGGAGCGGCGAGGGAGGCGGATTGATCTTCGATATACAGGCGCTCGATTTCGGTCAGCTCGGGATCCTCGGCCGGATCGCGATAGACGCGCCAGAAGAGGAGGAAGTAGGCGAAGCTGATGGCGCCAGTGAAGGCAAAGCTCCAGCGCCATCCGGCATGGATGAGAACGATGCCGATGACGGGGACCCCGATGGCCGAGGCGAATTTGGCAGCGGCGTCGTTGAGCGAGGTGGCGAGGCTGCGCTCGCGCTCGGGAAACCAGAGGCCGATGGCCTTGGCGTTGGAGGGAAAGGTCGGCGCTTCGCCAACCCCGAGCAGGAACCGCGCACCAAAGAATGCGCTGAGATTGGGCGCGGCAGCCGCGGCAAAGGAGGCGGCGCTCCAGATCAACGTGCCGATGCGCCCTACGCGACGAACACCGAGCTTATCGAGCACGACGCCGATGGGCAACTGGCAAAGGGCGTAGGTCCAGTTGTAGGAACTGGAAAGATAGCCGAAGACAACATCGGAGATGCCGAAGGCGGCGACGAGGGAATCGTGCGAGACGGAGAGATTGACGCGGTCAAAGAAGTTGACCAGGACGCCGATGCCGAGGAGCCAGGCGATGCGCCAGCGGCGACGCGGGAGGCGAGCGTGGGGCGGCGGATTTGGGGCTGAAGAGGAACTTTGCTCGTTCAATCGTCTCCTTGTCGCGATCTTTTGGGTCGCGATCTTTCGGGTTGCGATCTGTTGGCGATCAGACGGTCGGGGTGAGTCTTCCCTGCACCACGTGATTTTCGAGCGTGCCGATGGGGTCGATGGTGATGCGAACCCGGTCGCCGGGCACCAGGGTAAAGTCGTCGGGCGGCACGATGCCGGTTCCGGTCATCAGGAAAGCGCCAAAGGGGAATGTGTTCTCGCGGAAAAGGTAGGCGGCCAGATCGGCAGGAGCGCGCTTCAGCTCGGCGAGCGTCGTAGCGCCGGAGAATACCGTCTGGCCGGAGCGGACGATTTCGATACGAATGGGCGTTGTGGGCGGAAGCGGATCGCTGCTGACGAGGATGCAGGGGCCTAAAGCGCAACTGCGGTCGTAGACCTTGGCCTGAGGGAGATAGAGCGGATTCTCGCCCTCGATGTCGCGCGAGCTCATGTCGTTGCCCACGGTGTAGCCGATGATCTGGCCACGCGGGTTGATGAGCAACGTCAGTTCCGGCTCGGGAACCGACCACTTGGCGTCACTGCGAATGCGGACGGCGGTGCCGGGAGCGACGACGCGGCTCGGCGTTGCTTTGAAGAACAGCTCGGGACGCTCGGCCGTGTATACGCGGTCGTAGAAGTCGCCGCCGCCCGCGTCTTTGGATTCGGCCATGCGCGCATTGCGACTGCGGAAGTAGGTGACGCCGGCGGCCCAGACTTCCTGGCTGCCGATGGGGACTAGAATCTGCGCCAACGAAAAATCGAGCTCGGAGACCGCAAAATCCGCACCATCGCTCTGTTCGATGATCGAAAGAAGATAGCCTTGCAAATCGTTATGCGCAAAGAGCACATCCAGCGAGGTCACTGGTACGCGATAATGATGGCCGCCGTTTTCTACGAAACATCCAACGTCTGTCCGGTAAAGCTTCACGCTTTTTTCTCCAATCGAGAGACAATTTGATCGACATCGTAGACGCAGCCGCCCCAAACGCCGCCGCTTGCCGTGACGAGCGCGGCCCAGAGGCGCGTGTCGGCCGGCATTTCAGGATGCGGAGCGAGATCGGGGCGGGGAGTGCGAGAGCTGAGGCGGCGCGCGCCTTCTTCGGCAGCGAACGTCTCGTCGCCTTCTCCGACCAGTTGCACGGAGCCCTCGAGCCGCGAGCGATCGACGACGATTTCGATCTGGTCGCCGTCGAGGACTTTGCCGATGGGACCGCCGGCGAGCGCTTCGGGTGAGATGTGGCCGATGCAGGCTCCGGTGGAGACTCCGCTGAAGCGGGCATCGGTCAGCACGGCCACGTTCTTGCAGTGAGGCAGCTGCTTCAGGGCCGAGGTGATCTGGTAAATCTCCTGCATGCCGGCGCCCTCTGGCCCACTGCAGATGAGGACCATGACGTCGCCCTGCGAAATCCGGCCGGACTTGATGGCCTGGATGGCGGCCGACTCAGTGACGAAGACTCGGGCGAGGCCAGTGTGGCGATAAATGTTGTCCTTGCCGACCAGAGAGGAGTCGATGGCGGTGCATTTGATGACCGCTCCCTCGGGCGCGAGGTTGCCCTGAGGGAAGCAGACGGTGGAAGTCAGGCCGTGCGAACGTGCACGATCGCGCGACATGATGACGTCGTCGGGATCGATGCCGTCGATTTCCTGGAGGCGCTGACGGAGCGCGGCGCGGCGGGGACTATGCAACCACCAGTTGAGGCACTCGTCGAGGGAATCGCCGGAGACGGTCTTGACACTGGTGTCGAGCAATCCAGCAGCGCGGAGTTCGAGCATGACCTCGGGCACTCCGCCGGCGAGAAAAACCTGCACGGTGGCGAAACCCCGCGGGCCGTTGGGCAACGCGTCCACGAGGCGCGGCACCTGGCGATTGACTTCAACCCAATCGGAGACCGTGGGACGCGGCAGGCCTGCGGCGTGCGCGATGGCGGGAAGATGGATGAGAAGATTCGTCGATCCGCCGAATGCGGCGTGCAGGACCATGGCGTTGCGAACGGCCGCGGGAGTGAGAATGTCGCGCGCGCCCAGGTCGAGCTGGTGCAGGCGCAGGATGGCGCGGGCCGAGCGGCGGGCGGCGTCGAGCCAGATGGGCTGGCCGGATGGCGCGAGCGCAGTGTGCGGCAGCGAGAGGCCGAGCGCTTCGCCGACGACCTGCGAAGTGGCAGCGGTGCCCAAGAATTGGCAGCCTCCGCCGGGCGAGGCGCAGGCGCGGCAGCCGACTTCGGCGGCGTACTCGAGCGTGATCTGGTTCTGGGCAAAGCGCGCGCCGATGGTCTGCACCTTGCCCGCGTCCTCGCCTGACTCCGGCAGCAGCGCGACGCCGCCGGGAACAAGGACGGCGGGTTTTTTCCCAGACGACGCGAGCGCCATCATCATTGCGGGCAGGCCCTTGTCGCAGGTGGCCACGCCCATGACGCCCTTGCCGGTTGGCAGCGAACGCATGAGGCGGCGCAGCACGATGGCGGCGTCGTTGCGATAGGGCAAGGAGTCCATCATGCCCGTGGTGCCTTGCGTGCGGCCGTCGCAGGGATCGGTGCAAGCTCCCGCGAACGGGGTGGCGCGAAGGGATTTCAGCTCGCGAGCAGCCTCGGCGACCAGCAGGCCGACTTCCCAGTGGCCGGTGTGGAATCCGAGCGCGATGGCTTCGCCGTTCTCCGCACGCAGGCCGCCGTGCGTGCTGAGAATCAAGAACTCGGGATCGAGGAGGCGATTCGGATCCCAGCCCATCCCAGCGTTTTGCGTAAGGCCGAAGAGATTGCCGGAGGGCTCGGTGAGGAGCATTTCGGGCGATAGCGGCAGCGCTCCCGCCGGGCCGGGCGCGCGCGTGTTCACGCGAAGGAGGCTGAGGTCGCCTGTGCCGAAGTCCGTTTCAAGGACGGAGCTGAGTGAAATGGTTGCGATGGGAAGCCTCTTTCCGCAGATCAGTATAGTTTGCTCGGGCTCGCCCAAGGATGGAGCGCGTGCCGAGTGGGGTGCTATAAAGTGATGTGCCCGAAGACGATTCGCATCGTGCGGCGCAAGCCCAGGCCGAGAAAACTCAGGCGGGCCTGCGCCGGCGCTGGCTGTACCTGATGCCGGTGGTCTTCGTGACCTACAGCCTTGCCTACCTGGGGCGGTCGAATTTTGGATTCGGCGCAGCCGCTGGGCTCGCGAAGTCGCTCAACATCACAGAATCCCGCGCGGCTTTTCTTGGCTCGGTTTTCTTTCTCGGCTATTTTCTCTTTCAGGTTCCGGCGGCGGCCTACGCGATTCGCAAAAGCGCGACCCGGCTGGTGTTTTTCGCGCTGATCAGCTGGGGGATTTTTTCCGGACTGACCGGGATTATCCATAACTACTGGCTGCTGGTCGTGGATCGGCTGTTGTTGGGCGTTGCGGAGAGCCTCATCTTCCCGTCGATGCTGATTTTGCTGACCAACTGGTTCACGCGCAGAGAGCGCTCGCGCGCCAATGCGATTCTGATTCTGGGAAATCCGGTGACGGTGACGTGGATGGCCGCGGCGACCGGATACCTGATCCGAGCAGTCGGCTGGCAGATGACGTTTATTCTCGAAGGCATTCCGTCGGTGCTGTGGGCCTTTGTCTGGATTGTTGTAGCGCGAGACAAGCCGCTGGAGGTTCCATGGCTTCCAGAAGAGAGCAGCGAACATCTGGCCGAGGCGCTTGCGCTGGAGCAGTCTTCCCTGCCCCAGTACGCGAATTTTCGCGAGGCGCTGCGCATGCCGGGCGCACTGGTGCTGTGCTTCCAGTACTTCTGCTGGAGCTTCGGCGTGTATGGCCTTGTGATCTGGATCCCGGCGATAATTCGGTCGGGATCGGCACGCCGCATCGAGCAAATTGGCCTTCTCAGCGCGGCACCATTTCTTCTGGCAGTGGTGCTGATGCTCATCGTCGCAACCTTTTCCGATCGCGTACTCCGTCGCACGTTGTTCGTGTGGCCGTTCCTCATTCTCTCGGGCGTGGCGCTGTTTTGCAGCTTCGCAACAGCCGGACACAATTTTTGGCTTGCGTATTTCTGTCTGGTGATCGCAGGCGGCACGATGTACGCGCCATACGGGCCGTTCTGGGCCATTATGCCGGAGATGCTGCCGGGCAACGTTTCGGGCGAAGTTACCGCGCTCGTGAACAGCTGCGGGGCGCTGGGCGGATTCGCGGGGTCGTGGCTGGTGGGATGGCTGCAGGCTGTAACAGGAAGCTCCAGCGACGGGTACCTGGCGATGTCGATCCTGCTTATCGTGTCTGGAGTGATGATCTTTTTCCTGCGCGCGCCTAAGGCCGCTCCGGAACCGCATCGCGCGTGAGTTGGCCGTCGATGAGGCGCATGATTCCGAGCGGGTTGCCGTTCTTCAACTCGTCGGACAGCGATGCCTGCGGAAAATCCTGGTAGCAGACGGGGCGCACAAAGCGATAGATCGAATACGTGCCGACAGAAGTGGCTCGGCTGTCGCTCGTGGCCGGGTAAGGACCGCCGTGAACCATCGCGTGGCAGACTTCGACGCCGGTGGGAAAGCCATTGACGATGAGGCGGCCTGCCTTGCGCTCGAGAATCGCGATGAGGTCAGCGAAGGCGGCGAGATCGGCTTCAGTGCCATGCAGCGTTGCGGTGAGCTGGCCTTCGATGGCGCTGGCGAGCTCCATCAGCTGCTCGCGGCTGTCGTAACGAATCACGAGAGCGGTGGGGCCGAAGACTTCGGTGGACAGTTCGGGATTGGCGAGGAGGTCCGCGGCGTCGATTTGCAAGAAGACAGGGGCCGCGTAGGTGTTGGCTGCGACCTTTGATGGGGCCTGGGCGACAGTGTTCACGTGGCTGTGCGACTGGCGGCTCGCGATGCCTGAGTGGTAGCTCTTCGAAATTCCTTCCGTGAGCATCGGCGACGGGGAAGCTTTTTCGACGAGCGCTTTCACTTCGGCAACGAGCGCATCGGCATCCGCGTTTCGCGGCAGATAGACGAGGCCCGGCTTGGTGCAGAACTGTCCGACGCCAAGAGTAAACGAGCCGAAGAGGCCGGCGGCGATCTTCGTAGTGCGCGAGCGAAGGGCTTCGGGCAGCACAAAGAGAGGATTCACGCTGCTCATCTCCATGAAGCATGGGATGGGCTCGGGACGCGCCGCGGCACGCTGCATGAGCGCCTTGCCGGCCGAGAGTGAGCCGGTGAATCCGACGGCTTTCACCCTGGGATGGTCGACGAGCGCTGCGCCAATTTCAGAGCCCGCGCCGAAGAGGAGCGCAAAGACACCGAGTGGCAGGCCGCACTCGCGCACGCTACGGGCGATGACCTGGCCGACCATCTCGCTGGTGCCCGGATGGGCATGGTGCGCTTTCACGATGACGGGATTGCCCGCTGCGAAGGCGGCAGCGGTGTCGCCCCCGGCGACGGAGAATGCTAGGGGGAAGTTGCTGGCGCCGAAGACGGCGACGGGGCCGAGTGGCTTCATCATGGAGCGGATGTCGGAGCGCGGCAACGGCTTGCGATCAGGCTGAGCGGGATCGATGCGCGCGTTCACCCAGGAACCTTCTTCAACCACCTGCGCAAACAGGCGCAGCTGGTTGATGGTGCGCGCGGACTCGCCTTTGAGGCGCGCTTCAGGGAGAGCGGTCTCGCGATTGGCGCGCTCTACAAGCTCTGGCACGATGGCTTCGATGCCGTCGGCGATGCTGCGCAGGAAGCGGCCCCGGTCGCGACCCGAGAGCTTGCGATAGGCGACAAATGCTTCCTCGGCCAAATCGGCGGCGTGATTCAGGTCGGCAAGCGAGGCGCAATGGTAGGCGGGATCGAGGCGTGCGCCCGCGGCAGGGTCGAGGCCGTGAAAGGTGGCGCCGCTAGATTCGTGGCTTTGGCCGTCAATGATCGAGTAGCCGCGCAGACTCAGTTCTGTTTTCTGATCCAACATGATTCACCCTTCTTTTTAGCTTCTAGCTGCTAGCTTCTAGCCTCTAGCTCTATCGTGCTGGGAAAGCCGCTCTTAATTAGCGCGAATGCACATGTAAAAGATGCCACGTTCATTCTTCGCCGATGTCTTCGTTCCAGATTTCCGGATGCCGGGCGATGAATGTCTCCATCAACTCGCGACACTCGCCATTGTCGAGGTCGATCACTTCGACGCCATTCTCGCGTAACCAGTCGAGGCCTCCGGCAAAGGTGCGACTATCACCCACGACGAGCGTGCCGATGCGGAACTGGCGTACAAGACCGCTGCAGTACCAGCAAGGGGCGAGCGAGGTGACCATGACCAGGTTGCGATAGCTACGCTGGCGACCCGCGCGACGAAAGGCATCGGTTTCGCCGTGAATGCTCGGATCGTTTTGCTGTACGCGGCGGTTGCGGCCGCGGCTCAACAGTTCACCCTCGCGAGTGAATAATGCCGCGCCGACAGGAACGCCACCTTCGGCGAGGCCCAGTCGCGCCTCTTCGATGGCCACTGCCAGCATCTTCTCGTGCGAAGTCACAAGTCCAATCTACCGCAGCGGGCGCGCTGCCTGTGCGGTCCTAGCGCCCGCCAGCGCAAGCCCCAGACAAAGCGCAATCAGCGCCGCGAACACAACCGGCAGCGCGAAGAAGTACACCAGCGAATCCACCGCGAACGCGAGATATCCCAGCATGAACGCCGCCAAGACCGGCCGGAGAGCGACCGCATCGCGTTCGGCCAGCGAACCCAACAGCCAGAAGACCAGCGCCTCGACCGTAAGGAAGATGGTGATGGCCAATCCCATCCCGCGATGGAACTCCCAGAACGTCCGCGTGGCTCCCATAAATTGAAACTGGTTCGCCTTCATGGCCGCCTCGGCCACGCTCGCCGGACCTGGTGGCGCTGCGCCAAATACCCCTCCAATGGTGTGCATCGCCGAATGCACCAGCGTGAGCACAGAAGCAATTCGCAAGTAAGTCCGCGGCTTCGTTTCTTCTCCTTGCTTTCAGAAGCTTTCCAGCGTATCCCTAATCCAAAGACGTGATACCAATAGGCGGTCGAATTTCAAGAAATTCCAGCCTGGGCAGCGCCTCAGCTCACGGTGAGCACTAGCTTGCCGAAGTGGCTGGCTTCTTCCATGCGCTCCAGAGCCTCGCGCGCCTGACGCCAATCGAACTCCTCACCGACAGGGCGCAATTCGGCGAGCGCGATGGCGCGATTCATCTCAACAAAATCCCTGCGGGAGCCCACGTAGATGCCGTGGATCCGCGCCGTCTTGTGGAGGATGAGCGGAATTGGGAACGGGTCCGCGGACTGCGTGAGCACACCCACCTGGGCCACCGTTCCGCCGGGCCGAATGGCCCTGAGCGAGCGCGGCAAGGTGCCCGAGCCGCCTACCTCTACCACAAGGTCCACACCTTGGCCGCCGGTCTGGTCGAGCGCCCAGCGGTCCCAATCGGGGTTGTCGCGATAGTTCAGCCCTGCATCGAGGCCCATGGTGCTAGCCCTCTCCAGCTTTTCGTAGCTAGAGCTGATGCCCAGCACACGTGCACCCCTCAACCGCGCAAACTGCAAGGCAAAGATCGACACGCCGCCCGTGCCCTGGATTAGGACCGTCGAGCCCGGCTTGAGCTCACCGGTGGCCAGCGAATTCCACGCAGTGACAGCGGCGCAGGGCAGAGTGGCGGCTTCCTGAAAGCTGAGGTGATCGGGGATTGCAACCAGTCCTGGTTCCTTGAGCACGATGAAGTCGGTCAACATGCCGTCCACATCGCCGCCCAGCGCGCCACGCGCTTTGCTGGCAGTCAGGGGTCCGTCGAACCAGTTCTGCATGAAGATGCCGGCCACGCGGTCGCCAGGCTTCCACAGTGTGACGTCGGCGCCCACAGCCACGACTTCGCCCGCGCCGTCAGAACAGGGGATGCGCGGAAGCTTCATTTTGGGGTTGTAGAAGCCCTTCACGACCATCAGATCGCGATAGTTGAGAGAAACCGCACGCACCCCTACCAGAACTTCGCCGGGGCCAGGCGCGGGCGTGGGCCGCTCGACAAACTCCAAAGAATCAATGCCAAACGCGGAAACTTGCCAAGCGCGCATCAGAGGCCTCTCTCTCTTTCGGGTTCAACCCTCGTCATTCTGCGGGACGCGATGACGCGAAGCCCCCGTAGAATGAAGATATGGCTCGTGGATGGGAAAGTAAATCGGTGGAGGAGCAAATGGCAAACGCCTTGGAGAGCCCCGGAACGAAACCCGGCAACGGCCTGACTAACGAAGAGAACCGGCGGGCGGCCGAGTTGATCCGTGCCGCGCGCGAACGGCAACGCCAGGTGCTGAGTTTGCAACGCGAGAATATTCTCTCGCAGAGGACGTCGAATCCCGGACGCCGCACCGCGCTTGAGGCGGCATTGGCTCATATCGAGGCGCAGCTCCAGTCGCTCGGATAGGCGGCCCTGTATCACGGATCGTTGGCGCCGGACCACCTCCATCCGCTACTGATCGCGGTGAATGAGCAGCGTGTTGGCCTGATGCACCGAAGTGAGCGAGACGCGCGCGACGTTGACGTGCGCGGGCCGCGTGACGGCCCACAAAATAACGTCAGCGACATCATCACCAGTGAGCGGCGTGATGCCTTTGTAGACTTTGGCGGCGCGGCCAGCGTCGCCGTGGAAGCGAACAAGGCTGAAATCGGTTTCGACCAGGCCGGGGTCGACGCTGGTGACGCGAACGGGCGTACCGAGCAGGTCCTCGCGCAATCCATCGTTGATGGCGCGCGCTGCAGCCTTGGTTCCACAATAGACGGCGCCGTTGGGATACACGATTTCTCCAGCCATGGAGCCAAGGTTGACCACGTGACCACGGCCGCGCACCACCATTCCGGGGACCACGGCGCGAGCCACATAGAGCATCCCCTTGATGTTGGTGTCGATCATCTCTTCCCAGTCTTCGACCTTCCCGGTGTACAGCTTTTCCATCCCGCGGCTGAGACCTGCGTTGTTGACCAGGACTTCGATTTCCGCCCAGTCAGGCGGAAGATCATCGATGGCCCGCTGCACGGCGTGACGGTTACGCACGTCGAGGTCAATGGAGTGCACGGCCGCGGCGCCGCAGGCAAGGGCTTTCGACGCAACCTCGGCGAGTTTTCCTGCGCGGCGGGCGGCGAGCAGCAGACGCGCGCCCTCGGCGGCGAAAGCCATTGCGGTAGCCGCGCCAATGCCGGCGCTGGCCCCGGTGATAAAGACGATTTTTCCTTTGAGCCTCATTTGCATCACATCCTACGAGCGGGTTTGACTGTCCTGCTGTGACATGAGGTACAAGCCCCCGGCCCAATCCGCGTGGCTGAGGCCAGCGGCCTTGGCGCGAGAGAAGACGTCGGCGAGCAAATCGGCGAGACTGAGACGCGTGCCGCCGGCTGCAGCGGCCTCACGAAGCAAGCGCAGGTCTTTCTCGCCCAGCTCGATGGTCGCGCCTGGATGCTCCGGCGGATGCAGCATCAAGTTTGCGTAGGCCGTGTAAAACGGCGAATGGAAGAGCGCGCTGTTGACGGCCTTGAGAAAGATTGCGGGATCGATTCCCTGCCCTGATGCGTAGACGAAGGATTCGGAGAGGGAGTAGATCATGGCGCTGATGAGGAAGTTGCCGCCGAGTTTGACGGCGTGCGCCTGGTGCGGTTCGGCACCAACGACTGAAATGCCGCGCGAGAAAGTTTCCAAGAGCGAACGCGCTTTGGCAACGGCTTGCTCCGCGCCGGCAGCGACGATCCACAAGCGGCCCTCTTCGGCAAATTTGGGACGACCAAAGACTGGCGCGGCGACGAATTCGTGACCGCGGCGGGCGTGCTCTGCGGTCAGGCGCTCGCTTAACGCGACGCTGATGGTGCTGCAAGAGATGTGAAGCGCGCCTGGCGAAAGCGCGTCCATGAGCCCGTTGGCGCCAAAAAGCACTTCTTCATTGGCGGCGTCGTCAAAGAGCATGGTGATGACGGCTTCCGCGCCTAGTTCGGCCTCAGCGGGAGTGGCTGCGGCGATTGCGCCTTCGCGGAGCAGCGGTTCAGTGCGGCCTTCAGTACGGTTCCAGACTGCAAGCTCGTGGCCGGCGGCGAGCAGGTGGCGGGCCATCGGTGTGCCCATCTTGCCCAAGCCCAGAAAACCGATTCTCATGGGGAGATTGTAGAAGATGACCGGCGCGGGATTGTGATGAGACGATCACGCGATTTAAGTCTTAGTTCGGCGTGACTGCCTTCCGGCAGTCGAATGATACACTTCGCCCATGTCGCGACTCCCAGTGACTATCGTTGCGGTTGTGTTGTGTGCCACCGCAAGCCTTGGCCAACAGGCGTTTGCCGCCGATCGACATGCGGCAGAATCTGAGCTTCGGGCGCTTGACGAAGAGTGGTCCGCCACCGCTGCCCGAAACGATCTTGACGGCACGGTCGTCTTTTACGCGGATAACGCCGTTCTGTTGCCGCCCAATGCGCCCATTGCAACCGACAAAAAGTCGATTCGCGAGTCGTGCGCTGGACTCCTGGGCCCCCACACAGCTGTCTCGTGGAAATGGTCGAAGGTTGAAGTTGCGCAGTCGGGCGAGTTGGGCTACATCTACGGCAGCTACAAACTCACGATTAGCGCTTCAAGCGAGAGCGGCGCCGTGAACGATACTGGCAAATTTCTTGAGGTCTGGAAGAAGCAGCCGAGCGGAAAGTGGAAGTGCATTGTAGACACTTACAACTCCGACCTTCCCGTTCCGGTAATCGCAAGGTAGCTCTGAATTCAGTTCGGCGTGCCGGTGGTTTCGGCGTCGGTGAACGTGCATTCCTGGCATTGGCAAACGCGGCGCAGGTACTCCCACGAATAGATTCCACCGGAATGGCCGTCAAGCCAATTGAACTGGATGGCATAGCGGCCGACGGCGTGCGCGCTGGCCGGCTTTGGCGGAGGCGCGTACATGGGCAGCACGACAGCGGGCTTCGGTTTGGGCTGGCCAGCCTTCCGGCCCTGCTGCGCGCGCTCGTCGACGCAGGTAGCGCAGGGACAGGCGTCGCGCAGCCAGGCAAATCCCCACGTGCTCTTATGGCCGTCGGCCCAATCGATTTCAAGGCCCTTGCCCTCGGTCATGAGCACGCGCACTTTTTCCGGCGTGATGGCGATGCGCGGAAGCGGACGGTTGGCTTGATTGTCGCGCGCCTGCTCGTCTTTTGAGGCGATGCGGATGCCCTCGTGGCTCATAGTGACAGTTTACAGGGGCCAGCAGCAGTTAGCGGCGGGTCGAGCCGGGGCGCTCATAGTGCAGCGCCAGCGTGAGGATGGCGACGACGAGAACGAGGCTCAGGCTATTGGCGGCGATGACCGAAGGGGAGCGAATGCCGATGCCGTAGAGGAGCCAGAGACCGATTCCGATGCCGAAGACCGTGAACATGGCAAGCGAAAGATCGTGAGCGCTCTTCGAGCGCCAGATCCTGTGAAGCTGCGGGACAAGCGACAGGGTTGTGCAGAAACCCGCCAGCGAGCCAATGAGTTCCGTCATCCATCGTTCGGGCATCTTGGGGGTGGTTCTTTCCGGCGCGGAGGTCAGCCCCTGCGCCATTTTCAACGTACGCGCGACGCGTGGAGCAGTATGTGCTGCGGCTCACTTCGGGCGATATGCAGGGGTGGGAGTGGGGCGATTGCTGACGGTTTCCGCAGGGGCCGGTTTAATTACGCCAGAAGAACCACGCAGCCATTCCGAGGCCGATGACCACCACGAGGCCGCGCAGCACCGGTTGCGGTACGCGCTTTGCCAAGCTGGCCGAGACGTAGCCTCCGATAGCCGCCGCGATCATCGCCGCCAAGCAATAGCGCCAGATGACCTGGCCATCGACAATGAAGATGATGAAGGCGATGCCGTTGGCCAGCACGTTGGCTACGACCTTCAGCGCGTTGACGGCGTGAATGTCTTCATAGCCGAAGAGCGCCAGCAGAGTCATAAAGAGAAATCCGGCGCCGGCGCCGAAGTAGCCGACATAAAAGCTAACCACGATGGCGGTGAGAAACAACGCCGTTCGGCGTGGAGGTGGCACTCCTATATGTCCCGCCGCGGCGCGTTCGCGGCGCGCACGCTTCAAGCGCTCGAGCCGGCGCGAATCCGGGCCGCTGGCGGCAAATGTCAGCGCAGCGCCGAGGAGCAGCCAGGGAACCAGATGGAGAAACGTCGCCTGCGGCGTGTTGAGCAGGACAATTGCCCCAGCGGTGCCGCCAATCAATCCCGCCAGCCCCATCAACACAGCCGATCGCGCGTTTTTGCGCACATTGGGCCAGTACGCGGCAACCGAGGTCAACTGCCCCGGCCAGATCGCCACTGTGTTTGTGGCATTGGCCTGCACGGGCGGGATCCTCATGCTCAGCAGGGCGGGAAAGGATAGGAATGAGCCACCGCCGGCGACGGCGTTGAGAACGCCGGCAAGGAAAGCGGCGATGACCAGCCAGACCCAGTGCCAGTTGATTCCCGCCGCCGAACTCAAAAAGTGCATGAAGCGGATTGTATTGCACTGGGCACGTTGCGCCGGTCCACTGGATAACCGCTAGGAGCCATCCAGGATCTAGGAAGGTTAAAAGGGCAAAAAACCGCATTTGCGAGCGAACAATTGAAGACCCGAGGGCTTGAAAGGGCCTCATGGTCTATCCGATTGTCACATAAACAATTTAATTTCAGCAATATAGAGAACTTCAATAATATTAGCGTATTACGCTCATATTTTATGAATCATTTGTGCTATAGTTTCATCAAAATGATTGAACGGGTGGGATTCCACCCCCCGCTGCAATCGAATTCTTTTGATCCATCAGGAGGGAAAGATCATGGCAATTACTCGTTGGGATCCGTTCCGTGAAGTTGTGTCGCTGCAGAATCGCATGAACTCGCTGTTCCGCGATCTGAACGAAGGGGAAGGGCCGATGACGACGGCCAGCTTTGTGCCGGCGGTCGATGTGTATGAGGACGAGAAAAAGGTCGTCCTGAAACTGGAAGTGCCGGGCATCGAAGAGAAGGACCTGGACGTGAGCGTGGAAAACAACACGCTGACGGTCAAGGGCGAGCGCAAGTTCGAGAAAGAAGAGAAGGAAGAGAACTTCCATCGCATCGAACGGCGCTACGGCAGTTTCTATCGCGCGTTCACGCTGCCCACAACAGTTGATACGGAGAGCGTGACAGCCAGCTACAACGCCGGCGTGCTGAAGCTGGAGCTGAAGAAGAAGCCCGAGGCCCAGCCCAAGCAGATCAAGGTGAGCGTGAATCAGACGCTGGCGGCGTAAAAGCCAGGGGTCGGTTCTCAGGTTTCAGGGATCAAGTTTCAGGGATCAGCCGCCCTTCCCGGCGCGCCACGTACTATGCTTGCCATAGAGCAAGTCTGGTGCCGCGGTGCCCGTCAAGGGACATCGGCTGATCCCGTTTTTCTGAGCTCTGACACCTGAAATCTGACCTCCTCGTTCCGCAAAATCATTCAAAGAGGCATCAAACCATGGCAATTCGTTGGGAAAAATTGACGGTCAAGACGCAGCAGGCGATCCAGGAGGCACAGGCGCGCGCTGCCGAGCTCGGCAACCCTGAGCTGCAGCCCGTGCACTTGTTGCTCGCACTGATTGAGGACCGCGAGGGCGTGGTGCCCTCGGTGCTCGAAAAGATCGGTGTTCCCACGGAGCATCTGGAGAGCGACCTGCGCGGGATCGAGCAGAAACTGCCCCGGGTGGCCGGCGTGGCGGCGCAGCCCAGCACGAGCCAGGCGATGAACAAGGTGCTTGAACAGGCTTTTCGCGAGGCCGCGAACTTCAAAGACGAATACGTTTCAACGGAGCATCTACTGCTTGGCGTGGCACATTTGAAAGGCGATGCCGCACGCGATGCGCTGGTGGCCGCGGGCGCCACGCATGAGGCCATTCTGCAGGCGCTGACTGCTGTGCGCGGCTCGCAGCGCGTCACCGACCAGAATCCGGAAGAGAAATTTCAGGCGCTGGAAAAATACGCCAAGGATCTGACAGAGCTCGCCCGTCGCGGCAAGCTCGATCCGGTGATCGGCCGCGACGAGGAGATTCGACGGGTTGTGCAAGTGCTGAGCCGCCGCACGAAAAACAATCCCGTGCTGATTGGCGAGCCCGGCGTGGGCAAAACAGCCATCGTGGAGGGCCTCGCCCGCCGCATCATTTCGGGCGACGTTCCCGAAGGCCTGCGCGACAAGCGCGTCATCGCGCTCGATTTGGGCTCGATGCTCGCGGGCGCCAAGTATCGCGGCGAGTTCGAGGACCGGCTCAAGGCTGTGCTGAAGGAAATAGAAGAATCGAACGGCCGGATTGTGCTGTTCATCGATGAACTGCACACGCTGGTGGGCGCGGGGGCGGCCGAGGGCGCAATTGACGCGAGCAACATGCTGAAGCCGGCGCTGGCGCGCGGCGAGCTGCGGGCGATCGGCGCAACCACGCTGAACGAGTACCGCAAGTACATCGAGAAGGACAAGGCGCTAGAGCGCCGCTTCCAGATTGTGTATGTGGGCGAGCCAAACGTCGAGGACACGATTGCGATTCTGCGCGGGCTGAAGGAACGCTACGAGTCGCACCACAACGTGCGCATCAAGGACGCGGCGATTGTGGCCGCGGCGACGCTCTCGCACCGCTACATCAGCGACCGCTTTTTGCCTGACAAGGCGATCGACCTTGTGGACGAGGCTGCGGCTTCCCTTGCAATCCAGATTGGCTCCGTGCCGACGGAGGTCGACCAGTTGGAGCGCCAAGCTACATCGCTAGAGATTGAGCGCGCCGCGCTCAAGCGCGAGACCGATGCCACCAGCAAGGAGCGCCTGAAGGCCGTGGAGCGCGAAGTGGCGCAACTGCGGGAGCAGATCACTGCATTGCGGGCGCGCTGGACGAAGGAACGCGAGGCCATCAACCGCATTGGCGACCTGAAAAAGAAGATTGAAGCGCTGCGATTTGAGGCCGAGGAGCAGACCCGCAAGGGCCAGCTCGATCGCGCCGCGCAAATTCAATACGGCGAGTTGCCAAAGCTCGAAGCGGAGCTGAAGAAGCTCGACGCCGCGCAGAACGGCAAGGCCGGTGTGGCGCGGATGCTGAAGGAAGAGGTCGACGAAGAGGACATTGCAAAGATCGTGAGCAAATGGACGGGCATTCCTGTTTCGCGCATGCTGGAGGGCGAGGTGAAGAAGCTTGTCCAGATGGAGGACCGGCTGCGTGAGCGCGTGGTGGGCCAGGACGACGCGTTGAGCGTCGTGGCCAACGCCATTCGCCGCTCGCGCGCGGGCCTGAGCGACCCCAAGCGGCCCATCGGTTCTTTTATTTTTCTTGGGCCGACGGGTGTGGGCAAGACGGAGACAGCGCGCGCTCTGGCGGAGTTCCTGTTCGACGATGAGCAGGCACTGGTGCGCATCGACATGAGCGAGTACATGGAGAAGCACGCAGTGGCTCGCTTGATCGGGGCGCCGCCGGGATACGTGGGCTACGACGAAGGCGGCCAATTGACCGAGGCGATTCATCGGCGGCCCTACGCGGTGATTCTGTTCGACGAAATTGAAAAGGCGCACCCGGATGTCTTCAACATTCTGCTTCAAGTAATGGACGACGGGCGCCTGACTGACGCCAAGGGCCGGACTGTTGATTTCAAGAACACCGTGCTGATCATGACGTCGAACCTGGGAGCGGCAATGCTTGCCGGTGAAAAGCTGAAGACCGAGCAGGACTTCGACATGGCGCGCGAGAGCGTGATGCGTGTGCTGCGCGAGCATTTCCGGCCGGAATTTTTGAATCGCGTGGACGATATTGTGATCTTCCGCTCGCTGGGCAACGCGCAATTAAGTAAGATTCTGGATCTGCGCGTGAATGAAGTGCGCAAACTGCTCGAAGATCGGGCGATCTCGATCGAACTTACGGAGCCGGCGCGGCAGTTGATCCTCGCTTCGGGCTCCGATGCGGCTTACGGAGCGCGTCCGTTAAAGAGGGCCTTGCAACGCATGGTGCAGAACCCACTGGCGATCAAGATTCTCGACGGCGAAGTGCTGCACGGCGCGCACGTGCGCATCGACGTGGACCGCAAGTCGAACCAGTTGGTCTTCGAGCCGATGGGGCGAGAAGCGATGGCGTAAACGAACAGTGGTCAGTGATCAGCTGACAGGCTCCGCGATGCGGGGCCTGTTTTTTGTTCGTGTTGCGCGGGCCGCGGCCGAGCAGCGGTGTGAACTACTGCCGCAGTTCCACCAGGGTAGCGCCCTGGCCGCCTTCATTTTGCGGAGCCTCTTCGATTCCTGCCACATGCGGATGAGATTTGAGGAACTCGCGAACGCCGCGGCGAAGAATGCCGGCGCCGTGGCCGTGGATAACGCGCACGCGCGGGAGCCCGGCGAGAAAGGCGTGATCGAGGTATTTTTCGAGTTCACCGGTCGCCTCATCGACCGTGCGGCCAATGAGATTGATCTCCGCACGCATGTCGTCGGTGTTCGAGCTCGTCACCGTGACGTGCACGCCTTTCTGCTTTCTGGCCGCGGCAAGCGGATCAACTTTTCCTTGCCCGGGCTTCCCTTGCCCGGGATCCCCTCCACGACCGGAGGGCTCGGAACACTCATCCCGCTTGACGCGCATCTTGATCGGGCCCAAGGCAACTTCGAAGAGATCCTTTTCGACCTCGCGCTGCACCAAGGCGATTTTGCCCATCGATTTCAGAAATACGCTGTCGCCCGGCGAAATGTGGCGTAGCAGGTGCGGCTGCGCGTTTTGATCGCCCTGATCGGCCCCGGTGCGGTGCGCAACGACAGCCTGGTTGAAGCTTTCTTGAAACTCGCGGCGCAGGCGGGTGATGCGGCGCTCCGCCTCTTTCGAAAGCTTCTGTTGCGCGGCACGGTCCTCGACTGCGCGGACGTTCTCGCGCATCTGGAATTCGAAGTCCTTCAGCAGCGAAGCCAGTTTGGCTTCGAGTTCGCGCACACGATTGCGCACTTCAACGTCGCCTTCGTGCTCGAGCCGTTTCCTCTCCTGATTGAGCGTGTATTGCTGCTCGCGCGCAGCCTTGCGCTCGACTTCGAGTTGCGCAAGGTCTTTATGCAGCTTATCGAGAAAGCGCGCGATGCCGGTCTGTTGCGAGCCCAAGCGCTCGCGGGCCGCTGCAATGATTGCGGCGTTCAGTCCCAGGCGCTCCGCCGTCTGAATTCCCGCCGACGCGCCCGGCACACCGAGATGAAACTGATAGTTGGGAACCAGCGTCAGCTCATCGACGCCGGCTGCGGCATTGCGTACGCCGCGCGTGTTGGCTGCGTAAACCTTGAGGGACGTGTGATGCGTCGAGATCAGCGACCAGGCTCCAGCCTTGAGAAAATGATGCGCCACGGCCACTGCGAGAGCTGCGCCTTCTTCAGGATCTGTGGAAGAACCGAGTTCGTCGAGCAGCGCGAGCGATTGGGCATCGGCGAGGCGGGAGAGACGGTTAAGGTTCGTGATGTGCGCGGAGAAGGTGGAGAGCGCCGCCTCGATCGATTGCGCGTCGCCGATATCGGCCAGGAATGCGGTGAATACAGGAAAGCAGGCGCGCGAGGCGGGCACCGGAATTCCGGCCTGCGCCATCATGGCGAGTAGAGCCGTGGTCTTGAGCGCTACCGTCTTGCCGCCGGTGTTGGGCCCGCTGATGATAAGCTGGCGCTCGTCTGCCGTCAACCCCAGAAACAGAGGGACAGTCTTTCCGCCGGCCGCTCGCAGGCGCTTTTCGAGAAGCGGATGACGCGCGCCCTCGAGCTGGAGCCGCTCGGGACTGATGGTGGGCACGATGCAATCGAAGTCACGCGCAAAGCGCGCCCGCGCCAGCAGGCTGTCGACCAGAGCCAGTACACGCGCACCCTCGACCAAACTTAGCGCGTAGCCACCGACCTGACGCGTGAGCGCGACAAAGATACGGTGAATCTCCGCCTGCTCTTCCTCGATGAGCCGCACCAGTTCATTGTTCTGCTCGATGGTTTCGAGCGGCTCCACATAGACAGTTTGGCCCGAGGAACTCGCGCCGTGAATCACTCCGGTGACGCGCCGCTTGAGCTCCGCGCGGACGGGAATCACAAAGCGCTCACCGCGAATGGTGATGACGTCGTCCTGAGTCGCGTTTTCCGCGGAGAGCTTGCGCAGTGCGGCGCGCAGGCTTTCCTCGATAACTTTCTGCTGGCGCTCCTGCTCGCGGCGGATGCGACTCAGCTCGGGCGAAGCGTCGTCGGCGAGCGAGCCGTCGGGTTGAATCTTGCGTTCGATGGATTCAGCGAGTGGCCGCAAACCGGTGGTGAGGGCCGCTGAAAGGCCGGAAAGCCCGGGCAATTTGCCGACAAGGCGCATCGGCGGCTCACGCAAGAGAGACTGCCACGCGGCGACGTCATTGGCCAAGCGCGCCACGCTTTGAAGCTCCGCCGCTTCGAGCGCTGCACCGTCAATCTGCGCTTTGGCGGCGAGTTGCGTGGGGTCGAAGAGCCCTCCGAGCGGAATGGAGACTTGTTCTTCGAGGATCAACCGGACTTCGGAGGCCAATTGGTGCTGGCGCCCGATCCAGTCTTCATCGCTAGACGGATGCAACGCGAGGATCGATTCACGGCCGACCGGGGACGCAGCGAACCCGGCCAGCAGCGCCAAAAGCGGCTGCCATTCAAGCGCGACAAGATCGGCGTGCTCAACCGGCGACGGAATGGGATCGAGGAGCGGCATCGTCAGGAACTATGGTAGCGTCTCGGAGCGTGACTGCGGGGTGGTCGGCGTGCCGCGAAGAGCGTGGTTGCGATCATGAGTCGGCGAGCCGGCTGCGCGTCACTTCGGCGTTGAGTCGGGCTTCGAAGCAGGGGTAGAAGGGGCCGGGCTGGCTGTAGCACTATCGCCGCCGCTCGGGGCCTTTGGTTCGGACTTTGTCTCCGATTTTGCGTCCGGCTTCGTGTCGGACGCAGATTGGGCAGCGGACGAGCTGCTCTTCGAGGCGTAGTCGTTCACGTACCAACCGGCACCCTTGAAGCTCAGGCCGGGCGCGGTGAGAGTCCGCTCCAGAACGCCGCCGCACTGAGGGCAGACCTTCTCCGGCTCGGTGTTGAAGTGCTGGATTTTCTCAAAGCGATGGCCGCACTGTGTGCAGCGATACGGATACAGCGGCAAAGTTTCTGTCCCCTCGGCTAGGAATCACTCAACTTCTATTTTACGTGGAGGGCGGCGATTGCAGGGAAAGCCGCCGCCCTTGGGCGAAGCCGAAGACAACAGGTCGACCAGCTCTCAATGCACGAGGACGGGGACAGAGGCGCTCACATTCTCCCAGGCCAGCGTCAGAGTGCCCTTGCCGCCGCCGTTGTCGGTGATCGTATACGTCAGATCCTCGACGAGTGAGGGAGGAGCAGACATCGCCATTCTTGTTTTGCCAAGATCCTGAGTAGAGTCGTAGGCAAGCCCCCACTCGCCGTTCTTCTTGTTCACGATCAAGACCCAATGCCCGGGGTCGGAGATGTCGACGAACAGAGTGTAGGTGCCGGCGGGAACGCTGAGGTCGCCGATGGTCAGGTCAGCGTCAGTCTTCAGCGTGGTGGCGGCGTTCGCGCCCCCGCGCCAAACCGGATAATGCGGATCGTGGCTGATGAGGCCGTCTGAGGTAAATATGTGGCCCGCGCGGCCTTTCACACGCGGAGAGCTGTAAGTGATGGTGATGGTCTTGCCAGCGATCGTGGCTGTTGCCGTGGCCGGCGGACTCTTGGGCGGGGCGGCAGGCGGTTTTTGTTGAGCGAAGAGAACAGCTGCGGCGAACAGTAAACACGTACAGATCAATGTGCGCTTCATTGTGGTATTTTTCCTCCGGGTAGAGCCTCGTTCTTGAGGGATGGCTCCGACGCGTTGATTGTCGCACCGCACGGGTATGTTGCGAAAGCCGCCTATGTGAAAACCCTGTTATGATGCGCCAAAGGAAGATGCATGGCGGGCGATAATCGCAACAACTCGGCAGGGGCGCGCATCCGCGCGGCGCTCGGTGCAGAGAGGCCGTTGCAGGTGGTGGGCACCATCAACGCTTACGCAGCGCGCATGGCGGAGGCTGTGGGTTTTCGCGCGGCTTATCTGTCGGGCGGCGGCGTGGCGGCCAATTCGCTTGGCGTTCCGGACCTAGGGATCAGCACGATGGAAGATGTGCTTACCGACGTTCGGCGCATCACCGGAGCTTGCACGCTGCCATTGCTAGTCGATATCGATACCGGCTGGGGCGCAGCGTTCAACATCGCACGGACGATTCGCGAGATGATCAAGGCGGGCGCGGCGGCGGTGCACGTCGAGGATCAGGTGAGCGCCAAGCGGTGTGGCCATCGGCCAGGCAAGGAGCTTGTGCCGGCCGAAGAGATGGTGGATCGGATCAAGGCCGCCGTGGATGCGCGCACCGATCCGGAGTTTGTGATCATGGCTCGGACTGATGCGTTGGCGGGCGAAGGGTTGGCGCGGGCGATTGAGCGAGCGCAGGCGTACGTGGCGGCTGGGGCCGACATGATTTTTGCCGAGGCGGTGACTGAAGCGTCGATGTATGCCGCGTTTCGCAAAGCTGTGGGAGTGCCGATTCTCGCCAACATCACCGAGTTCGGCAAAACGCCGCTCTTTACGCGCGAGGAGCTGGCAGCGGCGGGCGTCGACATCATTCTTTATTGCTGCGCGGCGTATCGGGCGATGAATGCCGCTGCGCTGAAAGTCTACGAGGCGATTCGCACCGAGGGAACGCAGAAAAATCTGCTGCCGCTGATGCAGACGCGCGACGAGCTCTACCGCTATCTCGGCTATCACGTATACGAGCAGAAGCTGGATGAGCTTTTTGCGAAGGGTAAGAGCAAAGAGTAGACATTCCTGTAACGATTCGTTGGATCAATGCTCTTTGGAGGTCGAACCATGAGCGTTCAAGAGGCGAGCCACGGGCTGGGCGCCTTCAAGCCGAAGAAGTCGGTAGCGCTGTCTGGCACTGTTGCGGGTGAGACGGCCGTTTGCACGGTGGGCCAAAGTGGCAATGACCTGCATTACCGCGGCTACGACATTGCCGACCTGGCGGAGCACTGCGAGTTTGCCGAAGTTGCTTATCTGTTGATCCGCGGAAAGCTGCCCAATCCCGCGGAGCTGGCCGCATACAAGACGCGGCTGCTCGGTCTGCGAAGCTTGCCGGCTGAAGTGAAGCAGGCGCTCGAGCTGGTGCCCGCACATTCGCATCCGATGGACGTGCTGCGCACCGGCGTTTCTGTGCTAGGTTGCGTGCGGCCTGAGGCCGAGGACCATAGCACTGCTGGGGCGCGCGACCTTGCCGATGCGCTACTGGCTTCGCTGCCGTCGATGCTTCTTTACTGGCACCACTTTGCGCGGAACGGCAAGAAGATCGCAGTGGACGCTGACAGCGAACCGCTGGCGGCGCATTTTCTGCATTTGTTGCACGGAAGGCCGGCGAGCGCGGAGTGGGTTCACGCGATGCAGGTTTCGCTCATTCTTTATGCCGAACATGAATTCAATGCGTCGACATTTACCGCGCGCGTGATCGCCGGAACCGGGTCCGATCTTTACTCGTGCATCGTGGGCGCCATTGGAGCGCTAAAAGGGCCAAAACATGGCGGCGCCAACGAGGTCGCACTAGAGATTCAGCAGCGCTACCGGACGGCCGACGAAGCCGAGGCCGACATTCGCCGCCGCGTCGATCAACGCGAAGTGATTATTGGGTTCGGGCATCCGGTGTATACGGTCAGCGATCCGCGTAGCCATTTCATCAAGGAGCAGGCGCGTAAATTGGCGGTGGACACCGATGGCGAGTGTCTTTTCTCCGTCGCCGAACGGATTGAGCGCACGATGCAGGACGCCAAGCGCATGTTTCCAAATCTCGATTGGTATTCCGCGGTCGCCTATCATTTGATGGGCATTCCGACTGACCTGTTTACACCGCTGTTTGTGATGGCTCGGACCGCGGGCTGGTGCGCACACGTGATCGAGCAGCGGCAGGATGGAAAGATCATCCGGCCGTCGGCAATCTATACTGGG
>CAZANC010000008.1:0-29498 GCA_964486495.1 uncultured Occallatibacter sp.
CACCGTGAAAGACCCCGAGGGGCACTCGTGGAGCGCAGGGACGTACGATCCGTGGGGCGCGCAAAATTGAAACGCGCGGAGCTTTTGCGTAGAGAGAATCGAGTCAATCGTCATTAAGTAATTGAGGGAGGTCCCCGTTGAAGCTGTTTTCATTGGTTGGTCTAGGAGCCGTGTCGCTGCTGGCTGTGGGCGCGGCGCAGGCTCAGACGGGCCGTTTGCTCGTCGCACAGAAGGGCGACCGGAGCCTCGCCATTGTGGATCCCGCGGCGGGAAATGTGATTGCCGATGTGGCGGAGAATGGCACGACCGGTCACGAAGTTGCAGGATCGCGGGACGGACGGCTGGCGTTTGTGCCCATCTACGGAAACAGCGGCGTGGGCAAGCCGGGAACCGACGGAAACAACATCGTCGTGGTGGATGTGGCGGCGCAGAAGTTAGTGGGCAACATTCAGTTCGACCATGGAGTGCGGCCGCACTGCGCGGTGTTCGGACCCAAGGATGGGCTGCTCTACGTGACGACGGAGCTGGATCATTCAGTGACGATCATCGATCCGAAAACGCTGAAGATTGCCGGTTCGATTCCGACGGGTCAGCCGGAGAGCCACATGCTGGCGCTCTCGCACGACGGTCTGCGCGGGTACACGGCGAATGTGGGACCGGGAACAGTGAGCGTGCTCGATGTGAAGGCGCGGAAGACGCTGGCCATTATTCCCGTATCGGGTAACACGCAGCGGATTGCGATTTCGAATGACGACCGCTGGGTGTTTACCGCCGACCAGACCGCGCCGCGCATGGCAGTGATCGACACGGCGACGAATACTGTCAAGAAGTGGGTGAAAATCGACGGGCTGGGCTACGGCAGCGCGCCCACAAAGGACGGCCGCTGGCTGCTGGTGGCGCTTCCGGATGAAAACAAGGTGGACGTGATCGACCTGCAGACGATGACGCTGGCGCGCGCAGTGGACGTAGGGAAGAGCCCGCAGGAAGTGCTGGTGCGGCCGGACGGGAAGGCCGCGTACGTCTCATGCGAGGGCAGCAATGAAGTGGCGGAGATCGATCTGGCAACGTGGACGGTAAAGCGGACAATCAAGACAGGCAACGTGACAGATGGGCTCGGTTGGGCGGGGCAGTGAAGGGCCGGGGATCCTTCGGCTTCGCTCAGGACAAGCTCCGGGACTTAAGGACGTAATGCGTGGGAATTAGAAAACCTGAGCGCACAGAGCACAAAATCGCGGTGGGTCCGCGATCGGAGGTCGCAAATGGCTGCGCATTGTACGCACGCTGCAACGATCAAGAAGGGTTTGAAGCCGAACACGAAGGGCTGCGAGGAGTGCCTGAAGATGGGCGATACGTGGGTGCATCTGCGCATGTGCCTGGAGTGCGGGCATGTGGGCTGCTGCGACTCATCGAAGAACCGGCACGCGCGGGGGCACTACCATGAAACGCAGCATCCGCTGATCCAGTCGGCCGAGCGCGGCGAAGATTGGCGCTGGTGCTATATGGATGAGGTGTATTTGTAGGGGCCGCAAAACTCCCATCTGTGCAGATCCCCTTTTCTGCGGGCCTGAATTGACGGCCCAACTCGATGGTGCGCTTGTCACATTGCGCCATCCGAATCTGTGCTATGCTTTCGGGCAAATTCAATCGCTCATACCCGAGGGCCCCCTTGTGAACAACTGCGCAAATGAACCAGGGTAAGACGGGAAATTGGTTTACCGACGCTTTTGGTCTGACCCATGAAGACAGCCGGCGCTACCGCGAGGCGATGAAACTGATCGGCGAGCTCCCCGCGGGCTGCGCGGGAAAGCAAACGACATCCAGCGCGGCGTTCCTGGCGTGGCAGCGGGACACAGTGGAAGAGAGGGTAAAAGAGGCCGCAGAGAGCGCAACGGGCGACAAGCCAATCCATCTGGATCCGCCGCTGCGACCGAGCTTGTGGCGGGTGCGCTTCAGCCCCGATGGAAAATACGTGCTGACGCAGGACGATGGCAGCATTGCGGTGTTCGGCGTGGATGCACAGAAGGTTCTGTTCAGGATTGACGCGCCGGACGTGAATGCCGCCCGGTTTACGCCCGACTCCTCAGGCGTGGTCTTCAACGACAGCAACCTCCGGGTGGAGCGATGGGGCGTGGCGACGGGGCAGCGCACGGACGTGAAAGAGGTGGTGGACTATGACGGCTGCACGCAGACGCTGCTGACGCCCGACGGCAAGACGCTCGTCTGCCTGAAGGCGATGATCGACGACTCCGGTCCGCGTCTCAGTCTTAAGCTCATTGATGTAGACGCAGGCAAGCCTTACTTTGAAAAGCCGAAGTTCGTCGAATTGGGAGAATTTCCGAACTTCAATCAACTGCTTTCTTTTGTAGTGGACGTCATGTCAGGCGCCGAGGATGCGAACGTCCAGATTGATCCGAGTGGCCGTTATCTCGTGGTGGCCGCAGGCAGCCACACGCTGGCATTCGACCTCGCACAGCGACAACCGATTACGCTGGAAGGAAAGCTGAAGGGCCTGAGCGAGACACGCATGACGTTCCTCGCTCCTGACCAGATTTACGTCGTCGAGCCGTCGTTGTCCAAGGGCCTTTTTAAGGCGCGCATTCTCAGCTTTCCCGACGGAAAGGTCATGAGCGAGTCGCAGATCGGAGATCAAGACATTCGCGGGGCGACAAAGGGGCCGCTCATGATCATCGGTCCTTTGAAGGGCTACGCTGTCGGGGTTTTCGACCCGTCTGCATCCAAAGTTTTGGCGGCCTGGCAGCTTCCCACAATCGACATCTGGGGCAAGAAAATCGCCGCAGAAGACTCGAACGGCGGGCTGTTTCTGGGCCAATTGGACTCGACAGAAAGCATGCACATTCCTCTTCCGCTGGGGCCGCTGCCCTCGCCGCGCGCCGGTGCATTCTCGCCGGACGGCAAGTTTCTGGTTGTCTCGCTGCGTGACCGCTCGGTGGTGTGGGACATGGAGACCGGAAAACAGCTGAGGCTGATGCGGCCGATGCGCGATCTGTGGGTAAATGAGCAGAATCGCGTTTTTGGCCTGTTCCCCAAATACAAGGACTTGGATGCAACCCAGATGGAAATCACGTTACCGTCTATTACGACTAACGATCTGGGTAAGTACGACGACAAGGAATGGCAATACCGCGATTTTGCTTACACTTTCAAGCCGATGGGCAGCGGCAGGTCGACTGACTACCACGCAACGCTGCAGGTTAAGAAGTTGGGAGCGCAAGCCCCGTCCTGGACGCGTGACTACCCGGACGTGACACCGGTCTGCTGGCCTGCGGACGGAGACCGCCTCGCGCTGGCGTGGGACCTAAGCACTGATACTGCAAAGGGAGAGTTGAAAAAGTACCCAAAAGTGCAGGAGGAGACCAAAGCGTTGACGAGCCACAAGAAGGGGCTGCTGATCGAAATCGTGACCCCGGAAACGGGCGCGCCGCTGGAGCAAGTGGCTCTGCCCGAGGTGGACCTGAGTCGCGGCTGGAACGACGAGCGTTTTGCCCAGGTTTCCGGCGAATATGCGCTGGTGCACGGCGAGCACAGCAATACGGTGATCTACCGGCTGGACACGGGCGAAAAGGTGGGCGAGTTCTTCGGCTCGCCGCTGGCGACCGATTCGGCGACGGGACTGATCGCGGCGATGAACCGCGAGGACGAGATTCTGCTGGTGGACGAACGAACGGGCAAGGAGATCGAGCGCTTCACGCTGGGCTCGCCGGCCAGGCTGGCCCGAATTGTGTCCGGCAAAGACAAAAAACTGCTGGTACTAACGGCCGACCAGGTAGTGCATCAGTTGCCACTGCCGCAATGATGAGGAGTCGGAGCGCTAGGAAATCTCCACATCGATCTTCTTGGAATCGGCGACGAGCTTCGTAATCTTGAGGGTGCGAATTTGGCCCTCTGCGACGGGCGCGGGCGCGGCTGACGGCGCGGGAGCATTCCCTTTCCAGCGGTCCTTCAACATCGACGAGAGCTGCGAGAGGTCGGGTGCGGCGTTTTGCGTCGGCGCGGCGGCTGGCGCCGAAGGCGCGGCTGCCGCAATACCCGTTTTTGCGCGCAATGTGGCACGGATGCCTTCGCCGAGTTCAACGATTGCCCCAGAAGATGTGAGCTCGACAATGCGACCCGAAACCGTGTCGCCCACTTTGTGCTCGGCGATGTACTCATCGATGCTGGTGGGGACGAGCTGCTTCATCGAGAGTTTGATCTGGCGCTTCGCTGAGTCAATCGCGAGAACGACGGCTTTGACGCGCTGGCCTTCGCGCACCACGTCGCGAGGATGATTGATGCGGCGGTCGGCGACGATCTCGCTGACGTGAACGAGGCCGTCAACACCCTCGGCAATTTGAACGAAAGCGCCAAAGTTCATGATCTTGGTGATGGGGCCTTCGACTTGCGAGCCGGCGGGAAACTTTCGCTCGACTTCGAGCCACGGGTCGGCGAGCGTCTGCTTGAGGCCAAGAGAGATGCGGCCCTGCTCAGTGCCCGCGGGCGGCTTGACCGAGAGAACGACAGCGTCGACGCGATCGCCCTCGCGGAGCAGGTCGGAAGGGTGGCGCACTTTCTTGGCCCAGGACATCTCCGAAATGTGAATCAGGCCCTCAAGGCCGGGCTCGAGCTCGACGAATGCGCCGAAGTCGGTGAGGCGCGTGACGGCGCCGTTGATGCGCTGGCCAGGCACGAAGCGCTCAGCGGCGGTCTCCCACGGCTCGGGTTGGAGCTGCTTCAGGCCAAGCGAGATTTTGTTGGTTTCGGGATCGATTTTGAGGATGCGCAGCGTGAGTTGCTCGCCGATGGAGAGAACGTCTTCGGGTTTGGCGACGCGTGCGCGAGAGATGTCGCTGATGTGGAGCAGACCGTCAATTCCATGAGTCCCGGCGCCGGGCTCGATTTCGACAAACGCGCCGTAGGGCATGAGCGTGCGGACCGTGCCGGTAACCGTGTCGCCGGGCTTGAGCGCGGCGCGGCGGCCGGCGACCTCGCCGCGGGCCTGTTCTTCGAGGACGACACGGCGATCGACAACGACATCTTCATCGGCGACGTCGAGCTTGGTGATGCGGCAAGTGATCTCAGTGCCGACGAGGGCTTCGAGCTCGGCTGCGTCGCGCGTGCCGCTGCGGCTGGCGGGCATGAAGGCGCGAACACCGACGTCGACACTGAGGCCGCCCTTGATTAGAGCGGTGACGGTACCGGCGACGGCGATTTTGTCAGCGAAGGCGCGCTCGAGGGCAGACCAGTCGCGGGGCTGCGCGACGCGGTGGCGCGAGAGATCGTAGTAGCCTTCCTCATTGCGGCCGGTGATGGAGACGGGGAAACTGTCGCCCGGATTGATGCCCTCGGCATTGTCAGGGAAGGCCGAGCGCGGCAGTACGCCTTCCATCTTGTAGCCGACGTCGAGGACAACCTGATCGGCAGTGAGCGAGACGACCGTGCCCTGAAGCTGCCTGGTCTCGGCGCGATGCGTGTGCGAACGCTCGAAGGCCTGGAGCGCGTCGGCGAATGACTCGGCAGGCTCTTCGACAGGAGCGGGCTCGGCGCCCGGACTGTGGTCTTCATCGAAGGTGGTGGGAGCTGGTTCGTCGCTGAGTTTTTCAGAACCGCCGGACTGGCTGTCCGGTCCTTGCTCTTCCGCGGGCGTGGTGGTGATTTCCGCAGCAGACTCTGGCTGACCGTCCAGGCGCTGATCTTGGATGGGCTCAGTGAACATGGGTTCGGTGGGAGAGACAATTTCGTCGGTCATGGCGGGTACGGGATCATTGTTTCATGACTCGGCAATGGGCGACTACGTCAGTTGCGGCTAGTCCTCAGCTTGCGCGGATGATATATCTGGTGGCTATGCGATACAAGGCATTGCGATCCCGCCTCATGTCCAGGTTGGTTTTCTCTCCGATCCTGCTCTCGGTCGTACTAAGCGGAGCCGCCTTTCCACAGGGAACCGATGGCGACGAAGAGCAGATCAGGGCAGTCCTGCAAAAGTACGCGATTTCGGTAGACGATGCCGATGTTGCCTTGGCGTCAACAATTTGGTCGCATGATCCCGGTGCCACGTTCATTCATCCGCTCGGGACGGAACATGGTTTCAGGCAGATCGCGGACGACGTCTACATCGGGATCATGGGCAACCTGTTTTCAAAACGCGAATTGATCTTGCACGATCCAGCGATCCACGTTTATGGCGACGCCGCGTGGTCTGAAATGACGTGGACTTTTCACGCGACAGAGAAAGATGGGTCTGTCATTACGACCCAGGGACGAGAGACCCAGGTGTACCACAAGGAAAGTGGAGTCTGGCGAATCGTTCTCGTTCACTATTCTGGGCCGCCCGCGGCGATGCCAAACATTCCGAATGGGCGCTGAAGCTGTAAGGGACTTCGAATTGACCCTACTGCGCCTTGTCGCGCGGCGTTATACCCTGAAAGCAGATGATGGAATCGGCTTCCCCACCGCCGCGCCGCGGCCTTGAGGCCTTTGCCTTCCGCGACTTCAGGCGGTACCAATTAGCGCGCGTGGCCGTGATCCTGGGCGCAGAAGCGCAGTCGGTCGCGGTGGCGTGGCAGGTGTACTCCATCACGCACCGCGCCATCGACCTGGGCTACACCGGACTGGCGCTGTTTTTGCCGGGCCTGATTTTTCTGCTGCCGGCCGGCCACGTTGCCGACCGCTTCGACCGGCGCCGCGTAATCCTGGCATGCTACGCGCTGCAGCTCCTCTGCACGGGCGCGCTGGTGGAGCTGGCGCGGAACAATACGCAGAACATTCTGGCCATTTACACGGTTCTCTTCTTCGTCGGCACCGGGCGCGCGTTTTCGTCGCCGGCGAGCTCGGCACTGATTCCGCATCTTGTGCCGGAAATTCACTTCGTGAATGCGGTGACGTGGGGCGGCGCAATCTTTCAACTGGCCAACATCACCGGGCCAGCGCTGGGCGGATTGCTGTTCACGTTGCCGTTGTCGGGCTTTGCGGCGGATTCGCGGCTTGAGGGCGCGGGGATTGTGTATGTCTTCACACTCGGGACTCTGGTGTGGTTTCTGGCGCTGGTGGTGTCGCTGCATGTGCGGCCAGGGCGGATGGAGCACCGCGATCTGTCACTAAAGGTGGTGCTTGCTGGGTTCCAATATGTGCGGCGGGCGCGGATTCTGCTGGGATCGTTTTCGCTGGATCTTTTTGTGGTGCTGCTGGGCGGGGCAGTGGCGCTGATGCCGATTTTCGCGCACGAAATTCTGCACCAGGGGCCGCGCGGGCTGGGCATGCTGCGCGCAGCTCCGGCGGCGGGCGCGGTGACGATGTCGCTCATCATGGCGCGGTTTCCCCTGCACCGGCACGCGGGACGCTGGCTGTTTATCTGCGTCTCGATCTTCGGGGTTGCGACGGTGATCTTCGGACTGTCGCACACGCTGTGGCTCTCGCTGGCTTCGTTGGCCATTGCGGGCGCGGCAGACACCATCAGCGTGATTATTCGCGGGTCGCTGCTGCAACTGGCCACGCCGCCGGAGATGCGCGGGCGCGTGAGCGCGGTGAACTCGCTGTTTATCGGAGCGTCAAACGAGTTGGGCGAATTTGAGAGCGGGCTCACGGCGCAGTGGTGGGGCGCGGTACGGGCCACGGTGATCGGCGGGCTGGGGTCGCTGATCGTGGCGGCGGTGTGGGCCGGTGTCTTCCCCCAACTGCGCAAGGCCGATAAGCTCACGGCGGAGAGTTTGCGGGAGCACGTGCCTGCGGCGCAGGAAATTCTGTCTGGGCTGTGAGGGATTTTGATTCGTGCCGCTCCGCGCTTTCGCGGGAACCGACGCATAGAGAAATAGAAAAGGACCGTTAGTGCGCGCGGGCGCGGGTGCGCGCCGTGCGATTGCGCTCGAAGAGGATGCGCAAACCGTCGAGCGTGAGCAGGTCGTCTATCTCCTGGATGAAGCGCGAGTCCGGAGCGATCATGCGCGCCAGGCCTCCGCTGGCGATGATGCGCAGCGGCTTACCGGGGTCGATACCCTGCGATGCGCCCAATTCCGCAATGATGCGCTCGATGATGCCGTCAACCAGGCCGATATAGCCGAAGTAGAGGCCGCTCTGCAGGTGTCCGACGGTGTTGGTGCCGATGACTTTGGCGGGGCGCTTAATGTCGACGCGGCTGAGGCGCGCGGCACGGTTGAAGAGCGCATCGGCGCTGAGACCGAGGCCGGGCGCGATGGCGCCGCCGAGATATTCGCCGCGAGCCGAGATGACTTCGAATTTGGTGGCCGTGCCGAAGTCGACCACGATACACGGGCCGCCGTAGCGCTCGTAGGCGGCGATACAGTCGGCAATGCGGTCAGCGCCAAGCTCGCTGGGGTTGTCGATGAGCAGCGTCATGCCGGTCTTGATGCCGGGCTCGACGAAGAGCGGCTCAACATGGAAGTAGCTTTCGCACACCTGTCGGAGCGTGGAGTCGACGGGCGGGACAACGGAGGCGATGATGATGTCCGTCACCTGGCTGGGCGCCATGCCGTGCATCTCGAACAGGTTGACGAAGAAGACTCCGTACTCGTCCACGGTTTGCGCGCGGTGCGTGGTCACGCGCCAGTTCGCGGCGAGCTCCGGCTTCGTGCCGTCGAGCTTGTAGAGGCCGAGCGTCGTGTTCGTATTGCCGACATCGAGAGCGAGCAGCATTTCTTCCTTGAGCTCCGAATCTCTAGCTGCCAGCTAGTTTTTCTCTGCGGCGCGCAGGCCGCCGGTTTGCACCGTTACGAGCCCGTTCGCGGTTGCGACGCGCAGGAATCCGTGTTCGTCGAGGCCGGCCGTGACGCCTGTGCAGGTTTGCGGGCCGTGCACTTCTACTTTGCGGCCGCGAATCCAGGTGGAAGCCTGCTCAAGGCGCGCAGCGATGTTTGCGGCCGCCACCGGATCAGAAAGCGCGGAAGCCTCACGCTCCAGCGATTTTAGCAGGGCGACGAGGAGGGTTTGGCGCGAGAGGCGTTTGCCTGATTCCAGATCAAGCGAAGTTGCGGGCGTGGCGAGCCCAGGCGGAAAGGCACGCTGGTGTACGTTGATGCCGATGCCGAGCACTACTTCGTGGGGTGGGCCATTGGACTGTGTCGTAGCCTCAGCAAGAATGCCGCCGGTTTTGCGCGGACCGATGAGGAGATCGTTGGGCCAGCGCAGGTCGACGATGAGGCTGGAGACGGCGCGAATTGCCTCGGCAGCGGCGAGGCCTGCGGCGAGCGGCAGAAACGGCAGGCGCGAGGCGGGAATCTGCGGCCGGAGAAGAACGCTGACGTAGAGCCCTTCGCCGGCGACAGAGATCCAACGGTGATCGCCGCGACCGCGCCCGGCCAACTGCTCATCGGCGAAATAGACCGAACCATGCGGGCTACCATCGCGCGCGGCGGCGATCGCATCGGCGTTTGTCGAGCTGGTGACGCTGGCAAAGTGCAGCTTGCCGGCAAAGAGAGTGCTGGCGAGATCGGCATCGAGGGCGGCGAGATCGAACATCAGTTTCCGGGCCGCGCGAATTTGCGCATTGAGCTCATTGCCGAAATCAAAGTCCGTGCGCCTCAAAGGCTCGGCCTGTTCGTGGGCTGCCCTGGCCCGGCTCCGCGGCGATGGTCATGGAGATGTTGGCGGCGCGGGCCGAGTGGGTGAGTGCGCCCACGCTGATGAAGTCGACGCCGGTCTCTGCGTAGGCGCGGACGCGATCGAGCACGATGCCGCCAGAGGCTTCAGTGGGAATCCAGCGGGCGGGCTCCCCGCCGGTTACGGCTTTAATGCGCTCGACGGAGCGGCGGACTTCGGCCGGCGACATGTGGTCGAGGAGGATGGCTTCGGCGCCGTGGGCGAGCGCGTCTTCAAGCTCCTGCGCGGTGCGGATCTCGACCTGGACGCGTTGAGGAGGCCTGCGCCGAGCAAGGGCTCGGGAAAGGACCGCTGCGATGCCGCCGCCGAGGGCGATGAGATTGTTCTTGATGAGGATGCCAGAGGCGAGATCGATACGGTGATTGGTGCCGCCGCCGCAAAGCACGGCGTATTTCTCAAAGGCGCGAAGGCCTGGTAGGGTCTTGCGCGTGTCAAGGATGCGGGCGTGCGTGCCCTGAATCGCGTCGGCGAATTGGCGCGTCAGGGTGGCGATGCCGCTCATGTGCTGGAGCAGATTGAGAATGACACGTTCGCAACTGAGCAGGACACGCGCGTTGTGGCGAATGACGGCGAGCACCTGGCCGGGGTGGACACGGACGCCGTCGAAGATTTCGGGATGGCTGACGACCTCGAAGCGAGTTTGCGCCTCGGGGCTTTGGTCGAGGCGTGCGTAGATCTCAAAGAAGCGCGGGATGGCGCCCAAGCCGGCCACAACCAGCTCTTCGCGCGCGATGATGGAGCCGGCGGCGAGGAAATTGGCATCGATGGTGATATGGGTAGTCGCGTCGTGCGGAGCCTGGTCCTCCAGCAGGGCCTGCTCCAGTAACACGTCGATGCGGTGGCTTTTAAATTCCATGGCGTCAGTGAACAGTGGTCAGTGAACAGTGAACAGCGAACAGTTGTCAACCCTCCGGCAGTCCATCGAGGTCGCCGCGTGCCTTGTCCAGCAGCCGCTTTGCTTCGTCCCGCTGTTTCTTCAAGCCCTCGACAATATGCGCGGGAGCCTTGGCGAGAAACCCTGAATTATTGAGCTGGCGGTCAGACGAAGCAATAACCTTCTCGAATTTGGCGACGTCTCTTGTCAGGCGTTCGCGTTCGGCGGCGACGTCGACAGTGCGCTCGTACTCGACGAAGATGTCGACCGGTCCTGCACTTTGCCATGCGAGCATCTCGTATTTGCCGCCGGTATTGCGATCCGAGAAGTAGACGACTTCAAGTTCGCTGACTCGGCTCAATTTCTCGATAATGTGGCTGTGCTTTCGGAGGATTGGAGGGGCGTTCAATGTCCCCGCGATCTTCGCCTTCACCAGCGACTTCTCTTCGACCCCTAGCTCTTTGCGACGAGACCTTATCCCCGTGATCGACTGCTGCAGGATTTGCATCGCGATCTCCGCGCTGTCGAGCGTCACCTGCGCGAACTGGTCATACTTCGCGTGTGTCGGGAATCTAGTCAGAGCGATTGATTTCGCCGGGGGACTATTGTTGTATACCGCATGCCACAGTTCCTCCGTAATAAAAGGCATGAAGGGCGATAGCAAGCGCAGGGAGCTCTCAAAGACATACAGCATCGTCGAAAGCGCTGCTCCGGTTGATTCCTGTTTTGTCGGATCGTCAAAATCCAATCCCAATTTGGCGAACTCGAGATACCAATCGCAGAATTCTCCCCAGAAGAATTGATAGACGAAGTTCGCGGCATCGTCGAATCGATATTTCTCAAATGCGAGATTCACATCGTGGACAACTCTGTTAAGGCGCGAGAGAATCCACAACTCCTCAGTTGGCCACTCGTTCATCCTTTCCGTTGGTCTGGTAATGCTTCCCACTTCAACATGAATGCGCGCTTCCGCAGCCCTGTCCACGTTCATGAACATGAAACGCGCGGCGTTCCATATTTTGTTAGCGAAGGCGCGATAGCCCTCGGTGCGCGCCACGTTGAAAGCGATGTCGGTGCCGGGCGAGGCCATCGAGGCCAGAGTGAATCGGACCGCGTCGGTCCCATATTGCTTCACGATCTCGATCGGGTTGACGACGTTGCCCTTGGTCTTGGACATCTTCTCGCGGTTGGCGTCGCGGACCAGGGCGTGGATATAGACCTCGCGATAGGGGACCGATTCGGCCAGCGGGCGCGGGCTGCCGTCGCGCATCGGAACGTCACGCGAGAACCAGCAACCAAACATGATCATGCGCGCGACCCAGAAAAAGAGAATGTCGAAGCCGGTGACGAGCAGGCTTGTCGGATAGAACGCGTCGAAATCCGCCCGGCTCAAGGCTGCATCGGCAAGCTTTTCGGCGTTGATGTTGGGCCAGCCGAAGATGGAGACGGGCAGAAGCCCCGAGGAGAACCACGTGTCGAGTACGTCGGTCTCCTGCGTGATCTTGTCTGACCCGCAATGCGCGCAGGCCGTGGGGTCAGCCTTTGTGTTGGGCTCGGGCACCGTGATCTTGTGGCACGCGGCGCAGTGCCACGCGGGAATGCGATGGCCCCACCAGAGCTGGCGCGAGATACACCAGTCGTGGAGGTTCGTCATCCACTCGAGATAGATTTTCTCGTGCATCTCCGGCGTGATGCGGATGGCCTTATCGCCGTTCGCATCGGGCCCGTTTGCGCCAGGCATGACGGCGGCAATGGCCAGCTTCGCCATCGATGCACCGCCCGTGTTGGGCTGCTTGTTGACGGCGATGAACCACTGCGTGGATAGGCGTGGCTCAATAACCGACTTGCAACGCTCGCAATGACCCACGTTGTTGGTATAGTCCTTGACGGCGGCCAAAAGCCCCTGCTCTTCGAGATCGTGGACGATGTGCTTGCGCGCGACGTAGCGATCGAGGCCGGCGTAGGCGCCGCCCTCTGCGTTGATGTGGGCGCGGTCGTCCATCACGTTGATGGCGGGCAGGTGGTGGCGCTCGCCGAGAGCGAAGTCGTTGGGATCGTGCGCGGGTGTGACCTTGACCGCGCCGGTGCCGAACTCGCGGCTGACCCACTCGTCGAGGACGATGGGAATTTCTCGTGGCGATTCTCGAGTTTGGAGCGGCAGGCGCAGCTTTTTGCCGTGGAGATGCAGGTAGCGCTCGTCCTCAGGGTGAATGGCGACGGCGGTGTCGCCGAGCATGGTCTCGGGGCGCGTGGTCGCAACGGTCAAAAACTCGCCGGAGTCTTTGCCATCGACGCCGAGCACCGGATACCGGATCTCCCAGAGATGTACTTTTTGCTCCTGGTGGACGACTTCGAGATCGCTGACGGCGGTTTGGCAGCCGGGGCACCAGTTGACGATGTACGCGCCTCGATAGATGAGGCCTTGGTGGTAGAGGCGGACGAAGGCCTCGCGCACGGCGAGCGAGAGGTGCTCGTCCATGGTGAAGTACTCGCGGCTCCAGTCGACGGAGACGCCGAGGCGTTTCATCTGCTCCAGGATGGCTCCGCCGTAGTGACGCCGCCACTCCCAGGTACGCTCGACGAAGGCCTCGCGGCCGAGCTTCTGGCGGGAAGTGCCTTCCGTGACCAGTTGACGCTCGACCAGCATTTGCGTGCTGATGCCCGCGTGGTCGGTTCCGGGTACCCACAAGACCTTTCGCCCAAGCATGCGTCTCCAGCGGACGAGAATGTCGATCTCCGTGTGCTCCAGCATGTGGCCCATGTGGAGGTAGCCGGTGACGTTGGGCGGGGGAAGCAGAACGACGAAGGCCGACTGGCCGGCAGACTGGTGGTCCAGGCTCTGGTTTTGGACAGGGGTCGTGGGAGTGACGGGCGTCGGCTGGGCGAAGAGATTTTCGCGCACCCAGTAGGTCGCCCAGTGATCTTCAATGGCGGTTGGGTCGTAGGCTTTGGGCAGGTCGTGAGGCATTTTTTCTTTTGCGAGCCCCCGGGTGATTCTCAAGAAAACACCCGTGCAGAGAGGGGCTTTCAAAGCGAGGGGACTACCCCTCAGGTTAGCAGATGGCGGCGCAGTGAAATTCAGGGCGAGATGAGGGTCACGGTGGGGAAATACCTGGCGTAGCGGCTCGTATCGCGAGTGAGAATTGAGCAACCGAGAACCGTCGCGTGCGCGCCAATAAAGAAATCGGGAAGGACGCTTGTCTTCGCCCCTCCCCGCTGCCGATACAAGTAATGAGCTTTGCCTGCGAGAAAAGCGGCGGCCCGCGGAATCTCCACAAAATCCAGTTTCAGTTCCATCAGCAATTCATCGACCTTCGCTTCGGATCTATATCTTGGCGAAATCTCTGCATAGACAATCGCATTGATCGTCATCCGATCGAGTTGAGCCCATCGCTGCAACTGAGCGCCCGACCAAGCGCACCATTGTGGATCGTTGTCGAGGAGATCGAAGATCACGTTCGAGTCAACGAGGATCATCGGAATATCCGCGAATCAACTCCATGTATTCGTCGGTCGTGCCTTGCCATTTGATCTCGGCAGAGCCAATCACTCGATCCAGGCGGATTGGGCCGGAAGGCGCGGACAGGCCAGCAGGACGAAGCACGGTCTCTCCCGCTTCGTTGATGTCGAAGACCACCTTGGAACCCGGCTTGAATCCCTTTGCGTCCCGAATACGCTTAGGAATCGTCACCTGTCCCTTTACCGTCACCGTAGTCGCCAAAGCGCCCCCCGTTGGTTCATCCATGTATTACTCCAATTTCTATTGTAATACCGTTCAAAGAACGCACCAAATCCCATGGAAAGGGTCGCCTGGCGGCGGCCCATTCTTTGACTTAAGTTAAACGTTTAGAACGGGTTCAGCTTGCCCAGACCCTTCTTCTTTTTCTTCTTGCTGGAGGACTCGTCGCTCAAGTCGGTCTTGGGCTTCTTGGTTTTGCCATTGGCGGCAGTCTGGGTGGTGGGCTGAGCGGGGTTCTCGCCGGGCTTGATGTCGTTCACCTGAATCGGAGCGTCGACGGGCTTTTCAGCACTCGGGAGAACGGTGTTGCTAGGCCCAACCGGCTTGACCACCGCATTGGGATCGGCGGCTGCCGTGCCATTGGGCGCGCTTACCACCTCGACGCCAACGCCGGTGCCTCCAGCGGGCGCCTCCATCTGCAATGGAGCGGCAGAAGGCTGATCGCTGCGCGGAGGCTCGTTGGGGCCGGTGGGAGTGACGGCCGGGGCGGGCGCGGGCGGCTTGCCGGCGTTCACAGCCTCGGTAAAGACGGCCTTGTTCTGGTTGGTAATTTCAGGAGCGAGAGTCCGCGTGGGATCGTCAAGCGTGGGTTCTCCCACGTGCACAGCCTCAACCATCGTGGGACCGCGCTTGATGACGCCGATCATTGTGTCGGTAAAGTGGAGCGGCTGGCGGCTGCGTTCTTCGGCGTCGCTTTCAGCAATAGCAGCCTGTGTGGGCTCGGGAACGTTCCGGTTCATGGCTACGAGGCGGTCGCGGGCATCCTCAACGTGCGGTGCCATGGGATAGCGCGTGATGACCTTGGCATAGGCCGCAGCGGCCTTGTTCTGGTAGACGGAGCGCATGCGCTCCTTGATGGCGCCGGGCAGGCCGGGAGTAATCTCTATGTTGTGCGCCACGCCGGCGTAGGCGTCGCCGATGCCGATGAGCACCTCGTCGCTCTTGGAATAGAGAGGATAAGAGTCGGACACGGTTTCAAGGCGGGCGATGGAGGCGACATAGTCTTCGCGGCTCCCGTAATAACTGCCGATCTGGTACTCGCGCTCGGCCAGAACCTCCTGCACATCGCGCAGCCTCTGCTTGGCGCGCGGGATGAGGGTCGAATCCGGGAACATGTTGACCATCTCCCGGTACTCTTTCTCGGCTTGCTGAGCGTTCGTGAAATCGCGGTCGGGCTTCTCCATCTGCTGGTAGTAGATGTCGGCCACCTTCATCTTGGCCTCGGCGGCCTCGGGAACGTTGGGGAAGAAGGTGATGAAATCCTCGTACTCGGCTTCGGCCTGCGTGAGCGCCGCGGAACCGCCTTCCTTGAACCAGGTGTCGCCCACCGAGAGCTTGGCTCTCATGCGGTATTCCGACTCGGGATAGGTGTTGAGCATGGTTTGCAGGTCGAGGCGGGCCACGTCGTAGCGGCCCTTCTTCATGGCCACCATGGCCTTGTCGTAGAGCTCTTTGTCAGGCTGCTTGGACTGCACGCCTGCCAGAGGGTTGGCGTTCAGGTCGTAGGCCTTCTTCTGCTTTTTCTTGGTTCTGGCATCGGCCGAGCCCACGCCCAGAAACAACGCGACAAGTGCGACAGCGACAATCTTCAAAGACAACCGACTCATACTACCTCTTGGGAGGAGGACCCGCGCGCGGGCCATCCGCAGTTTGCAAGCGCTTTTCCAGAGCGGTTCCAGAGTTGCCGCACCTGGAGTTGCCGTACTTGGAAGCCACAACTGCCGAGTGGCATTTTCCTCAGGGAAATGCCACTTTGCACCATTCTGAAAATGACTCGTTAACTCTGGAATCGCTCTAGTGGATTTTACTCTTTCCAGCCGCTACTCTGCTGGCAATGATCCGGTCGTCGGCCTCTCGGGCCGCAGCCAGAAGCGCGCGTGCATCGCGCTCCGGCTCACCTCGGCCGAAAACGGCGTTCCCGGCGACCAACAGCTCTGCTCCGGCTTGGACGATGGCGGCGACGGTCTCGTGAGCCACGCCGCCGTCAACCTCAATCCTGAAGTCGAGGTCGAGGTCGCTCCGGAGCTCGACGAGACGGCGGATCTTGTTCAGGGAGAAGGGGATGAACTCCTGACCGCCGAACCCGGGGTTGACGCTCATGATGAGGACGTGGTGGACCATGGGCAAAATATCGATGATGAGATCGACGCGCGTGGCCGGATTGAGCACCACACCCGGCTTCATGCCGTGGTGAAGGATCATCTCCAGCGAGCGGTGCAGGTGCGTGCAGGCCTCGTAGTGGACGCTGAGCCAGTTGGCGCCCGCGTCAGCGAAGGCGGCGATGAACTCGTTGGGGTTATCGATCATCAGGTGGCAGTCGAGCGGCAGGCGGGTACATTTGCGCAGGCTGGCCACCACGGGTGGACCGATGGTGATGTTGGGGACGAAGTGGCCGTCCATGATGTCGACGTGGATGGTGGTGCCGCCGCCACGCTCGGCCGCAGCAACCTGGTCGGCCAGGTGGGCAAAATCGGCGGAGAGGATGGATGGCAGCAGCTCGACCATGAAAGGTAGTGCAACTCCTTGCGGGGACAGTTTATCAGTCGCTGTGGGTAGCGGGAATGGCTACGCGGATGCGGGAAGCGCCGCAAGAGACAGCGTGAGCACGGTGATGTCGTCCTGCTGGCCGAACTGGACAGCGGCATCGGCGATTTGCTGAGCCGCGCGCGAGCTGAGCTGGCGCGTCCGATCAAAGCCGAAGAGCTCGCCGACCGCGTTGCGCGCCTCGACGACGCCATCTGACAAGAACGTGAGCTTGTCACCCGGGTCGAGCTGGAGGGACGCTTCGGTGTACTCGGCGGCGGCATCGATGCCGAGCGGAAGACCCACGGGAATGTCGATCTCCTGGCCGTTGCGATAGGGCGGCAACTGGCCGGCGTTGGCGATGAGCAGCACTCCAGAAGAAGAGAGATCGGCGCAGAGGCAGGTGGTGAAGCCCTCGATGCCGCTGTTGCGGAGGGCCGCGTTCAGTTCATGGAGCACTGCGGCAGGACGAAGATCGTCGCAGCGATCGGCTGCGCCGAGAAGCAGCGCCGAGGTAAGCGCAGCAGCCACTCCCTTGCCGCTGACGTCGCCGAGCAGCACGCGCTGCGATCCGTTGGCGAGAGCGCGACAAAGGTAGAAATCCCCACCGACTTCGTGAGCCGGCAGAAAGGCCGAGCTGACGGTGACGCCGGGCGCGACGAGCATTTTTTCGGGAATGAGCAAATGCTGTACCTGACGGGCGGCGGAGAGCTCTCCGCGCATCTCGGCGCGCTCGTCGGCGGCAATTCTCTGCTCCTGAAAGATGTACCCGAACAGAGCGATGACTAAGGCCGCGATGGCCAACGACATCCAGTTCTGTGCCTGACCGGACCAGGTGTCGCGGCCAAGGATGACTTGCTGGAACTGGAACCAGCCTTCGATGACTGCCCAGACGGCGGCGAGAGCAGCGACGACGCTCATGCGGCTGCTGAGTTGCGTCCACGGCCAGAATGCGACAAATGGAGCCGTGCACGCGAACGTCCAGATGCACCAGATGGGCTTGAAGGCTGTGACCTGCACAAACAGCGAAAGTGGCAGGGACCATTTCACAGGGAGGAAGACGGGCAACACTGATCCGATGAAGAGAAAGACCCACCCAGCAAACACGATCCAGTAGATGGCCGGAACCCGTCGCTGCGCCAATGCAAAGTTCACGCGAACCAGCGCCCACGACTCAAACATCGAGAGGCCAAACAGCACACAATCCATCGGTAAGGCGAGGCCGCCGTGAAAAAGGTGGGAAAACATGATGTTGAGGCGAGTGATGCAAACGCAACAGCAGTAAATGCCGAGCCAGAATGCGGCTTTTTGCGTGCGGTCGAAGAGATGAAGTCCGAGAAGAAAGAGGCCCGCCGTGCCAATCACGAGATAGCCGGAGTAGATGGGCACGAAACCCCTCAAATTGTCGCCTTGATTGGTCGCTGCCCGCTCCAGAATGAATGTGGCATCGCCGAAGACGAGATAAACTGGCCGGCCTGGCGAATTGCCAGGCAAAAGCGGCATCTGCGCGGCCCGAACGGCGACCGTACGCGAATTTCCAGCCGTTGACGAAGCAGGGTAACTCCAAATTGGTCTGCTGTCCCCGTTAAAATGTGCGGCAGGTTGCCCGTCGACGAAGAGTTGGGTTTCCTCCGGTCCGTCGTTACCCACGACCAGCACGGGTTGTTGAATTCCTTTGGTGTCAAAGCTGGCGCGGCAGCGAACCCATACAACGTACGCGTCGCCGGTCATGCGGTAGTCGGTGTAGGGTTTCCAGCCGCTCGGGTCGACGGTCGCCGCCGCCCAGGCCGGATCGTCGCCCAATCTGTACACACACTGGCTGTCGGGCACCTGAATGATCTGCGCGCTGAGAGCGCAGGGCAAAGCCATAAGAAGGACGAGAAGCCAATTTCGCACAGGGTGACTTTGCATGAGGATCGACGCGTTCTCCAAGTTAGGGCTCGAACGAATCATAGTCCGTGGGGGTCAGTCGCAGCCACGGATTTTCCTAAGCGTCGATCAGGTCTGCGGCGGAGGCAGGAGAATCGACTTTGCTGCCACGCGACCGATTCCGCGGAGGATGGCCTTGACCGGCCATCGATCATCGGTATCGGGAAAGAAGATTTCGCCGGCGCGCTTTCCTTCAGGGCGGTAGTACCAGCGCTTGAGCAGCGCCAAATGGCCCTGCCGAATTGTGGCTGTGGGCGCGGTCGTGTTTTCGACGAGAGAAGCGAGAGCTTCTTCGAGACGGGATTCGAGAACTCCGCGCGCGAGCCTGGGCGGGACCGGCGTTTGCGGCACGTGAGCTTCGGCTTGTGCTTCCGGCGCACCGCTCTCGCCGGCTTCTATTCCCTGTCCCCTGATCCCTTTTCCCTGCTTTTCTGTTCCCTGCTCTCTGATCTCTGTTCTCTGATCTCTGACCTCTGTCGCTTCCGGAATTGCCTCAATCGCCAGCGGCTGCGCGAAGAGCGACGTCGAGCCGGACTGCTCGTTCTGAATTCTCATTCCGAGAGTGGAGAAAGCCGCCGGACCGCGCAGGCGGCCTCTATCAAACAAGAACACGGCGACTTCATCTGGATTTGCGGAAGCTTGAAGAATCACGGCGCGAAGATGGCTGAGTGGGCGCACGAGTTCGGCGGCCAATGCGTGCACAGCTTCAACGCGCTGGACTTGAGCATGGAGCGCGGCGGCTGACTCAAATGCGAGATCGGCCGAGGCCTGGTCGCGCTCGGTGCGGAGAGTGACGAGACGGCTTTCGCCGCGTGTCGCGAGAAAGCTCTGTACGGACGAGGCCTCTTCGGCATAGCGTTCATCCGTGCAGCCCTTGAAGCACGGCGCGAGGCACATCTTCATCTCGGAGTAGACGCAGCCGGGATAGCTCGGATCGGGCGCAAGTTCGAAGGTGCAGCGGCGCAGGAGGAAGAGCTTGAGCATCTCCTCCGCGTAGCGTTCAGCTGCGGCACGCGAAGGGAACGGCCCGTAGGCCCAATTGGCTTCCCGCAGGCTCGGCCGATGCGTGACCGTAACGCGAGGATAGGGATTGCTGCCGAGAAAGCGGACGAAGGCGGGATGGCGGAGGTGCATGCGCTCCAAGCACTTCGTGCCGTATTGGTTTTGGACTAATTCAAACTGGAGAAGTAGCGATTCGAACTCAGAGCCGGTGAGCTGCCATTCAATGCGGCGAACGAGTCCCGCGAGGTGGAGGCGGCGCGGATGCTTTTGAGAGGGCTGCAGCAGGCGTTCAAGTCTCGAACGAAGGTTGGGCGTCCGGCCGATGTACGGTTCTGCATGCGCGTCCGCTCCATAAAGCGAAAAGACGGCCGGCGCCTGCGGCAGCTCGGCCAGCGTGGCCTTCGGATTGGCCGGATCGAACTGCTTTTTTTGAAACTCTGTCGGCAAGGATTCCGTTTACCTCGTAACGCACATCACAAGTACACGTGTTCAGAGTGATTCTACGGCGAGCCACGTGGAATAAAGGGCGTGATGCTCGGGGAAAGAGTACAACCAATCTCAGGGGCTTGCATCTGAGGCAAGTGATACCGCAGTACGTGGGGGTGGTATCGTGAGACGCCTTGAAGCTGTATTGCTTTCGATTTCTTTCCTTGGTTTTCCGGTCAGCGGTTCGGCGATTCAGAATCAGTCAACGCTGACGCAGCCCTCCTCCGCAAGTTCCCCCACTTTCATCACAGTTCCCGCCAGCAGCAAAGTTGAATTGGTTGTGACGCGCCCTGAATGGGCGCAGTCTGCCAAGGACGGCGACACCGTCTATGCGCAGACCTCGTTTCCCGTCGTCGCCGGCGGCAGCATGGCGATTCCCGCGGGAACCTATGTGGAGGGGACGATTGAGAGCGTGACGCGGCCCACCCGCAAATTCGATCGCGCCGAGATTCAGGTGCTCTTCACGAAGATCGTCTTCGCTAGCGGCTACACTGTGGAGCTGCCTGGCGCGACAAGCGCGATGCAGGTGCCGGCGGCTAATCCGGCGCAAGGCGAGACCCTGATTGCGATCACGATTCAGGTGACGCCGGCCAACGATCTGCTGCTCGACAATGGCGCCGAGGTGGAGATGACGCTGGGCGCGCCGCTTCAGTTGGATGCGAAACAGGTTGCGCAGTCGATTCCGCTATCGCGCCTGCCTCAGCCGGGACAACTCAAATCAGCCTCTCAATGCCGCGACACTCCCGGCAGCCCGGGCACGCCTGGAACGCCCGACACGGTGATTCCCGGAAGTCCCGGCACACCTGACATCACAATCCCCGGAGGGCCTGGAATGCCCGACATTACAATTCCGGGAACGCCGGCGACTCCCGACACAGTGATCCCGGGCTCGCCGGGCACACCGGGAGACCCCGGTTATATTTGCCCGGCCAAGCCGCTCGTGATTTCGTCGACTCCAGTCAACAATCAACCAACGCAAGGTTCTCAGCCGGTGGCGGCTCGTTAACCCGGCACATTCTTTGAGTAACGCCCAGGAAGGAAGGGTGTTCCATGTTCGTCCAATCCGTTACCGCACTCATGATTGCTTCTCTTACGTTCGCGCAAACTCCGGTTCCCGCTGCGCCGGTCGCGCCGCCACCGGGACAAAACACGCCGGCTGCCGCGACGCAAAATGCGCCTGCTTTTGCCGCGCAGGCCATCACAGTTCCCACGGGAACGGCTGTTCAGCTCACGCTGATGAGCGCCGTCAAAAGCAAGTCGACGCACGCTGGAGACACGGTGCGCGCGGTGGTGGCGTTTCCCGTGACCATCGGGACCGAGCTCGCCATCCCCGCAGGGACTTTCGTGGACGGCGATGTCCTGCAAGTGACGGCGCACCCTAAGGCGGGCCAGCAGCCGTCGTTTCGCGTCCATTTCACGCGCCTCGTGTTTTCCAACGGCTATTCAGTGGCGTTGAATGGCGAAAACACACAGGCGATGGTTCTGCCGGCTGACAGCAGCGCACCCACGAACGAAGTGGCGGAACTCGCGCCGCTGCGGCTGCCGGGGTCACGTTTCGTCATGGGCGGAGCGCAGGAGCCCCCAACCCTTCCGCCCCTTCCGCGAGTAGGTCCCAACCCCGCAGTTGTGGGCGGAGCCATCGGGGGAGGCTTTGCCGCCCTCGTCGTCCTGATGCTTGTCTGGGCGCATCACAGCGTGAACAACACGGATTTCCTGCTCTACGACGCCGGCTGGCAGTTTCAGATGATTCTCGATAGCCCGCTCACGCTCGATGCGGCGCAGGTTTCCGCCGCCGCTGCGGCGCCCAGCGCCAACTAGTCCGCGGCTGTAACGAGAACGACAAGCGACTGTTTTCCGTCGAGCGAGAACTCGAGCGGAATGGTGCGATCGGTAGCTTCCCCAGCGTCGAAATCACGCACGAGCTTGCCGCCCGACGCGCCAGTGATGACCACATGCAGCTTGAGCGAAGGCTGCGTTCCCGGCTTGGCACCGGGCGATTGCTCGCGGCTTGTGGCTTGGCCAGCGCTGGCGGCAGAATCGGTAGGCGCGAACTCCAAAGTGTAGTTGCCCTTGGGCCAGACGCCGAAGTCGGCCTTACCGCCGGCATCGGTGGTGCGCGCCGCGCAGCCGCCGCCCGGGTTCTTGCCCAGCTTGACGTCAATGCCTTTGAGCGGCGCGCCCGCGAAGGCAAGCTGCGCGATGAAGAAAAGTGCTGCCGCGGCCGCCACGGAAAGAGATTTGCCGGCCATTTGTTTTGTCTTGCTCATTGCGCCTCCGGGAATACTCGAGCATCGTATTCCGTCCGTGTGAATTCTGTCATTTACCCGAATGGGGCATCGAATTACGGTAGAGCGATGCTTTGCCCCGATGCGGCGAAACTGCTATGCTGCGGGCGCTACAGAAAAGCGATTTAGGCAAGGAGTGAACAGCGATGTGGTTCCTCGGCATGGATGTCGGTACGGGTGGAACACGGGCGCTGGTCGTGGACGCCGCGGGGAAGCTGATGGGATCGGCTTCGAGCGAACACGCACCGTTTCGCGCGGAGCATCCGGGATGGGCGGAACAGGATCCCGAGGATTGGTGGCGCGCGGCACAGGACGCGATTCGAGGAGCGCTGGCGGCGACGCCGGAGCCGCATGAGCCGATTGCCGCGATTGCGCTAACCGGGCAGATGCATGGCGCAGTGATGCTTGACGAGGCCGGCGCCGTGTTGCGGCCGGCCCTCATCTGGTGCGACACGCGCACGCAGCCCGAGTGCGACTGGCTGACCGAGAAGATCGGCTACGAGCGGCTGATCGAGTTGACCTGCAATCCCGCGCTGCCCAACTTCACGCTCACCAAGCTCCTGTGGGTGAAAACGCACCAGCCGGAGATCTTTGCCAAGATCCGCCACGTGATGTGCCCCAAGGATTACGTGCGCTACCGGCTGACGGGCGAGTTTGCCATCGACGTGCAGGAGGCCAGCGGAACGCTGCTGCTCGACGTGACGCACCGGCGCTGGTCGCGCGAGGTGGCGGAGGCGGCGGGGATCGACATGAGCTGGCTGCCCAAGCTGTACGAGTCGCCGGAGATATGTGCGCGGATTAGCGAAAAGGCCGCGGGGCTGACGGGATTGACGGGGGGCACGCCGGTTGCGGCGGGAGCAGGTGATCAGGGTGCGGGTGCGGTGGGCATGGGAATTCTGCAGCCGGGAAGCGTTTCGGCGACCATCGGGACATCTGGAGTCGTTTTCGCCGCGACAGCGGCGCCAACAAAAGATCCGAAGGGACGGCTGCACACGTTCTGCCACGCTGTCCCAGGCCTGTGGCACGTGATGGGCGTAACACAGAGCGCGGGGTTGAGCCTGAACTGGCTGCGTGGTGCGTTCTTTGCCGGCCAAAGTTATGACGCGCTCAGCGATGCCGCGGAAAAGGTCCCAGTAGGTTGCGAGGGCCTGGAGTGGGCGCCCTATCTGCTGGGCGAGCGCACGCCGCATCTCGATCCTGAAGTCCGAGCGGCGTTTGCAGGCATCGGCGTGCAGCACACTGGGGCGCATTTTGTCCGCGCCGTGCAGGAGGGCGTTGCCTACTCGCTTCAGGACAGCTTTACTCTCTTCAACCAGCTCGGCATTCCCGTCACCGGAATTCGCCTTGGCGGCGGCGGCGCTCGCGGATCGCTTTGGCGAAAGATTCAGGCCGGCATCTACGGCCACGCGGTAGAGATTCTGGTAGCCGAAGAAGGCGGCGCGTTTGGCTGCGCGCTGCTGGCCGGCGTGGGCGCGGGACATTGGAAGAACCTGGACGAAGCGTGCGGGCAAGCTATCCAGGTCGCGCAGAAGATTGATCCGGACCCGAAAGATGTGGAAGCGTACAGGGCCGGCTACGTGCGGTGGAGAAAGCTCTACCCGGCGTTGCGCGGGCTGCGAAACTAAACGCTCACGGCTTCGGCGGCCGCAATTGTAAAGTCCGCGAATGTGAATCCGTCGCGGGTGACGATTTCTCCCGTGGTGATGGGCAGCGGAGCCGAGAACATTGGTCCGGCGTAGACGCAGGTGTGGAACTCGCCGCGCTCGCCGCACGGGTCGGCCGCGGCCGGCAAATCACGTAACAAACTCAGATCGAATTCGCGCCCGGCAAGAGCGGCGGGGAGCTGCTTCGTGTCGACGCAGGAGAGGCGCGCACGTAAGCCTCCGGCGATCATCTCGACGGCCAGCTCGTCTGTCGGGATTTTCCAGAGCGGAAACAGCGGCTCGAGTCCGGTGGGCGCAAGCTGGCGCTCGCGATAGGCGCGGACGTCCTCCAGAAAAAGATCGCCGAAAGCGACAGCGTCGATGCCTTCGCTAACGGCGTGCCGGCAGGTTTCAGCCATTTGCTGCTCATAGACTTCATTTGGGCACGGCCACGGAAGCGGGACGATCCAGAGCGGGAGACCGGCGGCCGCGGCCTGGGCTTCGAGTACCGCGCGCCGCACGCCGTGCATGGCGACGCGGTCAAATTCCGAGTTGAGCGTGGTAAGCAGACCGCAAATCTCGATGGAGGGATCGCGTCGGAGGACGTGAAGCGTCCACGCGCTGTCTTTGCCGCTGCTCCAGGAGAGAAGGACGCGCTTCATAGGACGATGATAGCCGTCCGCGCTATCCAACTCGCTTAATTCGCAAACAGCGAGAGGTCGATTGCGTCGGCCATCGCCTTGTAGCCGTCATCCTTGGGGTGCAGGTGATCGCCTGAGTCGTCTGCCGGATTGAAGTGGGTTGGATTCGCCGGATCCTGGGTGGCTTTGTCGAAGTCCGCGACGCCGTCGAAGGTGCCGCTATTGCGAATCCAATCGTTCACCGCCTCGCGGATCTGCTCGCCTTTATCGGAGTAGTAATTTGCCCCGCCATAAGGTGTGAGAGTTGCGCCAATTGCCTTGATGCCGTGCTCGTGCGCGGCATCGGCAATCTGCTTCAGGCCCATCTCCAACTGCTGTGCGGTGATGTCGTCATACGGGGTTGCGAGGTGCGCCAGCCGGCCGATGTCGTTGATGCTCTCGAGCACGATGACGTAGCGGATGCCGCTCTGCGAAAGGACGTCGCGATCGAGGCGCGAGAGAGCGCTGGGGCCGTAGGCCTCGGTGCCGTAGGTCTCGTTGAGGACGCGATTGCCACCAATGCCTTCATTGAGGACGGAGACGTTATTCAAGTTCGGATCGTCGTGGAGCCGCGCGGCGAGAATATCGGGCCAGCGGTGATTGGCGTTGTGCGTGGAGAGCGCGCCGTCGGTGATGGAGTCACCGAGTGTGACGATAGCCCTCGAGCCGTCGACAGCCTGCACGTCGACGCCGTCAAGAAAGTACCACGAAAAGATCTTCGTTGCGTCGGGCAGGTCCGGCGCGGCGGACATGTCTCCATTGGCGATGAAGTTGTCCTGGTCAGCGAAGGAGTGGTAGGTCTCTGCGCGCATCACCTGCGAAGGAAGATAGAAGCTGACCGCAAGATCGGAGAGCGGCTGGACGGCGAGCGCGACTGGATCGGAGAAGAGTTCCGCGCCTGGCGGAATGTTGACGGAGGTTGCTCCGCCGAAAGTAATGGCGTGATCGACGCCAGGCTGGATGGCCGCGGCGCCGGCGCTCAGTGCCACGTGCGCGTCGCTGATGGTGAGCGGATCACTCCCATAAACATTTGTAAAGCGCACGCGAATTTGTGCGCCGCCAACTGAAGTATGGACGATCTCGCGCAGCGTAACCCCGCTGAACGGGCGGACGTTGAAGCCGCCGATAGCTGGCACAGGAGAAGTGGCCCAGGTGCCCACCCACTGCGGATGCGGCGCGGACTGAGCAAGAGACAATGCGGGCACAGCAAGGACGAGAGCGGCAAGACGGAAGCAGCGGTTCAACATGGGTCGATTGATCTCCGATTCAGATTGAGGCTGGTGCAAACGCACAGTTAGTGCAGGTCAATGTCGGCTTGGAGCGGTGTGTTCTCGCTGGAATCGCCGACGCGAACGATGAACTTGCCGGGATCGATGATCCACTTGTGGGCGGGTTCATCCCAGTAACTGAAGGCGCGTGCGTCCAGGCTGATCGTCACGGGTCGAGTTTCGCCGGCATCGAGACGGACCTTGGCGAAGCCCTTCAACTCGCGCTCGGGACGGTCGGCCTGCGCGGAAGGGTCGGAGACGTAGAGCTGGGCGACTTCAGCTCCGGCCACGCTGCCTGTGTTGGTGACGTCGAAGCTGACGTCGACCGCGGAACCTTTGGCCGCCGAGGCGGGAACTTTGAGGTTTGAGAATTTGAATGTGGTGTAGCTCAAGCCGAAGCCAAAGGGAAACAGTGGGTGCTTGCCGGTGGTGGTCCAGTAGCGGTAGCCGACCATCAGCTTGTCGCCGTATTTGATTTGCTCGATGGTGTAGTCGAGCGGCTTGCCGTCTTCGCCAATCGTATGCAGCGTGGTGTTGTCCTTTGGGTCGCCGTAGTACCACTTCGAGGATGGGTTCTCGTCCCAACTACGATCGAAGCTGATGGGAAGTTTGCCCTCAGGGTCGTGCTGCCCAAAGAGAATCTGCGCTACGGCCGTACCGCCTTCCTGGCCGGGATACCAGGTGTGGAGCAGGACTGGAACTTTATCGAGCCAGCGGCTGGTGTCGACGCCGCCGCCTGCCGTGATGGTGACGATGACGTGAGGATTGGCCGCCGCGGCCGCTTCGATAAGCGCGTCCTGGCCCGGTGGCAGCGTGAAGGTTCGGTCGGCGCCCTCGCGCTCCGTCTTCGCGTCGAAACCGACGGCAACGATCACCACGTCAGCGTCAGCTATCGCTTTCTTTTCGTCGGGCGAGTCGGGCATGCCGGCGCTGTAGAAGACATGCGCACCGGGACCGAGCAGGTTGGCGATGCCGGTGAGGATACTGACCGGCTCGAAGGCGTGGGCCTCGGACGATCCACCGCCACCTGGGAGCGCGGGATAAGCGTCTGGGCCGATGATAGCGATGTTCTTGATTTTGGCGGGATCGAGCGGCAGCAGATTTCCCTGGTTCTTGAGCAGCGTGATGCTTTCGAGAGCGCCCTGAAGAGCAACTGCGCGATCGGCGACGGAGTAGGTGGAGTCAGCGGGATCGAACTGCGGACGATCGGTGAAGCCGTAGCGGAGCTCGGTGCGAAACAGGCGCAGGAGATGTTCGTCGATCGTGGATTCTTTTACCTGACCATTCTGAACGGCCGGGATAAGATTCTTCGCGTTCATGAATTTCGGGCTGGGCATTTCGAGATCGAGGCCGTTGTTGACCGCCTCGACGCCGTCGTAGGTCGCGTCCCAGTCGGACATAAGAACGCCCTGAAAACCCCATTCGCCCTTGAGCAGCTTGAGGTTGAGAAAGTCATTCTGCGTGGAGTGAACCCCGCTCACAAGGTTGTAGGAGTCCATCACCGCGTCCACGTGAGCTTTGGTGACAGCGGCCTCAAAGGCAGGCAGATAGATCTCGCGCATGGTTCGCTCGTCGACGTCGACGTTCGCGTTGTGGCGATTGAACTCCTGATCGTTGAGGGCGAAGTGCTTCACGGTTGCGGAAACGCCCTGCGACTGCACGCCTTCAATGAATGGGACCACGAGGGACGCGTTCAGGAACGGATCTTCGGAAAGGTATTCGAAATTACGCCCGCTGAGCGGTGAGCGCGCGATGTTCACGCCGGGTCCAAGAAGGAAATTGACGCTGCGAGCTCGTGCATCGCGTCCCAAACTTTCGCCGATCTTCCGGGCGAGCTCGGGATCCCAGCTGGCGGCCAGTGCAACGCCGCCTGCATAGGCCGTCGTCGGGCCCCAGGTTCGCACGCCGAGCGAAGCATCGGACATCTTGAAGCGTGGCAGGCCGATGGACGGCATGGGCCGCGTGAACATGCTGTCGATGCCGCCGAGGAGCTCAACCTTCTGGTCGAGCGTGAGCTTGGAGACCATCGCTTGAGCCTGAGCCTCAATGGCCGGCGAATCGGGCGCGGGAGCCTGGGCCGAAACGGCGAGGCTGCTAGCGAGAAGAATTGTGAAAGCGAAAGAGAAACCCGAGAGAAGTGAGCGTTCGAATGGCGTTTTCATATCGCGCCCAAGGTAGCGCATTGGGCCGCCAGATGTACAGAGCGCCCGCGAGACGGCGCCTTGCTCCTGCCGCGAATGCACGAACTATCTGCGCCAGCCTCATCCGGCTGGCTGTGACAACGCTGTTCTCCAGCAAAATCAGGAATTTGCAATGTGACTCGAATCACAGGTAGGGGTGAATGAGGTCACTGTCCCGCCTTGCGCTCGAAGCGCACACTCAGAGTCCAATGAGCGAGATAGCAATGCGCCCCGGAGGAGAGTGAACCGTGAGTTTCGATCAAGGATTGAAGACGATTGTGGTCGCAACCGGCCTCGATGGCCAGGCAGAGGCGGCTCTGGAATACGCACGCAAGCTGGCCACGAACTACGGGGCACGAATCATTCTGGCGCATGGGCTCGATCCGATGGAGTACGCAGCCGTTGAAGGGCTCCCCGGCAACGTCGAAAGCCACCTGACCGAACAGGCTCGCAAAGTGCTGGACAAGCTCGCGGGCGACCTGCTCCGCGAAGGAATTCACAGCCATTCCGTGGTGCGGCAAGGGACGGTTGCGGAGATGCTGGTGGATGTGGCGCGCCAGTACGAGGCCGGGCTGATCGTTATTGGCACCAAAGGGATGGAGGGCGCCGGACCCGTGGTAGTGGGCGCGATTGCGGAGCAACTCGTCAGGTTGTCGCCTTGTCCGGTGCTGGCCGTTGCCGCGGACTGGAATGCAGGCCCCAACCGGCCCAAGCCAGGCGGACCGGTTCTGCTCACAATGGAACGAAACGAATCCGCCACTGCTGCTGCCGCGACCGCCTACTCCCTGGCGAAGACCTTTGAGCGGCCTCTGCTTGTGCTGCACGTTCGCACAGCCGCCGAGATTAGAGCCGGCAAGGATCCTTGCGTCGCGGCGGATTTTGGCGTCAAGCTTCCACCGCGCGGTCACCATGCGCTCAGTGGGGGCTCAGGCTGGCTGCTCAACGAGGCTCCGGTGCATTGCATCGTGAAGGGCGGCGACCCTGCCGATGCCGTTGCAGAAGCGATTGCCGAAAATCACCCCTGCATTCTTGTCGCCGGGGTAAAACGCTCGAGCGCCACGCCGGGGCCGCATGGCACGGCCTTTGCTTTGCTCTCGGCCTCGCGTGTGCCCGTTCTTTGCGTTCCGCCCGAAACATCGCGTGCCGACGTAGAGCGGCTGGTTGCGCTTCCGGTGGGAGCGCTGTAGCAGACGGGACTTGCGCTTCAGCGCATGGTCCCGATCGTTTTCAGGGAAAAATGGGCGGGTGAAAGGAGAAAACCGCACCGTTTTATCCAACAAAAA